>JAYVYD010000234.1:0-9218 GCA_043784605.1 Myxococcales bacterium | reverse complement strand
GATGCGGTGCGCGAGTCGAACGCCGACCGCATAGCGATCGCGCTCGGTGGGCAGCTGCTCGATCGGCCGCAGCGGCAGGCGTGTGCGGTTCACGAGATCGATCGTCGCGCCGACGGGGATGCGGCCCACGAGCGACGGATCGAAGAGCGGGATGTAGCGGTAGGGCTTGCTCTGATCACCGCGCTCGAACTGGGCCGTGGCGGACACCAACAACAAAGTGCGCGGTGAGAGCACCATCGTCAAACCGGCCTCGACGTTGTGCGTCTCCAGCGTGTGCGAAAAGACGCTGAACGGCGTGGTCGAGCGACCGATCGTGTCGTGCGAGTAGCTGTACGCGAGGCGCGGCGTGAGCAGCTTGTCGCGCAGGTCCGCCGTGAGCGCGACGCCGCCGCCCGCCGAGACGTAGTCGCTCTCGATGGAGAGATTGCTCATCGCCTGCACGCCGACGAATTTGTATTTGTAACCGCCGTTCAACGCGCCCGCGTAGCGACGATCACGAAAGCGACGCGAAGCAGACGACACGACGTCGGGCGAGGCTGCGGTGACGACGTCCACGAGGAAGTTGCCGCCAACGTTCCAACCCGCCGTCGGAGAGGCGATGTTCGCGTTCATGCTCGGAGAGGCCACGTTCACGCTGTTGGTGTCGGTGTAGAGGGCGCCCTCGAGGCCGATCTTCACGACGAGTGATTTCTGGTCCTGAGGCAGGCATTTGACGACCTCCTCCTGGCTCTTCGCGCCGAGCATGCACTTGAGTTGGCCCGGCGTGAGGTACTCGGAGCCCTGGGATTTCAGGGCGAGCGTGACGGTGAGCAGCTCGCCCTCCTTGACGTCGTACTCCTCGTCGTCGAACGTGAGCGGGATGGAGCCCTGCGCGCCCTCGGCGTGGACGGTGTGCTTGCCAGGATCGATCGAGAATCGCTTGCTCAGCGCGTCGTTCGGCACGGCGCGATCATCGAAGGTGACGCCGAGATCGGTGATGCCCGCAGGGACCACGAAGGTGACGTGGGGGATGCGCGCGAGAAGATCGGTGACCTTGTCTCGCGCCGCTCGCATGACGAGCGTGTCGTGCTTCTCCATGCCGCCTTGCAGCGCCTTGGTGTTGTCTCGTAGCGCGTCGAGCAGCTTGCCGCTGCGGCGCTCGCACGACGCGAGGTGCATGCGCGTGCGCGGCTGCTCCTCGAGCGCGAGCGACTCCTTGTCCTTCGAGATGCACTCGTCGAGCTTGCCCGCGAGGTCCGAGGCGAGGCCGGCGCTCGCGAGCTGGAAGGCGGTCGTGCTGTTCCAGCCCGGAATCTTGCCGACGATCGGGGCAGCAGGAGCTGCGGGGGCGGGAGTTGGCGGCGGCGGCGGCTCGGCAACCGGAGCGGGTGCGACGATCTTCTGAGCTTCGGCCCACTCGTTGCGAATGTTCGGCGTCGTGCCCGATATTGGCAGACTCGCGGTCGCGCTCAGCTGCAACGCAGAGACGAACTGATTCTTCGCTTCGTCGGCCGCGCCCAGTTGCGATGCCACCATCCCGAGCGCGACGAAAATGTGCGCCTTGGTCGCGGCCGAGCACTTCGCCTTGGCGCACTTGTCGAGCAGCGCCATGAGCTTGGTCTTCGCGGGTCCGAACGCGGCCGACCCGTAGTCATCCGTGAGCACCTGTTGAACCGACGCGGCCGTCGTATCGTCTACCGAGGCAGCACGAGCACCAGGCGCGAACCCGAGGACCAAGGCTAGGGCTACAACGCCGGCGCCGCACACTCGAGTGAAGCGAGAGTAGGGACCGTCGCTCGGACCGTTCAGTCTCGGAGCGCGCACCGCCTTACCCTACTAAACTCAACTTCTAATTGCAGCCGCAGCCGCCTCCGCCGCCCCCGAATCCGCCGGTCGCGCCTTCGGAGACTGCGCGAACGTGCTCGTCGAGACCGGACGCGAGATCCTGGGGGCTCATCGACGGATGCGCGAGAGTGCCGCGCTCGTAGGGAGCGACACTCGCGCAGCCTGTCGCGCAGGCGAGAGCGATGGCGGTGACGACGGCGAGGAGGAGGGGCTTGTGCATGGTGGACCTCACACCCACGTTCTGCACGGCCCGGGCCACGCACGAGTCCCGCTTATTTCAGCAGAAATCGAGCGGGGCTGGGCAACGAACGACCCGTCGGTGGATCATGGTCGACCTACCGACGGCGCGATCGACCGCGGATCTCGCGTGATGAGAACGGGCACGCCTGCTGCTATGACTGAGATCCGATGACGACGCGCGGACTCCTCGCCTGTCTCGTGCTCGTGAGTTCGAGCATCGGCGCGTTCATGGCGTGCAACCTCGAGACGAACGCCAACTACGGCAACCCTTCGGGGTTGTCGCACGATCACTTTCCCGCGACCAACATCGACGGAAGCGCGTCCGGCGGAGACAGCGGCGCTCTCTGCAATGGAGCGGGGCCGATCGACGGCGGCACTTGTCAGGTGAAGTTCTCGACGGACATCTGGCCGCTCATGGCAGCGACGGGCAAGTGGGCTTGCGCCGATAGCAACTGCCACGGCGGCACCGCGCTCAATCCGTTCATCAACGATCCCGCGAGCGCATACGCGAATCTCACCACGTACAAAGTCGGCGGCAAGCCGTACGTGAACCCATGCACCATCGACATCGACGCCGCGTCGTTCGTGTGCAATCTGCACGGGTCTTGCGGCACCCAAGCCATGCCAATCCCAGACACGTCGAAGGGCCGCACCGCGGCGCAGCCTGGAGACATCGGCAAGGTCGTGCAGTGGCAGCAATGCGGAGCGCCGTTCAACTGAACGTGCCGTGGCCCACGGGCGAACGCAATCGAACGTGGCAGCAAGAGTGTTGGCGTAGTAATCCACGAGGTAGATGGAACGCCTTTTCGCGCGCCTCGAGCGACGCCTCGGTCGCTTCGCGATCCCCAACGTCACGTACTTCATCGCCGCGGGGATGGCGCTCGCGTTCGTGCTCACGTACGTGCGCCCAGGCATCGAAGAGCGACTCGTGCTCGACATGGGCGCCGTGCGTCGTGGAGAGGTGTGGCGGCTGATCACGTTCGTCTTCTTGCCGCCGCCAACCGGCTCACTCCCGCTGCCGCGGCCGATCCTGATGATGTTCGGGATCTACTTCGTGTGGATGATGGGCACCAACCTCGAGCAAGAGTGGGGCGCGTTCAAGCTCAACGCGTTCTACCTGCTCGGCATGCTCGGCACGACCCTCGTTGCGGCGCTGCTCGGAGGCGCTGGCAACTTCTTCTTGCTGGAGACGCTCTTCCTCGCATACGCGACGATTTTCCCTGACGCGAAGATCCTCTTGATGTTCATCATCCCGGTGAAGGTGAAGTGGCTCGGTTGGATCGCGGGGGCGAGCTTGTTCTACCAACTCGTGACGGGCGGTTGGGTCGAGCGCGGGGCGATCATCGCGGCCACTGCGAACTACGCGCTCTTCTTCGGGGGGTATTGGCGTTCGTTCCTGCGCGGCCGCAACGTCCGCGTTCGACAGGCCGCGCGACGCGTCGAGCAAGGCGATGCGCCGAAGCCTACCGGCGGGCGGGCGTGCGCGATCTGCGGCGCGAAAGAGGACGACGGCACCGACATCCGCGTGTGCTCCTGCGCCAAGTGCGGCGCTCCCCGCTCGCTATGTCTGACGCACGCACGTAGTCACTGATCAGATCTCCAACACGATCTTGCCGAAGTTTGCGTTGCTCGCCATGAGCTCGTGCGCCTTGCGGGCCTCGGCGAGCGGCAAGACGGCGTCGATGACGGGCCTGTAGGCGCCGGTCGCGACGAGCGGCGCGATGTTCCGGGCGAGTACGTGCGCGGCTGCGATCTTCTCTTCGAGCGGGCGCGCGCGCATCACCGTGCCTCGCAGGGTGATCCGCTTTCGCAAGAGCGCGGCAAGATCGAAGTCGACGCGCGCTCCGCCAACGAGACCCACGACGACAATGCGACCGGTGACCTTGGTGCACATTAGGTCCTGCGCGACGTAGGCGCCGCCGACGAGTTCGAGCACCACGTCGGCGCCCTGCCCGTTCGTGAGCGAGAGGACGCCATCGGAGAACAGTGCATCTTGCACGCAAATCCCCTCGTTCATTCCGAGCGATTTCGCACGAGCGAGCTTGTCTTGCGTGCGCGCAGTCCCGATCGAGCGAGCTCCGATCGCTTTGGCAATCTGCACGGCAGCAGTGCCCACGCCGCTGCCTACTGCATGTATGAGCACGGTCTCGCCCGCAGCGAGTCCGCACTGTGTGACCATCGCGTCGTAGGCGGTGAGGAAGGCCTCGGGGATCGCTGCTGCGTCCGTGAACGAGACGCCGTCGGGGATCTTCGCGAGTGTTCGCTCGTGTGCGACGACGTACTCGGAATATGCGCCGCCGCCGACGAGACCGAAGACGCGGTCACCCACCGCGAGACCTCGGACGTGCGGCCCTAGCGCGTCGACCTCGCCCGCGAGCTCGAGTCCCGGGATGTCCGCCGGCGCGTCTGGCGGTGGCGGGTAAGCGCCCATGCGCTGCAGCAGGTCTGCGCGATTGATCGCGGACGCTCGCACGCGCACGCGCACCTCGCCCTTGGTCGGCTCCGGCGCTGGCACGTCGCGCAGCTCCAGCACCTCGGGACCTCCGAACTTAGCGATGACGATCGCGCGCATCAACGACTCCCTTTCTCTTCGCCCGTATCCAGCACGAAAGACAACCCGATGCGAACACCGACGAACGACTCCGGTGACGAACCGAGCAGCGGTGAGCCGAAGCTCGAGAGCGCGCGCAGCGGTGAGCCAAGGCTCGTCATCACCGCGACCATGGGCTGAAAGTACCGCGTGGTCACTCGAACGTCGCCGCCGAACGACCAATGCGCGCGCGTGACGTCGGAGACATCGGGCTCGAGGCTGTAATACTCGACGAGCTGCGCGCCGGCGGAGAGCAGGCTCGTGATGCGGACGCCGACGTAGAGCGTGCCCACGGCAGCGAAGGTCGTTCGGGTCTTGAGACGAGTGTCCGCGGCGATCTCGAGCGCCTGGCGATACTGCACGACGAGAGGACCCGCGACGTCGCGCATGTCGATGAACGCACGCTGAGTGAGCGCGTTCGGGTCGAATACGGCGCGATCCCAAGCGCGTACCGAGCCCGCCGCGAGCGCGACGCCGAGCGCGTCCGTGCCGTCATACCCGCGAGTCGGCGCGACGAGCGCGAAGCCGCCGCCGAACGCGATGCCCGTCACCGACGCCCAGGTGCCGCGCACGAACACCTCGGGGTTGCCGGAGATGAGTCGAGGCGAGCCCCGGACGACGTCACCGAGCGCGAACGAGTACGCGCCGCCGACGAACCAGCGCCGCGAGAGGACCGGGATCTCGAAGCCGAAGCGCTCGATGCGTACCGTCATCTGCGTGCGTGGGTCCTGGGTCGTTGGCGCGAGTGCGAGCGAGGCGAAGGTCGTCTCTCCGCTCACCTCCGTGAAGCGGTGCGTGAGCTCGGGCAGCGTCTGCGGACGCGAGCGGTTGGGTAGCTCGTCTTCGTCCTCCGCGCGCGCGACGCCGGCTAGCATGACCATGGAGAGCGCGAGGGCTGCTTGCTTCATGCGCGGCGCGCGACGATCACGCCGAGCTCCTTCGCGCGCGCGAATGCCGCATGATTCGCCGCGTGTCCGGGGCGGTGCGCACGCACACGGCCGATGGGTGGCCCGCCGTGCAAGTAGGCGTCGCCGATGAGGTCGAGCAGCTTGTGCCGCGCCGGCTCGTCGGGCGTGAACGGGCGACCGGCGAAGTGGATGTCACGAGCGATGAGCACGACGCTCTCGGGATCGACGTGTCGCGCGAGCCCGGTCGCTCCCAAAAAGGATAGGTCTCGCTCGAACGCGAACGTGCGCGCTGTCGCGATGCGCTCGCGAAAGTCAGACTTCAAGCCGCCCCAAGAGGCGCGCTGCGCGAGTCGGTCGTCGTGCCACTCGAGCGAGACCTCCACGTGCACGCCAAGGCCAGGCGCGAAGTGATAGCGGCTCGCGTCGATCTCGATGACGGCCTCGCTCGCGATCTCCGTCGGAGGAGCAGAGGGCTCGATCGCGAGCGCGTCGATGGCGTCGAAGTATCGCGCGGCCGTCCCATCGAGGAGTGGGAGCTCGTCTCCGTCCACCTCGAGGCAGACGTCGCGCCACACGCCTGCGCCGGCCAGCGCCGCGAACGCGTGCTCTACGGTGGAGACGACTCCGCCGGGGCCGTGAACTGCGGTCGAGCGTCGCGTGTGCGCGAGAGTCAACGAGTGCAGCCCGACGGCGCGGCCGTTCGCGGCGAAGCGCACGGGGCCGTCCTGCGGCACAAAAGACACGCTTGCGGGCCTTCCGCCGTGCATCCCGGTGCCTCGCAAAGCCTCCATCGCGCCGAGAGCTTGCCCGCGCGCGTCGGATTTGGCTAGCTAAAGGCGCTACACTTCGAGCTGCTAAGGAGCATAGACCGCGCGATGGCGAACAAGTGCGTACAGATCTTCATCCGCGGACGCGTGACCGGCGTCTATTTCCGCGCCGCAGCTCAGCGCGAAGCGAAGCGACTCGGCATCTCGGGTTGGGTCAAGAGCCGCAACGACGCGAGCATCGAGATCCTCGCGGAGGGCGAAGAAGACGCCGTGAAGGAGCTCGTGAGCTGGGCGCACCACGGACCGAACGCGGCGCGCGTGGAAGACGTCGACATTCGCTACCGCAGCTACACGGGCGAGTTCCCCGACTTCCGCATCGTGGAGTAGCGGCTGGCTCGTGAGCGTTTCTATCGCATGAAGTGGCTCGCCACCGCGATCGTCTGCTGCTGTGCGATCGTGCTCGGGCGTGACGCGCGTGCGCAAGACGCGGGACCCACGGAGGTCACCGCGCTCGCGGCCAAGCTCGACGACCTGAGCCGGCGCGGCACAGAAGCCGGCATCGCGTCGGCCCTCTCTGACGCGCGCAAGGCGAACCCGTCCAAGTATTGGGCAGACGACTTCGATCTGCTGGCGGCGTTGGTCTCGACACACCCAGGCCCCACGGACGATGCCAAGGTGGCGATCGATATCGAGTCGGCGTTCTCGGCACTTGCTGGCATCGCGACGACTCCGGCGATCGGCGCGATGATCGAGCACGCGGGGATGCACCGCTCGCAGTTTCGCTTCGATGTCTCACGGCGAGTGCGCGGGACGGGCGATCGTGCGCTACCTGCGCTCATCCTCGCGAAGGGAGGGTCGTCGTGGGAGAACCGCAAGTGGGCGACCGCCCAGCTCGAAGCGATGGGCAAGCGTGTCGCCCCAGACGCCGTGCAGACGAAGAGCGACGACGTGCTGGTCGAGGTGCTCACGGCGTTCGGTACCGTGCGCGATCGCGACGCACTCCCGGTGACGCTCGCGTTCACGAGCTCCGAGCGCAAGCGCGTGCGAGAGGCGGCGCGGGCATCGGTGCTCGCGTATGACAAGGACGCTCGCCCCAACCTCGTCGAGGTCTACGGCAACGTGGTCGGTCACCCGCCAGCGCCAGAGGTGCCAGCTGCGAAGATCGCGGCCGAGCTGTTTGCGCTTCAAGACAAGCAGCGCTTGGCCGACCTCGACGCGATCGTGGATCTCGGCCTACGAGAGCAAGCCGCGGGAGACAACACGGGCGCGGTGCAGCAGTTCGATCGCGCACTCGCACGAGAGCCCAGCCTCGAGCGAAAGAAAGAGATGGTGCCGGCCTTCGTTGCACGAGGCGACTCACTTGCGGAGGCTGACCCGTTGACTGCGCGGCAGGCCTACGAAGAGGCCCTCGCGCTCGATCCGGGGACTGCACGAAAGGGCCAAATCCAGGGCGCTCTGGCGTTGCTAGACGCCGAGGTGCTGCACGCCAAGGGCATCGACGATAGTGCGTCGTGGGAGCGCGTGCTCGAGCTCGACCCAGGCAACGCGAAGGCGAACGCAATGCTCGAGCGCCTGAACGCGGCGCGTGCCGACCGCGCGAGCCGCGCGAACGAATACGCCTATGCGGGCGTGGGCATCCTCATCGTGCTCTGCCTGCTCGTGTTGTTCGGGCTGCGCGGCAAGCCCGCTTAAACGCGCTCGGGCGACACATCCGTGAGACGCGTCGCCCGATCCACGTTCGAAGAACTCTCAGCCCGCTTTCGCGGTCTCCGTCGAAGCCGCTGCGGTCGCCTTCTTCGTCTTTTTGGCAGTCGTCTTGGTCTTCGGCTTCTCGTCTTCGGCCTTAGCCGATTCGCCGACGAGCTCGATCATGCTCATCGCCGCGCCGTCACCGCGACGCGGTCCGAACTTGATGATGCGCGTGTAGCCGCCCGGACGCTCCGAGAAGCGCTTGGCGAGATCGAGGAAGATCTTCTCGACGATGTCGACCCTCTTCGCCTCGCCGCCCTTCTCGATACGGACCATGAAGCGCGGAATGTAGCTCGAGACCTGGCGTTCGGCCGCAAGGCGACGTGCGCGATCGGCCGGCGAGAGCTCCGCATGCGGAGTGTACGCGACGGTTCCGAGGCGACGAGCCTTGGTGATGAGACGCTCCGCCACGCGGCGAAGCTCCTTGGCCTTGGCGTCGGTCGTCTCGATGCGCTCGTGCAAAACGAGGTTGGCCGTGAGGTTGCGCAGCATCGCGCGGCGGCTGCTCGTGTTGCGGTCGAACTTACGACCTGAATTTCGGTGACGCATGACTTACTCCAATATCCGTTAGCTAAAGATCAGGCCTGAGCTTGCTGCTGCTTCCAGCGCTCGAGCATCTGCGGCCAATTGTCGATCTTCGTGCCGAGCTGCAAGCCCATGTTGTGGAGGATCTCTTTGATCTCCTTGAGGCTCTTGCGGCCGAAGTTCTTCGTCTTGAGCATGTCCTGCTCGGTGCGCTGAACGAGCTCTCCGATGAGCTGGATATTGGCGTTCTGCAGGCAGTTCGCGGAGCGGACGCTGAGCTCGAGCTCGTCCACGCTGCGGAACAGGTTCTCGTTGAGCGGCTCGTCCTCACCACCGGCGGTGGCGTAGCTCGTCTCCTCGGTCTCCTCGAAGTTGATGAAGATCGTGAGCTGCTCTTTCATGATCTTCGCGGCGTACGCGACCGCGTCTTGCGGCTTGACGCTGCCGTTGGTCCAAACCTCTAGCGCGAGCTTGTCGAAGTCCGTCTGTTGACCGACGCGCGCGTTGGTAACCGTGTAGTTGATCTTGCGAATCGGCGCGAAGAGCGCGTCGATCGGGATGGTGCCGATGGGCATCGTCGCGGTCTTGTTCTTCTCGGCGGGAACGTAGCCGCGG
>JAYVYD010000233.1:0-17219 GCA_043784605.1 Myxococcales bacterium | reverse complement strand
GTGGGCATCACCAACACGCTCGACCCAGCACGGCGCAAGCCAGGTCGAGTGGGCACTCCTCTCCCGACCGTAGAGGTGCGCGTGGTGGACGAGCAAGGTCAGGAGTCTACGCAGGGCGAGCTGCAAATCAGGGGGCCTAGCGTGTTTCGCGGCTACCACGGACGCGAGCAAGCGACGCGCGAGGCCTTCGTGGACGGTGGTTGGTTTCGCACCGGCGACACCGTCCTTCGAGAGGACGACGGCACGTTCCGGATCCTCGGGCGCACGAGCGTCGATATCTTGAAGAGCGGCGGCTACAAGCTGAGCGCGCTCGAGATCGAAGAGGCGCTGCGCGAGCATCCCGCGGTCGCCGAGGTGGCGGTGATCGGCGTGCCCGACGAGACTTGGGGAGAGCGCGTAGTCGCTTGCGTGGTCCAGCGAGCAGACGTCACCGAGCAAGAGCTGCGAGACTTCGCCAAGAAGACGCTCGCCTCTTACAAGTGCCCGAAGGACGTCGTGTTCATGAAAGAGCTCCCGAAGAACGCGATGGGCAAAGTCCAGAAGCCAGAGCTCCTCGCGAGCCTCCATCGCCAGTCGTGATGGAATGGCGATTTCGGGCACGGGCACGTACGGGCACGTTTACGGAGAGAGCAGGGGAAGGCTAGCGAGGCATGCGGTTGCGCAGCTCTTTGCTCGTGACGACGCCGCTAGAGCGGAACACGACACGGCCCGAAGCGTCGAGGATGACCGTGGTCGGGATCGCGCTGATGTTGCCGAGCGGTCCGTCGCTCGCGAGCTTGGCCGGGTCGCCCATCGCGACCGGGAACGTGGCGCGGCAGAACCGCGCATACGCCTCGACGAGCTCTCGGCCGGAGGCGTCCTGCACCGCGACGATCGCGTAGTTGACCTTGTCGCCGTCGGTCTCGGACATCTTCACGAGGAATGCGACCTCGGCTTGCGACTGGATCTCGCCTGTCGTGATGAACGAGATCACGGTGGTCTTGCCGCGGAACGCGTCGCTCGAGACGAGCCTCGCGTCTATCGAGTCGAACCAATACGTCACGGGCGCGTCGGCGGTCGGCGACGAGGTGCCCACGATCGGCACGGCGTCCCCAGGCGCCGCCGACTTGCACGCGCAGAGAAAAACGAAAGCAGCGCGCCACGTCCTCATGGTCAGTCTTCCTTGTCGCCCTTTTGCCCGACGAAGCCGTCCGACTTCTCGGCGAAGAGCACGTTGAAAGTCGTGAGGCTACCGTACGCCTGCGTCACGTACTGCTGGAGCTGCACCTTGTCCTCGTCGCTCAGCTTCGGGTGAGAGTTCACGCGCTGCTCGAGCACACGCAGCCGATCGCGGATCGCCACGATTTTGTGGAACATCGCATCGATGGGGATGCGCTTCTCCTGCGTGCCTTCCTTGCCAGGCTTCAAGATCATCTCGCCGCCTTGCCAGCGTCCGCCGAGCTCCACCTCACCCGCGCCGAGCTCCTCGCGAATCACCTCGCGAAGCACCGATCGAAATTCGTCTGCGTCCATGTCGAGCAACTCCTCTGGGATGGTGATCGGTTCGCGTTCTACGACCTGCGTGCCTGCCGATGTCGTTCGGATCACGTGCGCTCGAGGCGCAGGTTTTGGTTTCTGCGCCGTGAAGGTTCCGCGCTTGACGTACCTGTTGCAGGTGTTGTTCTCGTAGAGCGGGGCGGGCCACACGCTCAAGAGACACTCACCGGCGCGCCTTACTTCCCCGCTGGCGGTGTCGATCCGCTCGTGCACGCGCACGAACCTCGCGCAGCTCCCGCAGCGCCGATCGAGCGGATCAGGCGCGGGCGCGTCGTCGCTCATCATTTCGCCCGAACGTGCGACGCGTGATCATGCCGCGCTTTCGCTTGCGGCCTCTAGGCCGAAGAGGTGCGCGAACGCCGCGAGGGAATGGGGGGATTGACGCCCAAGGCGATTGTCCGCGAGGACCGCGTGGGCGAGCTCGTCGATCACGCATCGGATCGACGCGGACAAGAGCTTCTCGCCTTGTACGAGCTGGCTCACGTCGTCGCGATGGCGGAGCGGCTCGTGGTGAGCCGCGATCACGCCGCCCTCTTGCGAGTATCTACAGACGAGCACCTCGACGAACGACAGATAGAGCGGCACAGAGATCACGCAGACGCGCGCGTGCTCTTGTCCGCCGACCAGCGCGCGTGCCGACCGATTGAACTTGGTCGCGCCCACGGCGTGCTCGATGCGAAGGCGCCGCGCGTCGTCCGTCTCCACAGCGAGCAGCGGCGCGTACAGCGCGATCGCCGGGACAAGGAGCGAGGGCGCGTCCTCTTCGAGCGCGTCGAGCCAAGCGCGGCGCCCCGTATCGTCGAGCGCCTCGTACGCGAGCGCTGCGGCGAGCGCGGCGTCTGCGTCGGAGGCGAGGGCGACCAACCAACTCCGCCACGCGGCGGTGCCTGTCGGCACACCTCCCACGTCGATCACCGGTGCCGCCATCGGACGATTTCGATAACACCGGGCGCTTGAGGGACAAAGCGCCGAGTGACGCTCACGTTACGTTTCGCTGTGGAAAACAAGGGGGAAACGGCAAGATCAGCTGCGCTTCATGCGTCGAGCTTCGGCAACATGTCCCAAGGATCTCCCTGGCGTAGCAGCGCGTTGTATTCGCAGAAGCTCGTCGCCGTGCCTTTGCGATCCATCAAGTGGTGGCAACAATTGGCGATGCGGTCCTGGTCGTACGTGTGACGGTCCATGAACGGCTTGATCGCGATCGTGAACACGTCGGTCGAGCGAACGAGTCGCTTGCCTAGCTTCGCGGCGAGTCGATTCCAAAAGCCGCCGCGCGAGCTGACGGCACGCTGTAGCTCGTCCGTCGACAAGAGGGTTTTGTACGCCACCTCGCCCAGGATCTTCTCGAGGTCGACGTATCGAATGATGTTTCGCACGACGCCGAAGCGGCGAACGAAGAGCGTGATCCATCCGCAGTTCGGGTGACTGCACGGGATGGGCACGAAGTCTTTCAAGCCCATTTTTACGCCGGCTTGGCGCTGTACGCCCTTGGCGACGTCGGAGAGTGTCATGCGACGCATGGGATCGAGCTCGTTGTCGTAGCGACCGCTCGACGTCGTCGGCTGGATCGCGATCACCTTCACGCTCTGATGACGGAGGCCCTCGTCGACGACTGCGCCGATCTCGGCGTCGTTGATGTCCATCGCCACAGTCATGGTGAGCTGCATCGCGATGCCCGCGCGGCCGAGGAGCTCAATCGCCTTCTTGCGCGCGCGCTGCGGAGTCGCGTCACGGAGCGCGCGGTCGGTCGCGTCGCTGGAGCCGTCGAATTGCAAGAGCACCATCAGCTTGCTCTTGAAGGCGCCGAGCTTCTTGATAGCGCTCTCTTTCAACAGCAGACCGTTCGTCGGCAGGTACACCTTGGTGACCCTGGGGTTCGCGTGCAAGAACGCGATCATCTCGAACACCTCGGGGTGCAAGAGCGCCTCTCCGCCGGTGAGCTGAACGGAGTCGAGCCCGCCCTTCTGTTCGATCAGCCGCTCGACGTAGCGCTTGAAGTCGTCGAGTGGCAGCTTGCGATCGCCCGTCTTGCCCGCGTCGCTGTAACACACAGGGCAGGCTAAATTACAGGCGTTCGTAACCTCCACCAGGATCGTGCACGTCTTGTTCGTCGACTGGTCTGTCGAGCTGCCGCACGCGCCGTCCTCGCAGCATGCCGCGCTCTGACCGAGCGCCTCGAAGGTGGGGATGTCGAACACGCGATCGTCGGCGAAGCGCACGCCCGAACGATCCTTGTTGGACAAGAAGTAGAAGTGCTCGTCGCTCTCGAAGAGCGCCTCGGTCAATCCGTGCGCTCCACAAGACTTCTTCCCGAGCACGCGTGCACCACGCGAGAACACGACACAAGGCACGTACGCGCGACACTCGGCGCAGAGCGACACAGTGCTCTTCAACAGGCGATCGTCGGGGAAGAGCGCGAAGCGTGATCGAGCGGACTCTGGCGTGAGAGCGCGCGCCTCCCGGGTGGCGACCTCGAGCGGAGTCTCCGTCGGCGGTGGTGGCGCGACGAAGCCGAGTCGTCGCTTGGGTTTGTCGGTGACGTTAGACATGGCGTTCTGCCTCGAGCATGACCACGCCGGCGAGGGCGTACGCGCTTTTGTGGGAGCGTGCGAGCTTGGTGGCGAAGCGCGACAGCGCGGTCTTCACTTGATGGCGCGAGAACGCGTAGTTCGCCTTCGCCTCCCCGCGGCGGTGCAGGTCGATGACCTCTTCGGCGCGCTTGCGCGTCAAGAGATCGCGCGCGGCATCGATCGTGTACGCGACGTGACCGATCTCGTCGGCGAGCACGCTCTCGACGACCGTCGCCACGCGATCGCTACGCATGACTCGACAAGCGTCGACGTGGAACTCCAACGAGCGCGCGATTCGCTTCTCCAAGAAGTGCGCGTGGGCCAGGAAATGAGCCACTTTCTCTCGCTTCTCGTCGGCGGTGTCCGTGTCCGCGATCGTGAAGCTCGCGCTCGTCTTGTCGCGGATGACCTCGTTGAAGACGTCATAGCCCTCGAGATCGATGACGGGCTCGCCGAGACCTTCGATCGCCCGCGTGTACATCTTCGTGTGGCGCTCTTCGTCGCGCTCGTGTGTCCGCATCTTCTCGGCGAGCTCGGCGGACGGCGCGTGCGCGTATGGGAAGTAGTCCTTCACGGTCTGCGGGTGGCGCTCGCCTGCGCGATACAGGTTGAGCACCCATGCGTGGGTGGTCGGATCGCTCGCGAGGTCCCGGTGCCACATGCGCTTCATCGCGCTCTCGACGGCGCTCATTTGCTGCACGCGAACGCGATCAACCCGAACACGAGCACGGTCGCGAGGACGGCGAGGACGGCGAGGATGCCGAGCGAGATACCGATCCACATCAGCACGAGCAGCCACGTCGGCTGCTTGGGCTTGTCGTAGGGCGGCGGAGTGAACGGACTCTGCGGCGGCAGCGGCGGCATCATGTGGTCAACGCTTCGCCGTGGGTCGCCCGCGAGCGAGAGAGCATGGAGCCCACTCCGAGCGCGACCAAGAGGAGCGAGATGAGCTGGTACACGGACAACGCGCCAATCGGTTTTGGCGTCTCGCGCATGAACTCGGTGACGAAGCGGAATCCCCCGTACACGATCATGTAGAGAGCATACATGCGACCGGGCAGCATGCGGCGGCGAACCATGAAGAGAAATACGGCTCCGATCCCGAGCTGAAACGCCATCTCCACGAGCTGTGCGGGCCAGCGAGAAATGCCGTCCTCATAGCGCATCGTGACCCATCCCTCGTGGGGCACGCCACGACAACACCCCACGAGCAAGCAACCGACGCGACCGAGCGCGATAGAGAAGGGGAGCTTCGCGGCGAACGCGTCGTTCGGCGGCAGGCGATATCCGATCAGCGGCTTCGTGACCTCGGCGCCGATGAAGCCGAGCGCGAGGCCTCCGGTGATCGAGCGCCCCGACACGAAGTACTCGCGCCAATCCGCGAGCGGCACCAACGGCCAGCCCTTGTCGCCCGCAAGCATCGCGAGCTTCGCGCCGACGATCGCACACAAGAGCGTGATCGTCTGGAGCACCCAATACTTGCGTCGATCCTGCTTGTCCGTGATCGATTTGCCGGTGGGCCACAAGAAGAGCAAGAGCAGGCTGAGCGTGACGAGCGTCGGGTAGACCCACGCGTTCTTGGACTCGTGAACCTCGATCATGGCGCGTTGCCCATCGCGGCGTCGAGCATCGCGCTCGGGCTCGAGAACGTCGCGAACGCGATCGCCACCATCGCGAAGATGAAGAGCGCGAAGTGCGACTTGGCGTGCAGGTCGCTCTCCTCCGCTGGCAGATCATGGTGAAAGCCCCACTCGTCCATCGCGCCCGCGATCGCCACGCCAACGCCCGCGACCGCCATGCGCGCGAAGCTGCCTTTGAACGCCCCGATCACCAGCGCGATCTGCTGCACGCCGAGCACGAGGTGAATCACGTTCTCCTTCCAGCTCGGCTTGCGAATCCGGAAGTGCGCGACGGTGTCACGGCCGGCGTAGAACACGAACGGGAGGAGCACCGCGACGAGCACGAGCGCGCGGATCATTGGGGCTTGTCCTTTCCGTCGGGGTCGAACTTGTGGTCTTTCATCGCGCTCAAATAGGCGATCAAACCGTCTAGATCGGCATCCGTCAAACCCGGATGTGCGGGCATATTGCCGTAGCGAAACGTCAGCGGGTTCTTGATGTACGCGCGCACTTGAGCCTCTGGCCGGTACTCGAGCACGTTCTGCGGCACGTTGAGCTCCGGGCCTACGCGGCCACCTTCACGATTGATCGCGTGGCATTGCACGCATTGATCGCGAAACGTCGCGTATCCGGCGATCGCGGGCGAGCCTGCCGCGAGCGCGCCGGGCGAGGTGTGCGGAAAGACTTTGTCGAACGGCGCGATCTCGATCGTCGCCAGCTGCCAAGGGCGTGCGTGTGTCTCGAGGTTCTGTTGCTCGGGTTTGCTCCACACGACGTAGAACGGACCCGGGTTGGCCTTCTGGTTGCCGATGGGCTCCCACCCGGGTGCGTCGACGTCCTCGATCGCGACGTACGCGCCGTCCTCCAGCAATCGCGACGCTCGGAATGGCACGGTGTAGCCGTCTTTCGCGCGGAGCACGTACTCCTCCCTGTCGAGCGAGAGACCAGAGCCAGCGAACCCGACCTCGAGCACCTTCTTCAGCGGCAGCGCGCGGAAGGTCTTCTTCTTGTTGTAGTAGGGGTCCACCATCGTGACGGTCTCGACGGGGATCACGTCCGTGAGCTGCTTGCGCGTGAACGACGCGATCGCCTTACCGTCATGCGAGAACGAAAGCGCGTCAGAGTCCGACGCGCCGGAGCTCTTGCCGCAGCCTACGCTCGCGCAGAACGCGCAGATCGCGCCCAGAACCAGACGAAGAACAGAAAGCCCACATAATAAAGGACGTTGGGCACGATGCGGAGCGCGTAGCCCGGCCCCTGCAGCCCCGCCAAGATGAGAATGTCCGCGCACGCCCAGAGACCATACTGCACGATCTCGAATTCCGTCACCCGCCGCGCGAGCGCGCGCCGCTCGGGGTCGCTATCGGGCGTCCTCTTCGGAACCACGACGAGCCGAAAAACCACGGCGAGCGTGAAGAAGAGCAGCTCGTAGACGAGATAGTTGACTCTCTCGTCGTCATGAACTCGCCGGATGAACGCGCGTGCGACCTGCGTCGTCACCGGCACGATCAACGCGAGCCCGGTGGACACGAGCGCCGCGCGCCAAACGACGGGCTTCGGCGCGCACGCCTCGACCACTAGGAAGTACCGCAGGTCACCCAGGATCACGAAGACCACTGGCACGACCCACCCGAGCTCCGGTGGCGCGTGGATGGGGGAGATGCTGCCGGTGAGCCACGCGTCCAGCGCGATTTCGACCGCGAAGACCGCGATGATCCAACCGACGAGGGAGCGCAGTCGCAGGCCGAGCACCAACACGATCGGCGCCGTCAAGAAGGGCAACAGAGGCAGGATGAGCGGGCTGTTGTAGAGTTCCTCCATGGCGTCGGCTGAAGCTGTCGCGATGCTAGAAGAACGCGTCGCAAAGGTCCCGGAGCAAATCACGGCGACGCTCGCGCTACAGGCGCCTACGGTGCCACGCGAAGCGTCGCGTTGGATCACCGCGGGAGTCGGCTCGAGCGAGGGCCCCGCGCGGTTGCTCGCGTCTTTGCTTCGCCACGGTGGGTCATGGGCAGAGTACGCGCCGCTCTCGGCTTTCGCGGTGGATCCCACGCCGCGCGGTGACGTGTGCGTCTTGTTCTCGCAGAGCCTCTCTCCGAACGCGCGCCTCGTGTTGCGCGCGCGCGAGCGCTTTCGCGACGTCATCGTCGTCTCGTCGATCGCGAGCGATCACCCGCTCGGTGCGGAGCTCGTCAGGCGCGGCGCTCTCCTCGTCACTCACGGGCCCGCAGAGGAGCGCGGCATGTTGCTCCGCGTGCTTGGCTCCACGGCCGCGTGCGTGGTCGCGTCACGCCTCGCGTGCGCGGCGATCGCCGAGCGACAGGGTCATGAGCCGCCTTGGTCGGTTCATCTCTCGCGCCTCGCGCAGGTCGTGGCGCAGGCAGCGTGCCCCGCAGCTCCTCTGCACCCGCGGCTCGTGCTCGTCTCCGCCGAAGAGGATCCCCGCACGTTCGAGGGACTTCGTCTCAAGATCGTCGAGGGGCTCGGGCGCGACGCGGTCGTCGTGGACGTGTGCGCCATCGCGCATGGTCCCCTGCAGTCGTTCTGGGACGAGCCCGCGACCATCGTCACACTGGAGAGCGCCGGCGATCGCGCGCGCGATCTCTTCGACCGCCTCGCCAGCGTCCTTCGCCCTCACCACCAACTCATTCGCCTGGTCGCGACGCTCGCTGCTCCGCTCGACTACTTCGAGCACGCCGCGATGCTCGATCACTTCGTCCTCGCTGCGTTGCGCGCGCGCCCGCGTGATCTCTCCGAGTGGCCTGGAAAAGGCCACGACGGCGCGCTCTACGACGTCGGACAAGACGTGCTCGACGAGCGTTGAGATGAGCCTGATCCCCACCGCCAGCTTCGAGCTCCTGTTCCGCGGAGACGGGACGCTCGTGCCGGGCGAGCACGCCGACCGATGTGGGGCAGAGGCCGAAGTCCACGACGCCCGTCCCGGTTCCGACGCTCACGACCAAAGGAGCATTGACGTCGAGCGCAAATGCATTGACGTTCGCGCTCGAGTCCCCTCCCGCTGCCAGCGCAGTGCGGGCTCGTAGCTCACGACGAAGGGCGTATACCCACTAGCTCGTGGCGCTTATCCGTGCGCCGCCGAAGCTGACATTGCCGTGAGCCACGCCGGTCAGATAGACGCTTCCGTTCGCGTCGAGGGCGATCGCGTTGCCTGCTGTCGTGCTGTCGCCGCCGAAAGCACGACTCGTGGGAGGGCCCGCGTCAGGCGGATTGCAATCGCCCCTGCCGTCGCACGAACCCACCTGCGCCGGAATGCACTGACCGCCGACACACGTGGTGGTCGGTTCGCACGGTAGGTCGATGCAGCTCGCCTCGAGCGTGATCGGCCAAGATAGTTCGGTGTGAGCGATGTACGAGATCGATCTGCGCGCGACGATGCAGCCGTCCGCGACGCACGCCTCCGGTGTCTTGCCCTCGAGACAGGCGACGACACGGACTCCCACCGAGGACGATGCGGCAGGCACGAGCACCACGGTGCCGAGCTCTCGGCCCGTGCATAGGACGCTCGCGGACGGCGTACCTTGCTCGACGGAGTCGCGCAGTCCGACCGTGATCGACACGCCGGACATGTCGGAGCACTGCACGTTCGTCGTCAACCGCAGAGTGATCTGCGTGGGGTCGAGACACGAAGAAAGCGCCACAATCACCCGCGGAAATGAGGTAGAGCGCACGATGAAACAGGCGGCAATAGCACGCGTCTTCAGCCGAACGCGCGAGTGTGGTAGCGCTCGTCGCGATGATCCCGCGCTACACGCCTGCAGACTTCACAGAGCATTGGTCCGACGACAAGCGCTTCGCGGTGTGGCTCCTCGTGGAGCTGGCGGCGTGCGAGGCGATGGAGCAGGAAGGCCTTGTTCCGAAGGGGATCGCGGCGGGGATTCGAGCCAAGAAGCTCACGCTGAGTGCGGCGCGCATCCTCGAGCACGAGCGCACCACCAAGCACGATGTCATCGCGTTCTTGACGCACGTCGAAGAACTCGCCGGCATCGACGCGCGCTGGCTCCACCGCGGCATGACGTCTAGCGACGTACTCGACAGCGCCCTCGCGATCCTGCTGCGCGACGCGACTGACAAGATCCTGGTGCGCCTCGACGCGCTCTTGTCCGCGTTGGCGCTTCGCGCGCGCGAGCACGCCAAGACTGTGATGATTGGCCGCAGTCACGGCATCTTCGCGGAGCCCATCACGTTCGGCCTCGCGCTCGCGGGACATCACGCGGAGCTTGCTCGCGCCAAGACGCGAATCAAGGCTTCGCGTGAGGAGATCGCGACGGGCAAGATCGCAGGTGCAGTCGGGACGTATGCGCATTTGTCGCCCGCTATCGAGGAGCGCGCCCTACGCGCACTGGGTCTCAAAGCCGAAACGGTCTCGACTCAAATCGTCGCGCGCGATCGGCACGCGTCGCTATTCTGTTCATTCGCGCTCTGCGCCTCGGCGATTGAGCGATTCGCGACCAATGTTCGTCATTGGCAGCGCTCGGAGGTGGGTGAAGCAGAAGAGGCGTTCACCGCTGGTCAAAAAGGCTCCAGCGCGATGCCTCACAAGCGCAACCCGATCTCGAGTGAGAACCTCTGCGGATTGGCCCGAATCGTACGCGCGGCCGTGGCACCTGCGCTGGAGAACGTCTCGCTGTGGCACGAGCGAGACATCTCGCACTCGTCGGTGGAGCGGATGATCGCGCCGGACGTGACGAGCACGCTCGCGTTCATGCTCGACCGCACGACTACGCTGGTTCAAGGATTAGTGGTCTATCCGAACCGATTGAAGGAGAACCTCGACCGCGCGGGAGAGCTCTACTTCTCCGAGGCGATATTGCTCGCATTGGTTCAATCTGGAATGCCGCGACAAGCGGCATACGTTCTCGTGCAGCGCAATGCGATGCGCGCGTGGGGCGGCGACGGAAGCTTCAGAAAGAATCTAGAGGCGGACAATGACGTCGTCGGCAAGGTAGGCGTCGGCGTCATCTCCAAGTGCTTCGATTTGGAGCACGCGCTCGCACACGTCCCGTCGATCATCGAGCGCGCGCTCCTACCGATTGGCAATGGCTAGTAGAGTATTTGATAGACAGTCGAGAGCGCGTCCATGCCGTTACTCGTGCCGCCGACTACGTAGAAATAGGCGCTCTCGAGACCCGGCCCGTAGCGACCCACACTGGCGCTCAAGTTCGCGCCCGCGTTCGACCCGTTGCCGAACGTGACAGCGAGAGGCATGACTGTGGCGTTGGTGAAGAGGTCGCTTGTCTGGGTGTAGCTCCCGACGGAGCCTCTGAGGAACTGATAGCCATAGCCGTTCACGACCGACAGCTGCGATCCGTCCCGCTGCGTGGCGTAGCCTTTACCGGGATTGCTCCAGGTGCCGAGCGCGCCACCGGCCTGCACCAGCGCGTGCTCGAGCGTGTTGTTCGTCGAGCTGATGCCCATTCCTCCGCCGACGATGACGAAGCTCGCGTTGTCCACGCCGCCGTCCACCAGTGTAGTGGGTCCGTTGGAGGCGTTGAGGGACTCGCGCCGAACCGGACGCGTGCGTTCGCGACGACATGAACGACGTCCTTGATCAACGCGCCGAGCGTGTCGCCCTTCGCGTTGATCGAGGCGTACTCGTAGCAGCTAGCCGAACCGTAGATCGTATTGCCCGTGCAGTCTGCCCAGCCTCCAATCATGTAGACGTGGAGCGGCGAATTTTGCGCGTTGGACTCTGGCGCAATCACTGCCGCGCCGTCCAGTCGGGGAATGACGAGATTGACTTGATTGACCCATACTCCGGTCGAGCCAATCGGCAGAGGCGTCGCTAGGCCGGAGGCGTCCGAGCCGATCATTGCGGTTCCGTCGTCGGCATAGGTCGTCGCGCCGACGTTGTCCGCGAGCAGCACTTCGGTCGACGACACGCCATTGGCGGCCTGAGTTCGATAGATGCGATAGTAGGCAGCACCCGTAACGGCGGCCCACGAGAGCGAGATCTTGCCTGGGCCGGAAAGCGTGCCGCCGCGCTCATCGCTCGCGAGCGTCTCTCCCTTCGGGTTGTCGGCGTCGCCCATCCCCATCACCGCCGATACCTTGTAGCAATGAGTTCCAGTCGGCAGAGTGCCGCCACCGCCCACCGCGGGGTCCGCGAGCGTGGGTGCCTGAGCGGGGTCGAGGATCATCGCGCGCTCGATGCCGCCGAGCGGCTTGCCCACGGGACTGTTGCCTTCCGTGCCGCTCTTCGTCGAGGTGCCTCCCATTGCATAGAGGTACACGCCTTGCCGCACCACCGAGAGCCCGGAGCGCGGAGTGCTCAGGCCGTAGCGCAGTGTCGTCCACGATGTCGCGGTCTTTCCATAGAGGTGTCCACGACGCTCGTATCAAGGACGCTCGTGTCGGCGACACTCGTATCCTGGACGCTCCCGTCGAGAGACGCCTCGTTGGAGGGCCCGCCATCCAAGACTGCGTTGCCGGTGTCGTCTCCACCGCAGTGGACGAGCCGAGCGACTGCGCCGAGCGAAGCGAGAAGGATGACTGAACGCTTTCGCATGAGCATCTGCCGTGCAAGGTCTTCTTGTCGAGAAAAGCAGGCCAATGATGGTCACCAGACTGGTCGATCCGACGGGTTCAGTGGTCACTCGGTCGACCGCACGCAGCGTTGTGAAGCCTCGGCGCGAGTGCTACCCAGGCACGTATCGAGATGAGTAGACCCTTATTGTTCATTGCGCTGATCGCGAGTGCTTGTCACTCGGATCCCGTCGAGAGCGACGCGCCGCTATGTCCAAAAGGCACTGATCCCACCTTCGACGGCGGTCGCGACTACACCGCAAATCCGGCGGTCGTCACGGTGAAGGGCGCGACCGAGATTGATGCGTTGAGCGATGTGCACGGAGACCCCGATGCGCTCGTGCGCCTGCTCGTCGTTGGAGGCCTGATCTCGGCCTCCACACCGTGCACGTGGACGGGGGGCACGCGCGTGCTCGTCGTCACGGGCGACACCATCGACAAGGGCTCTTACGCCCTTCGCGCGATCGACCTGTTCATCGCGCTCGAGGCGCAAGCTCGCGCTGCGGGGGGCCGCGTCGTCGTCACGCTCGGCAACCACGAGGCCGAATTCATGGCCGATCCGAACAACTCGAAGGCGACAGAGTTTCGCACGGAGCTCGCGATCGCAGGGCTGGATCCGTCGAGGGTGGCCGCCGGCGACTCGCGGTACGGCGCGTGGCTTCGCTCACGGCCGATCGCCGCCGTCGTCGACGAGTGGTTCTTCGCGCACGCCGGAAACCCACAATCTCACACTGTCGATCAAATCAATCAACGCGTCATCAGCGCGCCAAACTTCGGCGATCCGTTCTTCGTCGGAGCAGACAGTCTGCTCGAGGCGCGCCTGTGGTGGAGCGGCAGCGGAGGTTCGGTGGCGACGCTCGACAAAGATCTGAGTGCCTTGGGCGTCCGACACATCGTGTTCGGTCACGTGCCCACGGACATCTCGTTCCCAGACGACCCGCAGGGCGATCGCGCGAAGGGGACCATCGCCGCGCGCTACTCCGGCCGCATCTTCATGATCGATACGGGAATGTCCTACGCCGTCAACGACAGCTCGGGAGCGTTCTTGAAGATCGTCCGCGGCGCGCCCACGCCGACGATTGCAACTGCCGTTCACTCGGACGGCTCGTCGGTGGTCGTATGGACTGGCCAGTAGCGCGCCGCTCTCAGCGAGTGATGTCAATCGCGTAAGTACCATTGCCCGAGGTTGCCGTTCCCGTGACGTGCGTGGTGCCGGGCTTTCGCGTGACTGAGGTGTTGCCACCGTCTCCCGCCATCAAGCTCGCCGTGAAGCTGACATTGAGCGTGACGGAGCCGCTGAGGGCCCCGGTCATCGTGCATGTCCCCACCAATGTCCCGTTCATCGTGCCGGTGGGGATGTTGGCGAGCTTCATCGAGAGCGCGGGAGCCGTGGCCGTCGTCACATAGGTGATCTTCCCATCGTCCGTGTAAGCGCTCATCGCCTCGGTGAGGTTCATGGTCTTGTTCGTCGAGGCGCCTTTGTCGACTTGTCCCGAGATGGTCAGCGTGCCGCCCGCATTGCCACTGGCGGTTTGGGGCGGGATGTTGGCGCTAGCCTGCCATCAGGATCGCGAGCACCGCGGACACCACGGCAAGCGCGAGCGCGACGGAGGGCTCGAACGACAACAGAGTCGCAGCGCGCTAGACGCCCCAAGGTCGATGTTCGTGTAGTCGGTCGAGTTGTTCCCCGGCATGAGCGAGACGCCATTGAGCGCGTTGCTCAAGCTATAGCTGCCGCGGAGCTTCAATCCCGCGCCGCCCGTGATCGCGATGCCATTGGGGTCGAGTCATCGCCGCCGCAATTGACGATTCCTGCAGCTGCGAACAACACGGTATCGACGAGAGCAGTCTGGCGATTGGCTTTCATGGGCATCCTTGAGAAGAAGACAATAAGAGTCTCAATTGGGGCTCCCACACAGGAGCCCCAATTGCGTATCAGCGCGAATGTGAATCAGTTCGGCGGCGGGTATTCGCAGCGGCCGCTGTTGCAGGGGACGCCGTTGCAGCAGTCGCCGGTGGTGCTGCAGGTCTGGCCGTAGAGCGAGCACGGCGGCGGGGTCATGCCTCCGTCCGGGTTCGGCGGCGGCACCAGCGGCTGGCAGCTGCCGGTGGTCGCATTGTTCGGGATGTAGCAGGTGTTGCCTGGGCAGCAGTCTGCGCTCGTCGTGCAGGGGCCTTGCTTGGGCACGCACGCCGTCGGGTAGCAAACGAACGGCGGATTGCCGTTCATGTTCGGCACGCACGGGTTGAGGTTGCAGCAATCTGCAGAAGACGAGCAGCCGCCATTGCTTGGGACGCACGGGTCGCCCTTTTTGTAGCTGCAGCGCGGTACGCCGAGCAGATCTTGGTGGCACGTGTTGAACTGCTGAACGTTGCCAGAGCAGCAGTTGTCGGTCGCGTTGCACTGGTTGGTCTTCAGTCGGCAGATGTCGCCGTCGGGCTTGCAGCCGCTCGGGTTGCTGCAGATGCCGACAGGGTCCGAGAGGTTGGCTTTGCTGCACTTTTGCGTCGGGTTCATGCCGAAGCCGCCGCAGCAGTCGGCGTCCACCGCGCAGATGTCTCCGACCGGCTTGCAGCCGCTCGCGGGCTGGCAGACGAGGACGTCAGTGGGGCCCCACGGAGCGCAGGAGCGACTGCAGCAGCCTCCGCCGCATGTCGGGATGCCGCCGTCCGTCGGGACGATTCCACCGTCTGCCCCGATGCCCGCGCAAACGACGCCGTCGATCATGCTGCACTGCGCGCCGATGTTCTTCGGCTGTCCGCAGACGCCGAAGGTCTGGCCGTTCGCGACGGTGCAAATGTGGCCGCAGCAGTCTCCGCCCTTGGTACAGATGTCGCCTTGTTGGGTGCAGTACGACGGCTGCGCGCAGATGCCGCTCTCGCAGAACTGCGAGCAGCAATCGCCGCCCGAGGAGCACGAGTTGCCGAGAGTTCTGCAGCTGTTGTTGAGCGGCGCGCATTTGCCGGCGGTACAGGTGCCGCTACAGCAATCGGCATCCTTTCCGCAGCTCAGATTGTCGCTGACGCACTTGGGGGGTTGGCAAGCGCCATTCAAGCAGTTGCCGGAGCAACAGTCTGACGGCGCCTTGCAGCCAAGGCCGAGATTGAGGCAGTTGACGCCTCCGTCGGTGAGCGTGCCGCCGTTCCATCCGCCGTCGTTGCCCGTGCCGCCATCGGGGAAGCCACCGCCGCTGTCGATGATGTGGCCTGCCTCATCGAGGAGGTTGCCTGCCTCATCGACGAGGGCGCCGTCCGCCCCGCCCTCTCCGAACGTGAGGGAGGTCGAGTCGTCACCGCCACACGCGGCGATGGTAAAGCAGGCGGCGAATCCTACAGCGACGAGGCCAACGATCGGTTTCATGGTTCTCCATACTGCAAGCATCTCGCCGCCACTTCCAATGAAAATCGCGGCTAGTTCGTGGGGGTTTGGTGGTCACCGGAGTTACCAGGCTGGTCGCCCGACTGACCGAAACTCGTGGGTGACCGAAGCTCCTCCACCCAGCGTTGTCGTTCGCCGTCGCCTTCGACAATTGGACTTCCCAATCAAGAGGCAACCGCTCACCATGCCTGCGATGGTCGAAAAGCCGGGACATACGGAGCTCAACGTCAAGCCATCGAACGTGTCCGAGAGCTCCATTTTCCGAATGGTGGTCACTTCGGGAAAAAGCCTGGGCAAAGCGCTCGCGATGGTCAGCTCGCAAGCCACGGTCGGACGTCACCCCACCAACGATCTCCACATCGACGACCCGTTGGTGAGCGCAGTCCATCTGGAGGTCTCTCGTGTCGGGGGTCGCTTGCGCGTTCGGGATGCGGGAAGCACCAACGGCACGTGGCTCGGCCCACATCGCATCAACGAGGTAGAGCTCGCGGCGGGCGCGTCGTTGCAAATCGGCGGCTCGACACTCTCGATCGACATTGACGATCAAGCGGCGCCCGCGTCGCGCAAGGACAACGAAGGCTTCGGCAACATGGTCGGAAGGGCGCCGGCGATGCAGGAGGTGTTCGCGACCCTCGAGCGCGTGGCGCAAAAGCAGCTCACGCTCTTGGTCCTCGGCGAGACGGGCACTGGCAAAGAAGAGGTCGCGCGCGCCGTTCACGCAGCGTCTCCGCGCGCGCACAAGCCGTTCGTCGTCATCGACGCCACTGCGCTGCCGGAGACGCTCGCCGAGGCGTTGCTGTTCGGCCACGAGCGCGGAGTGTTCACGGGCGCCAACGAGCGAAGGCCCGGATTGTTCGAGGCGGCCGGGGGCGGCACCGTGTTCATCGACGAGGTCGGCGAGCTGCCGGCCGCGCTCCAAGCCAAGTTCTTGCGAGTGCTCGAGCGCCTCGAGGTGGTGCGCGTCGGATCGGCCGTGCCCACGAAGGTCGACGTGCGCATCGTCGCCGCGACTCACCGAGATCTTCGTCACGAGATCGACGCGGGGAGGTTCCGCGAGGATCTCTATTACCGGTTGGCCCAGATTCAACTTCGGCTGCCAGCGCTGCGCGATCGCGCCGAGGACGTGCCGCTGCTCGTTGCCAAGCTGCTCGCTTCGTTCGCGAGTGAGCAGCAGCGAGAGCTCTTCATCGACAAGTCCGCGGTCGACTACCTGAGCGAACAGTCGTGGCCGGGCAACGTGCGAGAGCTGCGCAACGTGCTGTTGCGCGCTGCGGCCCTCGCGACGGGCGACGTGATCTCACGCACGGACGTGAGCGGCGAGGGCGTCGGCTTTCGAGGCACGCGCGAGGAGCGCGAGGTTCAGGACGTCTCGGGCAAGTTCGCCGACGCCAAGCTTCGCGCCATCGAGCGCTTCGAGAGCGTCTACCTTGCCGCGCTCGTCAAGCGCACCGGAGGCAACCTCTCGCAAGCGGCGCGAGAGGCAGATGTGGCGCGCCATCACCTACGCGACCTGCTCAAGAAGCGCGGCCTCTATGCGCCCAAGGACGACGAGTGAGCGCAATCGTGGCATGC
>JAYVYD010000232.1:0-5068 GCA_043784605.1 Myxococcales bacterium | reverse complement strand
CGCCGCGCTCGAGCTCACGCTGCGCGCCGCAGACAGCGCGCCCGAAGACGAAGCTCGCGAGCTCCGAAACTCCGTCGCCGAACGCGCGCACGCCTCCGGGAACACTGACCTCTGGACGCGCGCCCTCGAACAAGCGCTCGACGCGCATCCACTCGATCAGGCTGCACAAGAGGCGCTATCGGTGGCGTATCGAGCGACGCGCCGCGCCGACAAGCTCGCGTCTCTGCTCGCGCGGCGTATCGACGCGGCGCAGGACGCGGACGTTCGCGCGTCGCTCCGCCGCGAGCGCGCGGCGCTTTTGTCCACGGAGCTAGGCAAGCCGGACGAGGCCTCGCGTGAGCTCGAAGCGCTGCTCGACGAGAACGCACACGACGCAGAGGCCGGCGCTCTCCTGCTCTCGCTGCTCGAGACCTCGGGAGACAAGGGCGGCGTAGAGCGTGTGCTCTCGCGAGTGCTCGAAGCGGCGAAGGATCGTCAGGACGGCGCGCTCGTCGCGAAGCTCGCGCAGAAGCTCGGCGATCTCTTGAAAGAGAGAGACCTGGCG
The DNA here is from genome assembly GCA_043784605.1 of Myxococcales bacterium. Taxonomy (GTDB): domain Bacteria; phylum Myxococcota_A; class Polyangia; order Polyangiales; family Polyangiaceae; genus JANYHY01. The sequence goes on along the minus strand of JAYVYD010000232.1, from coordinate 4,524 downwards.
GCCGCGCGCGAGGCGTTCACGCTAGGCCTAGATTGGGAGCCGAAGAACCCTGCGCTCCTGCGTGCGCTGCTCGCGTCGTCCACGGAGCCGAGCGATCGTGCCGACGTCATGGAGCGTCTGCTCGAGGTGGAGTCTGGACCCGCGGCTTCGAGCCTCGCCCTCGATCTCGCCGCGGTGCGCGCCGAGTCGTGGGACGACGTGGGCGCCGAGCGCGCGTTCGAGATGGGGCTGCGCGCGCACCCAGCGAGCGCGGTGCTGCGCGACAAGCTCGTCAATCTCTACGGAGAGCGCGGTGAGCGCCGCAAGCTGGCGAACCTCTACGAGACGGTCGCTGCGGCGGAGATCCCCGAGGAGGCGCTCTCGCTGTTGGATCGCGCGGTCGTGATCTGGCGCGACGAGCTGAACGACCCCGCTGGGGCCGCCCGCGCGCTCCGACTCACACTCACCATCGAGGCGAGCGACGCGCGGTTCGCCGAGCTCATGAGCGCACTGACGCTGGCGGGCGATCTCGAAGGCGCGAAGGTGGAGATCGCCTCGATGCTCGAGTCGCTCGCGATCGATCACCCAGAGGACCGTCACGATGTCCGTGCCGCCCTCTTTGCGCAACGCGCGTCGCTACACGCGCAGCAGGGTGACTTCGACGCGGCCTTGTCGGACGTCGAGCAGGCCAATCATGTAGCCGCGAACGCTTACGGTTCGCTCGCCATGGAGTTGCTCGAGCGCGCCGCTGACAACGCGGACGAGCCAAGTCGCGCCATTGCCTATCGCGTGCGACTCGCCTCTGCCCTCGCGGCAGTGAACCGCACCCTTGACGCGCGCTCGCAGCTCTCTGCCGTGCTGGACGCGGACGACTCCAACCACGCGGGCCTCCTGCTTCTCGCTGACCTCGACGAGCGCGCCAACGACTACGCAGCCGCAGCGGACACGTACCGACGGTTGGCCATCTTGGTAGACGCGACCGAGATCGTCGATGTCGTGACCAAGCTCGTCCTTGCGGCGGAGAAGGCAGGCGCTCCCGCACTCGCGCGTCGAGGTCTGGAGAAGGCGCACGCTCTCGTGCCCGGGGACGCGGAGATCACCTCCAAGCTGCGCGCGATGTACGAGGCGACCGGCGCATACACGGAGCTCGCGGAGATGTTCTCCGCCGACGTCGACGCCGCCACGAACGACGCGGAGCGCTTCGACGCGCTCGTGCGCGCGGGCGCGATCTACCTCGGCAAAGCGAAGGATGGCGATCGCGCTCTCGAGCTACTTTCGGCCGCCAATCGCATCAAGCCGCAAGACATGGAGTGCGTGGTGCTCGTGGTCGATGCGCTCATCGCAGTCGGTCGAATCGACGAGGCCGCACAGACGACGCAGTCCGCGCTCGCCGCGCAGAAGGGTCGTCGGTCTCGCGAGGCAGGCGCTCTGTATCACCGGCTCGCGCGCATCGAGCGTCACCGCGGCAGCACGCAAGGCGAGCTCGCGATGCTCACCGCAGCGCTCGAGATGGATGGTCAGAACGGCGTCGTGGCCAGCGAGCTCGGTCAGGCCGCGCTCCACGCCGACAACCTGGAGCTCGCGCAGAAGGCACTGCGCGTTGTGACGATGACCAAGTCGGCGACGAGCATGCCGCGCGCAGAGGCCTACGCGCACCTCGGAGACATCGCCATCCGTCAGGGTGATCCGAAGCGGGCAGTCATGTTGCTCAAGCGCGCCGTCGCTGAGGATCCGCACCAAGAGCGCGCGCACGAGCTGCTTCGTCAGCTCGGCGTGTGATAGTCAGAACGCGCAGATGTATTTCCAAGACATCATCCTCACGTTGCAGAATTTCTGGGCGAAACGCGGCTGCTTGATCGTGCAGCCGTACAACTCGGAGGTTGGCGCGGGCACTTACAATCCGGCCACGTTCCTTCGCGCGATCGGACCGGAGCCGTGGAACGTCGCCTTCGTCGAGCCGTCACGCCGGCCGAGCGACGGTCGCTACGGCGACAACCCGAACCGCCTGCAACAATTCCACCAGTTCCAAGTCATCTTGAAGCCGGCGCCGCTCGACATCCAAGATCTCTATCTGGAATCGTTGAAGGCAATCGGCACAGTCGCACTCGATCACGACGTGCGCTTCGTCGAAGACGACTGGGAGTCGCCGACGCTCGGCGCGTGGGGCCTAGGCTGGCAAGTGTGGTTGGACGGCCTGGAAATAAGCCAGTTCACGTACTTCCAACAAGTCGGAAGCCTCGAGTGCAAGCCCGTCAGCGGAGAGCTCACGTACGGCCTCGAGCGCATCTCCATGTACTTGCAGAACAAGGACACCATCTACGACGTGATGTGGGCGAAGGGTGTGCGCTACGGAGAGATCTGCAAGCGCGCCGAGTGGGAGTGGAGCACGTACAACTTCGAGCAGGCCGACAGCAAAGCGCACTTCGCCGCGTTCGATCACTACGAGGCAGAGGCCAAGCGCCTGCTCGCGCTCTCCGAGGACCCCATGAAGAAGCTCGTCTTGCCGGCGTATGATTTCGTGGTGAAGGCGGCGCACCAGTTCAACGTCCTCGATGCTCGCGGTGCGATCGGGACCACCGAGCGCGCGCGGTTCATCGGTCGCGTTCGAGGTCTCGCGAAGGCGGTCGCAGAGGCCTATTTCGCACAGCGTCTTGCGATGGGATTCCCGCTGATGGCGCGCGTGGCCGAGGCTGCCCAATGAAGCGCGCGGTCTTGCTCGTCTCGTTCGCCATCGCGTGTGGCGGCGCCCCCGAGCACTCGCGGTTTCCCCCGCGAGGTGATGGTTGCCAAGTCATCGAATACCAAGAGTCGCCGCTCGCGCCCGTTCATGTCATCGGTCGCGTTCGGGCGAGCTGCGGTCGGTCCGCGTCCGTCGACGACTGCAATCGCACGCTCAAGGACGAGGTCTGCAAGCTTGGCGGCGACGTCATCTACGACGTGAAGTCCACCCCGGGTGAGGACGATCGCACGATCCTCACCGCTCGCGCCGCGCACACGAAGAGCTGAGATTCGCTACTCGAGGCACTTCTCGACCGCGTCGGCGCTCGTGGCCTTCATCGCGCAGTCGTAGTCGGCGGGCTCGATCTCGCTCGTGCAGTTGCGGAAGGCGTCGTCGCTCTTCGCCTCTTTTGTCTCGCGAGCCTTCTCCACCTTGATCTCCTCGGCGGACGCGTCCTTCTTCGTGTCGCGCACCACCAGCTCGGCGTAGTGCTCGACGATCGCGTCGCACTGCTGCGGTGTCACCTTTTTGCTGCAGCCGACGACCGACGAGGTCACGATCGCGAACACGACGAGCCTCAACGCAAGCATCGTTGGATCTCTTCGGTGGTCGGCGCGCCCTTCACGCACGCCATCATCGTCTCGCTCACGCGCCTGCCCACGCAGTCCTTCATCTCGCTGGCGAGTTCCACCTTGAGCTCGTCCTGCTTCTTCGCGATCAAAGCGGGGTCCGTGATGCTGAGCGCCTTCATCTGCACCGCGACGTTCTGATCGACGATGAGCTGGCAATCGGCCTCGGTAGCCTTGCGGCCGCACCCCACCGTGCTCCCTGAGAGCGCGACCAGGCAAAACACGACGATAGAGCGTTGCACGCGGCTCTCGTAGCGCAAATGCGCGCGCGCAGGTAGTGCGTTCCGGGCCGCGCGTTAGTGTACGTGCTACACTCAGTGTCATGGCAGAGGCGCCGAAAGTGCCCACGCGATTGCGCGTCGCCCAGCCTGACGACTGGCTGCGTAAGGCCATGACCGCGAAGACGCCGGCGTCTCGTGCACGGTTCGCGCAGAAGGGGCTCGCTTCGCGCGCACCGATCGACAAGACGACGCACGCTATGCTCTTGCGACAGGTCTACCTCGCGAACTTCGAGGAGCGGCGCTTTGCGCGCGCGCTACAAGCCGCGGAGTCGGCCCTCGAGATGGGAGTGCTCGTGGACGTGTTCCACCAAGACGCCGCACGCGCCGCCATCGCCGCGGGAGACTTGGACCGCGCGCTCTTGCACCTGCGAAGCGCGACGAGGCGCGGCCCAGCCGATCGCAGGGCGCTCCACAATTGGACGCTCGGCGGCCTGCTGTTCTTTGCGCGGCGTTACGACGAATCGATCGCCGCGCTCGAGCGCGCTGCCCGCTGGGGCACCACGGACAAGCCGCTCTATCGCGCGCAGCTCGCGCTCGTGCGGGTCGCCGCCGGACAGCACGTGAGCGATCTGCAAGACATCATCGACGACCTGTCGCGCGCGCCGTGCGGGCAAGGCTACGGGCGCTTCGTGCTCGGGCACCTCGCCTACGCCGCACGCGAATGGGCTGCAGCGAGGCGCTACCTCCAAGCGTTCGTGAAACGAACCGAGTCGGGGCGCACGGCCATGGTCATCGCGCTAGAGCCAGAGCTCGGCATGAGTCGCGCGACCCTCGCGAAGATGGCGGAAAACTGAGGCGTGCCAACGGCTCAATTCAGGTTCTGTCCGAGAGTCTCGCTCGAGCGAGCCTGCTTGGAGCTGATCCAGCCCCTCCACACGGTCGGGCATTGTTGCGCGTTCGATGCTAGAAAATGGCG
>JAYVYD010000231.1:0-3041 GCA_043784605.1 Myxococcales bacterium | reverse complement strand
CCGGTCTATTTCTTCTCCACGTGTCGCTTGAGGTTGTCCAAGTTGGTCTGCCACATCGCTCGATAGCCCTCCAGCCAACCGACGACTTGCTGAAGCGGCAGCGGCTCCAGTCTGTAGACGCGCTCTCTGCCGACGCGCTGCTCCTTCACGAGCCTCGCCTGCTTGAGCACGCGCAGGTGCTTGCTGATGGCCGGACGCGTCTGCGCGAAGTCCGCGGCGAGCGCGTTGACGGGGGCGCCGCCCGCCCTCAGGCGGTCCAGGATGGCGCGGCGGGTGGGATCGGCGATGGCACGGTAGACGTCGACCTTTTCGGCTGCGTTCATGGGTAACGATTCGGTTACCTATTACCCGGCCCGAGTTCTGTCAAAGGTTTTTTTTTGCTTTGATCGCTGGGCTACCCGCGCGCCGCGACGCGTGCGATAACGCCGCCCATGATTCAGCGAAAAATCGCCGCGCTCACCGCCCTCGGACTCTGCATCCCGCTCGTATCGCTCGCGGACAACAAGCCTGCGGCGACCAAGCCTGCGCCTAGCGCCGTCGCTCCCGCGGCGAGCAGCGCGGTGCCCAGCGCTTCGTCCACGATCCAGCTCGACATCCGCAGGAGCAAGCTAGACAACGGGCTGCGCGTGGTCTTGGCGCCCGATCACGTGTCGCCGACGATCGCCGTGGACGTCGTGTACGACGTGGCGGGTCGCAACGAGGAGCGAGGGCACTCCGGCTTCGCGCACCTCTTCGAGCACATGATGTTCCAGGGCTCGGCGAACGTCGCGCGCGGGGACCACTTCAAGCTCGTGACGAGCCACGGCGGCACGCTCAACGGCTCGACGAGCGAGGACCGCACGAACTACTTCGAGATGCTCCCGCAGTCGGAGCTCGCGCTCGCGACATGGCTCGAGGCGGACCGAATGAAGACGCTCGACATCACGCAGTTCAACTTCGAGAACCAGCGCAAGGTCGTCGAGGAAGAGTTCAGGATGCGCGTCTCGAACCAGCCGTACGTGCCGAGCGAGATCAGTCTGCAGGAGCTGGTGTTCAAAGGGTATTGGCCTTACGAGCACCCCGCGATCGGGACGATGGCGGACCTCGACGCCGCGCAGCTCGAGTGGGTAAAAGCTTTCCACGATCAATATTACGCGCCCAATAACGCGGTCGTTTCCATCGCTGGCGACTTCGATCCGGACGAGGCCGCGCAGTACGTGCAGCGCTACTTCGGTGACGCTAGAGCTCAATCGTCGATTCCCAAGTACGAGCCGGGGCCGATGCCGGAGCAGACCAAGGCGCGCGACAAAGTCGAGATCGACGAGCACGCGAAGCTGCCCGCGTTGCTCGAGGCCTGGGCGATTCCGCCGGCGCGCGACAAGGACCACTACGCGCTCGAGCTCGCAGCGATGCTCTTGAGTGACGGAGAGAGCTCTCGCCTCTACAAGAACCTCGTGCACGACCGCGCTTGGTGCATCGACGTCAGCGCCGACACCGAGGACCATCGCGGGCCGGACATGTTCGAGATCAGCGCGAAGCTCTCTTCGGGCGCAAAGCTCGCGGACGTCGAGCGCGTCGTCGACGAGGAGCTCTCGCGCCTAGGGCAAGCCCCGCCGAGCGACGCCGAGATGAGCAAGCTGAAGACGCGCCTCGAGACCCACTTCATCATGAGCCTCCAGACCAACATCGGACGCGCGCAGCGCCTCGCCGAGTTCGAGCTGTATTGGGGCGATGCCACGCTACTAAAGAGTGAGCTCGCGAAGTACCAGGCGGTGACGAAGGACGACATCAAGCGCGTGACTGCCAAGTATCTAGTTGCCAATCGACGCAATCGCATCGAAGTGAAGCCCAAAGAGGACGCCCCGAAGCCACCTGCGAAGAAGCCCGACGCGACCAAGCCCGAGGTGAAAAAGTGAGCCGCCGATCGATTGTGATTCTGCTGGGTGCGTTGATGGCCTGCGGTGGGAGCAACGTTGGGAGCATCGGCCCTCTGAAGGCCGACATCCCCGTGCGCGACACCACGAAGGTCGCCAAACAGGTCGGCAAGAACGGCAAACAGAGCCCGCCGACCTCGAGCGCGAGCAAGCCCTCGCCCTTCCCTGCGGTCGCCAAGAAGGCGCTCGCGAACGGGCTCGGTGTCGAGGTCGTCGAGTCTCACGCGCTGCCGCTCGTGCACGTACGAGTGCTCGTCGGCGCGGGCATGAGCTACGGCGGCCCGGGGCTCGCGACCATCACCGCGGAGATGCTGAAGGACGGCGGCACTGCGTCGCTTAGCGCGCCCCAGCTCGCGGAGCGCGTCGAGTCGCTCGGCGCGTCTCTCTCTGTGGACACGGACTTCGATCGCACGGTGATCTCGCTCGCGGTGATCAAGAGTCACCTCGCCGATGCGCTCGGACTACTCGCTCAGGTGGTGGGCTCTCCGCGCTTCGACGACCACGAGCTCGGCAACCTCAAGGCTCGCATGTCCGACGAGGCGCAAGAGCACGCGCGATCGAGCGGGCAATGGGCGGCGACACGACTGCTGTTCCGCGAACTCTACCCGACCACGAGCCCGTACGCGACGTACGACGCGACCGCGTCCGAGATCTCCAAAGTGAACAGAAGTGCCATCACCGAGTTTCACCGGAAGTTCTTCGTACCCAAGAACATGAACGTCGTGTTGGCGGGAGACGTGGACTCGGCGAGCGCGACCGCGATGGTCGACAAGTACTTCGGCAAGCTCGCGGGCGGCGACGTGCCGAAGGTGGAGTTCCCGGCGCCGGCGCCTGTCGCCAAACGCAGGGTCGTGCTTGCGGCGCGTCCAGGCAGCACGCAGAGCGACGTGTTCGTGGCGAGCGTCGCGCCGGAGCGAAGGTCCACCGATTGGCCCGATTTGCGTGTCGCCAACCAGATCCTCGGCGGCGGCGTCGCGAGCCGCTTGTTCATGGACGTGCGTGAGCAGCGCTCGCTCGCTTACAGCACGCGGTCGTCGATTTTGGAGCTCGGACACGGACCGCAAGCGCTGATGGCGTACGCCGGAACCGAGACGAAGAAGACCGGCTTGGCCGTTCAAGGCATCTTGG
>JAYVYD010000230.1:0-16426 GCA_043784605.1 Myxococcales bacterium | reverse complement strand
GCAAGCCTGCGCGGGAGTCACCGCTCAGCTCTTGCGGCGACGACGAATCACGACGAGACCCGCGAGGGCGGGGAGCGCGAGCCACGCAAACGACGTCGTATCGCTCGTCGGGACCGAGCAGCCGCAGCCCTTCGGGTGCTCCTTGATGACGTTGCCGTTCTCGTCGAGCGGCTTGTACGCCTCGTCGGAGATGAACGGTGCTGCAGTACCGATCGGCTTGATCTCTGCGTTGTTCGGGATCGCGGACTCGCTGTTGTTCGACGCGACCTCTTTGCCCGCGTCCGCTCCGTCCACCTTGGTGGGCTTGTTCTTGGCGTTGAACGTGATGCTGCGGCGATCGACGACCTCGTTGTCGCCCTTCAAGATCAGGGTCACGGGCCCGCCGACGTCCGCTCCGTCCGCCGTGCGCAGCTGCACTCTGTACTCGCCGGCGACGAAGCCGACCGCGCGCGTGACGCCGAAGTCGAAGCCCGTGCCCTTGAAGATCTTGCCGGTGGCGTTCGCGAAGTCGATGTCTTGCGAGATGATCTGCGGCATCTGCCCGGTCAGCGCGGTGCGATTGGTGACGGGATCTTTTTGGCCGTCCACGAGTGCGCGCTCGTACTCGACGGTCTTCGTGAACGAGAATTTCATCGGCACATGCGCGAGCGAGGGCGGGGCGCTCAGCTCGATCGTCATGTAGAGGTGCCACGTCCCGCCTGAGCCCTCCTGCACCTCGTTGCTCTTGAGCCTCCAGCTCCCTGCGAGGGCGTCTCGCGCGAAGAGCGCGATGCCGAGAACGATGCACAACAGGGTGAGGAAGGCCTGAAAGCCTTGAGTGCGGCGGATCATTGGCGGCGAGACTATCCAATCTCGGACCGGTTGGGGAGCCTTCGCTGTGCTAAATCCCAAGACGACGCGCACGCCATGGGATCTTTGCAGTTTACATGGATAGACGGGCACACGCTCCCCGGCAAACGGGTCGTCGCGATCGGCAACTTCGACGGCGTGCATCGCGGTCATCAAGCCGTGCTCGCTCACGTGCGCGACGAGGCGAAGACGCGCGGCGTTCCGTCCACCATCCTCACCTTCGATCCACACCCGGCGAGCGTGCTCGGACGCGTGGCCCCGCCTCGGTTGACCACGCTAGAGCGCAAGGCGGAGCTCGTCCGAGCGATCGGTATCGAGCTTGTGCTCGTGAAGAGGTTCGACCTCGACCTCTCCGAGCAGAGCCCCGAGCGCTTCGCCACTGAGCTGCTCGCCGGCACGCTCGGCGCCGAGCTTGTGGTCGTTGGCGACAATTTTCGCTTCGGACACAAACGCGTGGGAGACCTCGGGACGCTTCGATCGCTCGGAAAAACGCTGGGATTCGAAGTCGAAGTGTTCGAGGTGATCGCAGACGCAGGCGGCCCGCTCTCGTCCACACGCGTTCGCGAGGCGCTCTCTCTCGGGAGCGTTGCGGAGGCGAGAGCGATGCTCGGTCGGCCGCATCGCATCGAAGGCGTGGTCGAGCGCGGCGCGCAGCGCGGACGGCAGCTCGGGTTCCCGACCGCGAATGTGGGCAACATCGCGGAGATGCTCCCAACGCACGGCGTCTATGCGGTCCGCGTGATCGCAGGCGCCGAGACGTACGACGGAGTCATGAACGTCGGCGTGCGCCCGACGGTCGATGGAGTGCGCGCAACGCAGGAGGTTCACCTCTTCGACGTTGATCTCGATCTCTACGGTCACCGGCTCGGCGTCGACCTCATCGCGCGCATCCGCGAAGAGCGCAAATTCAACGGCCTCGACGAGCTCAAGGCGCAGATCCAGAAAGACGCATCACAGGCCCGCGCGCTCTTGGCGACTGCCGCTGCTACTAGTGCCGCGTTCCCATCGAAACGATGAGCTTTGCACTCGTGGCTTCGCCACGAAACGAGGCACCAGACGGTCACGCGGGCTACACTCACACCCAAAGTTCGCTCCCGCGAATTTCCTAGGGCATCGATTCTGTCGAATCGCTGCCACTAGCCAAGGTCACCAAGGCTTGGCATAAGGTCGCCATGCCTACGGACCGCACCACCCTCGAGGCGATGGATCGCGACGGGTTGATCGCGCGAGCCGAGGCCGACGGCGTTCCGCTGGCGAAGGTGCTGACGCGCCCTGAGCTCATCGACGAGATCCTGCGTCGCGAGCCCGGACGCTCGACGGACGACAAGCGCAAAGCGCGCGGTTTTCTAGGGCTCGCGCGCGACCTGTTGGCGCGCGTCGTCGAGCGCGGTCTACACCTCGCGGACGCCGCGGAGCGTCTGCGCACCGGAGAGCCCGCCGCCGTTCGCCGGCCCGCGCCGAACGCGCTGCCTACGGTCACGCTCGCGGAGATCTACGCGACGCAGGGGCACAAGCAGAAGGCGATCGACACGCTGCGCGAGGTGCTGACGAAAGAGCCCGATCACGCCGCGGCGAGCACCCTGTTGTCCAAGCTCGAAGAAGGAAAGATCGCCGTGCCGAACGCCCCCGTGTTGCCGCCCGAGCGCGACGAGCCCATGGGTTCCAGCTACCTCGAGACGAGCACCAACCCGCAGCAAGAGCCGGCGAGCATGCTCGACGCCAATCCGTTGCCTGCGCGCTACGACGTCGATGAGTGCATCGCGATGAACGTCGATCCCACGACGCTCTACGTCTATTGGGAGATCAAAGAGGACACGTTCGCGAACCTCCGCCAGCGCATGCCGAACGGCAAGATCAGCCTGCGCATACTCGTCATGATTCCGTCGTGGGATGGGCCGCGTGCGTCTACGCAGGATGTCGAAGTGCACGCCGCCGTCGGCGACTGGTTCGTGCGAGATCTGCCCGAGGGCGCGGTGCTGCGCGCGTCGGTGGGCTGGAAGAGCGATGCTGGGCTCTTCGTGTCCGCTGCGCACTCGCGCGGAGTCGAGCCTTCTCGACGCGACAAGGCGAGCGCGGTCGCGCAATGGCTCGCCAAGTGGACCCCCGAAGCGACCCTCGCGGTCGGTCCTGCGGAGCCCGAGGCGCAGAAGCTCACACGCGCGTTGGCTCGCATCGAAGCTCGACGCCTCGCCCGCGTCGAGGCAGGGAAGGATGAGCCGTCCCTCCACGAAACGGCCGAGTTTAGCCGCCGTCCGCTCGGCTCGAGCGACAGGCTCGCCGGCATGCCGAGCTCCTGGTCTTGACTGTCGTTGACGTTCGCCGATGGCGACGTCAATTGGTGCGTCTGTAACCCGCTCGTCACAAACCCTCAGTAAGGAGAGCCCCATGGCACGTGTGCTGATCGTCGAAGACGAGAAGGACATCCGAGACGTGGTGGCCTTCAATCTAAAGCAGGCGGGTCATGAGGTCTCCACCGCCGGGACCGCAGACGAAGCGATGCGGCAAGTGCGCGCCAACAAGCCGAGCTTGGTGCTCCTCGATGTCATGCTGCCGGACAAGTCGGGCACGGAGTTCTGCAAGACCCTGAAGCAGAACCCCGCCACGAACGCCATTCCGATCATCATGCTGACCGCGCGCGGCGAAGAGGTGGATCGCGTTGTCGGCTTCGAGCTCGGCGCAGACGACTACGTGACCAAACCCTTCAGCATGCGCGAGCTCTTGCTGCGCGTGCAGGCGATGCTCCGCCGCTCGAGCGGTGAAGCGCAGGCCGACGACGTCATCACGATGGGGCCGCTCAAGATCGATCACGCCGCGCACCGCGTGTGGGTGGGCGAAGACGAGATCGATCTCACCGCGCTCGAGTTCAAACTGCTCTGGACGTTCTACCAGCGTAAAAATAGGGTCCAGACGCGCGCGAAGCTGCTCGACGACGTATGGGGCGTCTCTCCCGACATCACGACCCGAACCGTCGACACGCACGTCAAGCGACTGCGCGAGAAGCTCGGCCCGAAGTGCGACTTCATCGAGACCGTGCGCGGGGTCGGGTATCGCTTCACGTCGGCGCCCGAGCCGTGACCACCGAGATCTCCGACTCGATCCCGCCGGACCGGCTGGAGCCTTTGTCGACGGCCGAAGCGGCCCCCGAGGAGCCGAAGTCCATCTTCAGGCTCGGCCTGCGCGCCAAGCTCTTCTTGATCTCGCTGGGCGCGATCATGCTCGCTGTCGCCGTCGCGCACACGTACCTGTCGAGCGCGCTCGACCACATGCTCACCGACCGGATCGAGGCCGATCTTTACGTGCGCGCGGAGCTCGCGTCCCGAGAGGCAGCGGACGCCAAGTTCGCGTCGCAGGATTTCGCCGCATGGGACGCTCTCGCGAACGACCTCGGCAAGCGCGCGCACGCCCGCGTGACATTAATTGACAAGTCAGGCGTTGTCGTCGGAGACAGCGAGGTGCCGCTCGATCAGATCGCCAACATGGAGAATCATGCCGGCCGTCCGGAGGTGCAGGGCGCGTTCGGCAAAGGTAGAGGAGACGCGTCGCGCACCTCCGTCACCGTGCACGAGCGAATGCTGTACGTCGCGGTGCCGTACGCGCACGGCGCGGAGATCGCGGGGGTGGTGCGCCTCGCGCTTCCGCTCGTAGAGGTGGAGAGCGCGGAATCGGAGCTGAATCACGCCCTTTTGTGGGGTTCGATGCTCGCGTTCGTGGTCGCCGCGATGATGAGCGCGGTCAGCGCGGAGCTCGCCTCGCGCACCGCTCGCAAACTCACGGACGTCGCGCGCGCGATGGCCAAGGGCGACTTCACCGTCCGCGCAAAGCCCTCCGGTCACGACGAGCTCGCGCTCCTCGGTCGCGCCCTCGATCAGCTCGCCGAGAGCCTGTCGCGAACGCTCGCCAAGCTCCGTGCGGAACGGGACTTCATCGGTCGCATCGTCAACGGCATGCAGGAGGGCGTGCTCCTGACGGACACCGAAGGCAAGGTCGCGCTCGTCAACTCGTCGCTCCGTCAGATGCTGCTCATCGGCGCCAACACGCACGGCAAGGCGCCGCTCGATGTCGTCGCCAACGAGGAAATAGCGTCTCTCATCCAAGAGGCGCGCGTGAAGGGGGTCACCGCGAGCGCCGAGATCGAGCTCTCCGGTCTCAAGCCGCGGCGCCTGCTCGTGCGCGCGGTGCCGCTGGTGGACGAGCCGCACGGCGTGCTCGCGGTGTTCGTCGACGTCACCGAGATCCGTCGCCTGGAGACCCTGCGCCGCGACTTCGTGGCCAATGCGTCCCACGAGCTTCGCACACCCGTGACGGCGGTGCGCTCTGCGGCCGAGACCCTACGCGGTGCCGCCGCGAGCGATCCGGAGGCGGCGCTCCACTTCATGGACATCATCGAGCGCAACGCCGAGCGCCTCCAGCTGCTTGTCGAAGACCTGCTCGATCTCTCGCGCATCGAGGCGCGCGAGTTCCGCCTCGCCATCGAGGATGTCGACCTCGCCACGTTCGTCGATCAAATCCACGCGCTCTTCCGCGGGCGCTCGGAGAAGAAGCGAATCCGCCTGAAAAATGTGGTTCCCGTCGATCTCGTGCCCGCCAAGGCGGACCGACGCGCGGTCGAGCAGATTCTCACCAACCTCGTCGACAACGCGCTGAAGTATTCGCCAGAGGGCGCCGAGATCGTCGTCGGCGCGACCCGCGAGGCGGGCGTGCTGAGGGTCTTCGTTCGCGATACGGGCCCCGGTATCGAGCAGCGCCACCTCCCGCGTTTGTTCGAGCGCTTCTACCGCGTAGACACGGGTCGATCCCGCGAGCTCGGCGGAACGGGGCTCGGTCTGTCCATCGTCAAGCACCTCGTCGAAGCGCTCGGCGGCATGATCGGCGTCGAGAGCGCCGTCGGCAAAGGCACGACGTTCGCGTTCACGCTGCCGATCTGGAAAAAAGAAGACGAGTCCGCCGCGTCTGCTCCTTGAGCGACGTCGCCCCGAACGTTCGTGGGGAGCAAGAGAGGCTCAGCGTCTAAATGACAGGCGCGCTTCGGGAACACCCAATTGTCATCCTGAGCGTGGCGAAGGATCCCCTCTGCGAAGTGAGCACACGCGTTGATCGCAGCGGACATGCGAACGGCGGGGGATCCTGAGCGTAGCGAAGGATGACAAACCGGTTTCCCCATGAGGGGCTTGTCACACGACGTCGAACGGGTAGCCGCCGTCCGAGTACGCTCGATCGGCTATCGCCTTGCGGAGCTCGTCGTCGTTGTCGTCGAACGACGCGACCGTGATGGCGAGCCTGCTTTCTGCGGCTTTGACGAACATCGTCGTGAGGTCGGTCTCGCGTCTTGCGCCCTCTTCGCCGCGTCTCTCGAGCACGCTCGTCGTGCGCGACAAGACGCACGCAATAGCGAACAGATCCATCGCCATGTCAGCGACGCGTCGCTGCGTGTACTGCATCTCGGCGATGTCCTTGCCGTGCTTGCGCAGGACCTTCTCCGCGCAGCGAGCGAGCTCCGTCGTGTACTGCTCGAACACGAGCGCGGCAGGCGCTAGCAGTGGATGTACGCGCGTGAGCCGCTCTCGACCGAGAGCCGTGCGCGCCTTTCGAATCGCGAAATCACTCAAGAGGCCGAACCCCTTGATCGGCTCACGCATCGCGCGAGTCACGTCGATGAGCGCTTGTCCGGGACCGGCCATCCCGCTCAACGCAATGAAGCATCGGAGGATCTCGTTGGTGCCCTCGAAGATGAGGTTCACGCGCGCGTCTCGCAGCAAGCGCTCGAACGGCGCCTCGCGCATGAAGCCCGCACCGGCGGCAATCTGCAGCGCTTCGTTGGCGACTCTCAAGAGAATCTCCGAGCCGTAGACTTTGCAGATGGCGCTCTCTATCGAATAGTCGACGGCGTGCGAGTCCACCATGCTGGTGGCCATGAAGGTCATACTCTCGAGCGCGAACGTGTCCGCGAGCATCACCGCGATCTTGTCCTTCACCAAACCGAACTGACCAATGGGCCGCCCGAAGGCGCGCCGCGATTGGCAGCGCTCGGTCGACAATTGAATGAGATGTTTGGCGAGCCCGACGCACCCCGCCGCCAAGCCGATACGACCGCGATTGAGCGTATCCATGGCAACGCCGAACCCGCGACCGATCTCCCCGAGCACGTTGGCGTCCGGCACGAAGATGGAAGGGAAGGTCACCTCGGTGGTCGAGCACCCGCGGATGCCGAGCTTGGGCTGATTGGGTCCCGTTTTAACGCCCATTGCCCGCTCGACGATGAACGCCGTGAGCTTCGGTTTGGCGCCATCGTCGTTCGCGGGAGAGGTGCGCGCGAAGACGACGAACACGTCCGCGATGCCGCCGTTGGTGATCCACCACTTGCTACCCGACAACAAGAAGCCGCCTTGCGTCGGGTCTGCGCGCGTCTGCACCGCCGCCGCGTCGCTCCCTGCGCCGGGCTCGGAGAGCGCGAACGCCGCGAGCTGCTCACCGCTCGCGAGCTTGGGGAGATACTTGGCAATCTGCGCTTCGGTCCCGAAAGACAATATCCCTTGATAGCCAATCGATTGATGCGCGCCGACGGTAACCGCCAATGAAGAGTCAATCCCCGCGAGCTCCTGAATGACCCTCGCGAACCCCGTGGTGCTCATGGCCTTCCCGCCGACGGCCTTCGGCGCGAGCATGCCGAATACGCCTAAATCACGCAGCCCCGCAATCACGTCGACCGGGATCTTCTCCGCGCGATCGATCGCCGCCGCGTCTACATGCTTGGTCGCAAAGCGCCCAATCTGCGTGACGAGTTGATTGACCTCGTCCGCCGCAGACTCCGGCAAATGCGGATAAGGGAAGAGGACGCTCTCGTCGATAATCCCGAAGAACAGCGACTTCATGAACGACATCACTTGGCGCCGCCTTCGGCGGACGACAACGAGTGAGCGAATGGCTTCGCTAGCATCAGTTGAGCTTCTCCTTGGGGTCCTTCGGGGGCTTGTCAGCGCCGGCTTTGTCTTGCTTTTCCTGCCAGGGATATTTGATCCGCGAGTGGAACATGTTCACGAGTGTGTCCGTCATTCGCAGCGACACGATACGCAAGTCCTCGAGTGTCAAACCCGACTCGTCCAACTGACCGCTCTTCAGCTTCACGAAGACTACGCGCTGGATCATCTCGTCGAACTTGGCGCGCTCCGGCGGCTGAATCGTGCGGCTCGCGGCCTCAATAGAGTCCACCAACATCAAGATGGCAGTCTCTTTCGTCTGAGGCTTCATCCCCGGATATCGGAAGAACTCCTCTTTGAGGCCCTTCGGATTGTTGCGCTCTCTGCACTTGTGCCAGAAGTACTCGATGGTCTGAGTGCCATGATGCGTATACGCGAACTCGACGACGGGCTCGGGAATGCCGCCCTCGCGTAGGATCTTCGTGCCCTGAACGACGTGCGCCATGATGGCGTCCGCGGAGACGTCCGGCTCGAGATCCTCGTGTGGTGTCTTCTCGCCGTGCGCGAGGTTCTCGACGAAGTACTTGGGCTGAATCGTCTTTCCGAGGTCGTGATAGTACGCGCCTACTCGCACGAGCAGCGCGTCTGCGCCGATGGACGCGGCTGCGGCCTCCGCGAGGTTCGCCATCGCGCGCGCGTGCTCCCACGAGCCAGGCGCCTCCTTGGCCATCTTCTGCAGCAGAGGCTGTTCGAGATCGGTGAGCTCGATGAGCGTGTCGCGTGAGACCCCGCCGAGCAGTCGCTCGCCGCCGTGCCGGAAGAGGTGCGCGATCACGCCTGCCAATACGCCGCCCCCGACACAACCCAAGAGCGGCGACTGCACGCCCATACGAATATCGGCCATTGGCGAGTACGTGCCTTCGAGGATGGACATCGTGGCCGCGTAAATGACAGCTCCGATCAAGCCGGCGCCGAACCCCGCCCAGATCATCTGGCGAGGTTGTTTGCGGTTCAAGAAGAGGACGCCCGCCGCGAGGCCGCGCGTGATGAGCACGGTCAAGAGAGGCAGATCGAACAACAAGAGAGACGCCGCCATGAACGCCAGCATCACGTTCACGAGGAACGCCACGCGTCGCTCGAACGCGAGCGAGCACCAGAGCGGCAACACGGCGAGCGGCATCCAGTGCTCGGGGACGATCGTGAACAACAAGAGCCCCTTCGCGATGAGCACGAGCGCCGCCATGGCCGAAAATAGGCCCAGTTGCGTGCGCAAGAGGCGGGTGCGCGAGGGGCCGAATCGGCGCAGGTACACGCTCGTCAGCACGAACAGCGCGAAGAACAACACGAAGCTCGCGCCGATCCGCATCTGGCTCGGGGGCCTACGCGTGGACTCGTACGCGAACGCGATGCGGTGCGTGTCGTTCTCGTCGTCCAGCACCGTGCCGCGCGGGACCACGACGCGCTGATGCGAGTACGCGAGCGTGTGCCCGCTCTCGCGGATGAACGGCGCATACGGAACGCGCAGCGTGATCGGTGTCGGCTTGCCAAACGCAGGCGCCCAAGCCGGAACGAGCGTGTCGATCGACCACGCGAGCGCGAGCACAGCGGCCAACAAGGCGCTGACGACGAGTGTGACGGGGGCCGTCGCGCGGACACGCGTCCTCAACATGGCGGGACAAACTAGCGTGAAAACCGGTCGTCAGAACAATCGTCGCATCGCGTGCGGGGAAGAGTTGCTCAAGAGGGGACATGTTGCTACGGCAAGGGCAAGCGCCCAGTGCGGTCTTCGGACAGTACGCGGGGCGCCCCCAAAGCCCGTCACCGCTTCACTCTCGTGTCGCCTTTCCGACTGTGCGTGCAGCAATGGCGCGCACACGCGTGAGGTGTCCTGGTGAGCGAGCGGTCGGTCTTCGAGAGTGTCTTGGCGAGCGCAGTTTTGCGTCGCGGGGTCGCGCTCATGGGCATCTGCAACGTCACGCCAGACTCTTTCAGCGACGGCGGGGCTCATTTCGGCCATGAAGCCGCGTGCGCGCAGGTCGATCGACTCATCGCAGACGGCGCAGACCTCATCGACATCGGTGGTGAATCTACCCGTCCAGGCAGCAAGCCCGTGTCGGCAGACGAGCAGCTCCGGCGCGTCCTCGAGGTGGTGCGGTACGCGAGCCGCAAGGCGCTCGTCTCGATCGACACTACCCATCCAGACGTCGCGGACGCCTGCCTGCGCGCGGGTGCTTGCGTCGTCAACGATGTGTCTTGCCTGCGGGATCCTCGCCTCGCGGACGTCGCGGCCGCACACGGAGCGCCGCTGGTGCTCATGCACTCGCGCGGCTCACAAGAGGACATGCCCGGCTTCTCGAAGGCGCCCGAGGGAGCGTATGGAGACGTCGTCGGCGACGTGATCGCCGAGTGGACCAAGGCCGCTGACGAAGCGAAGCGCCGCGGCGTGCGTTCACTCGTGATGGATCCTGGGCTCGGCTTCAGCAAGAGCGCAAAGCACAGCATGACGCTGCTCGCCAACACCGCGAAGCTCGCGGAGTCCGTCGGCGTTCCCGTGCTCGTCGGCGCGAGCCGCAAGTCGTTCTTGCAGTCGGTGGATCCCGACGCAGGACCCAACGAGAGAATCGGCGCATCGGTCGCCGCGGCTGTTTTTGCGGCCTCTCATGGCGCCAAACTGGTCCGTGTGCATGACGTGAGAGCGACGCGACAAGCGATTGACTTGTCACGCATGATGGACACGCGATCCGCGGGTCCTTCGCACGCTTCGCGTACTCAGGATGACGGGGAAGGCGAGGAGATGCCCGATGCCTGAGGGGCTGCTCCACTTCTTCAAGCCGCGCCCTTGGGGCGACGTCGCGATCGACATCGTCGACATCGTGGTCGTCACGTACATCATCTACCGCGCGCTGCTCGTGCTGCGGGGGACGCGCGCGATGCAGATGGGCACGGGCCTCGGCGTGTTCTTCCTCATCTACGGCGTGTCTCGATATGCCGGGTTGGTGACGCTCAACCACTTGTTCAGCAAGTTGCTCGAGTCGATCATCTTGGTCGTGGTCGTCGTCTTCCAAAACGACATCCGCCGCGGTCTCATGCGCATCGGATCGCGGGCGTTTTTCGCGGGTATTTCTCGCCAGCAAGAGTCGCGCGTGATCGACGAGGTGGTCGCCGCGGCCACGGAGCTCGCGCGTCACCGCATGGGCGCGCTCATCTGCTTCGAGCAAGAGGCCAACCTCGACGAGTTCGTCGTGGCGCAGGGAACGACCGTGGACGCGACGGTCCAGCGCGAGCTGCTCGTGTCGCTCTTCGTGCCCGAGGGCGTCAACAAACTGCACGACGGGGCCGTCGTCATCCGCAACCTACGCATCGCCAAGGCCGGCGTGTTCTTCCCGATGCCGGACACCAAGCTGCTCGACAAATCGCTTGGCTCGCGACACCGCGCGGCGCTCGGCATCACCGAGGAGACGGACGCGGTCGTCGTGGTCGTGAGCGAAGAGCGCGGCACCATCAGCTTCTGCTTCAACGGAAACATCGTCTCCAACCTGGACGGCGCGTCGCTTCGCCAGGCGCTGCTCGGACTCTTCGGCCAGCGCGGCCAGAAGACGAAGAAGAAGATCCAGACTCCGCTCTCCAAGAAGACGCAGACCGGCTCGCACCGGGCCATCGCGTCCGAACGGACGGGCACAGGTAGTGTGATTCTCACACCGCCGCCCGCGTCCATCCCACCGCCGGAAGACAGCGCGCCACGCCGCCTCTCGCGCCCGCCGAAACCGATGACCGCGGCCAAGCCGATCGAGACTCCGCACCCAATCCCGGCGCCCGACTCCTCGAAGCAGGACGACGAATGAGCGACCGCACGCTCACCGAGCGGGCGCGCGCCCTGTTCACCGAAAACCTGAATTTGAAGCTCGTGAGCCTCTTCGGCGCTCTCGTGCTGTATTCGCTCGTGCACGGCGCGCAGGACGCGCAGCGGGCGATGAGCGTCGATCTCGTCGTCGTGCTCCCGCCGGACACGGCCAATCGTGTGCTCGTGAGCCCGCTGCCGCCGCAGGTGCGCGTCACGCTGCGCTCGTCGCAAGGCAAGCTCGACGAGCTGCGCACGGACGACATCGGCAATCTTCAAGTCGACGTGCACACCGGACAAGACAAGCGCGTGATGCTGGACAAGACGATGGTGCACGTTCCTGCTGGCGTAACCGTGGAGCAGATCGACCCGCCCACCATCGACTTTCAGTGGGACGACGTCATCCTCCGCGACGTCCCCGTTCAAGTGAGCGTCGTGGGGACGCCCGCGCCGGGCTACGTGGTGAAGGGCGTGCCCGCGGCCAACCCGAAGGACGTTCGCGTGCGTGGACCCAAGAGCGAGCTGTCGACGATTCAGTTCGCTCGCGCCGAGGCGTTCGACGTCTCCGGCCTCACCGCAGGAAATTACTCTCACGCGCTCGCGATCGATCACCCAGGCGGCCGCGTCACTTTCGACACGCGCACGGTCAATGTCGCGACCGAGATCATGAGCCTCACCGAGCGAAACTTCATCAAGCTCGCCGTCGCGGTCACCGGCAAGAGCCACGCAAAGACGACGCCCGGCGAGGTGGACGTACGCCTCTCATGTCCGCCCGACATCGCCAACGCGCTCCGCGAAGAGCAAGTGGTGCCACGCGTCGAGATCAAGAACGCCGCCGGCAGCGGGAGCGAGTCTCTCACCGTGATCGTCGGCGTCGACAAGTGCGAGGCGCACGTGACACCCAACACTGTGATCGTGAAGTGGTGACGGAACGCCGCTGAAATAGGCTCGATCGAGCGCGGCCGAGAGAGTCGGCTCTGGTATGACGAGCGGTCCTTTTCGGCAATCTCGCTTGGGTGGGGTCTCACATGAAGTCGTGGTCGTTCACTGCGTTGGTGCTGCTGGCTTGCTCGGGTAGTTCGCAACTGGACGCTCCCTTGCTGGACGATGCGGGCAACCCCATCCTTGCCGACGGTGCCATTGCAGCAGACGGCGCGATCAAGCTCCCGGACGGCGCGGTCATCACGCCCGACGCCGCGACGCCGTTCAATCCGACGACGAAGGTTCGCATCATCGTGGAGCCCACCGACGGAGGCGCGGCGATGGTCGCGGCGATCAAGGGCGCCACCGCGAGCGTGCACATGACGATGTACTTGCTCACCTCGACCGAGGTCATCAATGCGCTGGTCGCGCAGAAGAAGGCGGGTCGCGATGTGAAGGTCGTGTTGAACCAGAACAACACCGGCTCCACGAATCTCTCGGCGTACAACACGCTCAAGTCCGCGGGTGTCGGCGTGGTGTGGGCGCCGCCGAACTTCAACTTCACGCACGAGAAGACCTTCATCATCGACGCCAAAGAGGCCTGGATCATGACGATGAACGCGACGCAGAGCTCGCCCACGTCGAACCGCGAGTACCTCGCCATCGACGACGAGCCCGCAGATGTCGCAGAGGCCGAGGCCATCTTCCAAGCGGACTTCGCGAACAAGGGCATCACTCCGACAGGCACGCTCGTCGTCTCACCGATCAACTCGCGCAATGACCTCGTCGCGCTCGCGAACCTCGCAAAGTCTACGATCGACATCGAGGCCGAAGAGATGAGCGACGCCGCGTTCGTGGCCGCGCTCGTGGCAGCGGAGAAGCGTGGAGTGAAGGTCCGCGTGGTGTTGAGTGACGCGCCGCCGCTCCCCATGCAGCCCGTCGCGGTCGCCAATCTCAAGCAGGCGGGCGCCTCTGTCGTTCAGCTCTCGAATCCGTACATGCACGCGAAGTCGATGGCCGTGGACGGAACCTACGCGTTCGTCGGCTCGGAGAATTTCAGCGCAGGCTCCCTTGGCTACAATCGAGAGGTCGGCGTCATCTTCGGCGGCGTGAGCGAGGTCGCGAAGGTTCAATCGACGACCGCCAAAGACTTCGCCGCAGGAACGCCGCTCTAGACCGAGTCCGCCACACTTTCACAGGAAGGCAGGAAGACGGGTGGATTTTGGGGGGCCGAATCGACCGCCAATCTCTCTCTCGCTTCCCGTCTTACATGCTTCCTGTGAATTTCCTCGATCGGACCAAGTTCGTAGGGACGGCTCCTACAAATCGGTCATCGAATCGTCGAAGCTTCGCCGATGCGCGCCTCGATTTGGCAAGCTGCCACAGAGGTCTCCCCATGAAGAACAGTCATTGGATCTTGCTCGCCTGCACCCTCGCCTCTGGCGGGTTCGTCGCGTGCGGCGGCGACGACAGCACGACCATCCCTCCGCCGGGCCCCGACGGCGGAGCGGACGGCGCGGTCGCAAAACTCGACGGAGGCGTCGTCGTCGACTCGAGCGACGCGACCCCCGCGGACTTCGACGCCGCGTACGGACAACCGAGCAGCACGTATCCGGCGTTCACACCGTGGATGGGCCAGTTGGTCGATCACGGCGGCGCCAAGCTCACCAGCCCCATCCTCGTCACGATCACCTGGGACGGCGACAACGGGCGCAACACGTTCGAGGGCTTTGGCGATGGGGTCGGCGCCTCCCCCTATTGGTCGGCATCCGTGGGCGAATACGGCATTGGGCCGACGGTGAGCGGCTCCGCCAATCACGCCCACGTGGGCACGGCGCCGCCCAATCAAATGACGGATCAAGACATCCAGGATTTCGTCGGTAGCAACATCGGAACGCTGCTGCCCGCGTATACCGATCAGACGCTCTATATCGTTTATCTCTCTACCTCGACGACGCTCATCTTTGGCAATTCGACTGCGTGTCAGGCGGGCGTTGGCGGCTATCACTCCAACTTCTTCGCCAATGGCAACAACGTCGCCTACGCGGTTCTCCCGCGCTGCGGCTCTGACAACGCGGTGACCACGGCGTCCAGCCACGAGATCGGAGAGGCGGCGACGGACGCGCACCCGCAGACCAAACCCGCGATTCGTCAATTCGCCGATCCATACTTCGCATTCGAGACGTGGCAGCGAAATAACAACGAGAACGGCGACGCGTGCGAGTTCTTCAAGGACTCGTTCTACACGGAGCAACAGCCCTTCCAATATGGCGTGCAGCGCCTCTGGTCGAACAAGCAGGGGCCCTTGGGACACTCGCCTTGCCAGCCGTACGCTGGCCCGTATTTCAACATGGCCCCGCTCGATCTGCAGGACGTCACCGTCGATCTGTCGCAGTTGGGTGGGTCGGCCAACTTCAAGACGAAGGGCTACCTCGCCGGCGTCGGACAGACGATCAACGTGTCACTCGGCTTCTATAGCGATCAAATGACGTCGGTCCCGTGGACGGTCTCGGTCTTCGAGTCCAACCCGATCGTCAATCAGGTCATGGGTCGATTGGCGGTCTCGGTGGACCCCGCGAAGACGAGCGGCGTCAACGGCGAGAAGACCTACATCAAAGTGACCGTCAAACAGAACCCCGTGAAGCTCGAGCTGTTCACGGTCGTCAGTACGCTCAATGGCGTCAAACATTACTTGCCATTGGTCATCAGCAGCCCTTGAACACGAACAGCGCTGCGAGTCCGACGCCCGGTACGGTGGAGCGGTGGGCTTGGGACTACATCCACTCGACTGAGCTCGCTCACAAGCTCAGTCCGCCTGTTCCCCCAGACGTGTGGCAATCCGATGCAGTCGCGATTCGATTGACGGCGCCAGGGAGGCCGCCCCAATTGCGCGTCGTCGACAAGGCGAAGAAGACGCGCGGACTATCCGAGCCGTTGGGGCGCGCGCGAGCGTTGCACACGTTCGTGCATCACGAGCTGCAGGCCGCGGAGCTGATGATGTGGGCGCTCTTGGCGTTTCCTTGCGTGCCGCTCGAGCTCAAAGAGGGCTTGGTGCGTATCGCGCAGGACGAGACGCGCCACATGCGAATGTTCGAGCGTGAGATCAATCGATTGGGCTATGCGATTGGCGACTTTCCCGTGCGCGACTGGTTTTGGGAGCGCGTCCCCGCGTGCCCAGATCCGGCGTCGTTCGTCGCCGTGATGGGTTTGGGCCTCGAGAGCGCGAACCTCGAGCACACTGCCACCTTCGCGGAGAAGTTCCGGCGCGCGGGAGACGAAGAGTCCGCGCGAGTGCAGGAGGTGGTGGGGCTGGAGGAGATCGCGCACGTGCGATTCGGAGTGAAGTGGTTCACCACGCTCACGGGCGGACTGGACTTCGCGACTTGGCTGAAGTCCCTGCCTGCGCCGCTCTCTCCCCTCTTGATGCGGGGCGCGCCACTGCAACGCAATGCGCGACTTCGCGCAGGTCAGACCACGCAGTTCATCGATGAGTTGGAGGCATGGAAGTCGCCAGATTTGCCTGGGTACTGAACCTCGACGCGGATCTCGAGCTCGCGAGGCCCAACGCGTATTGCCCATCCAAGGGCGTGCTCGCGGCCATGCGCGCGCACCGCGAGACTCTGCGCGCGTCCCTGTTGGGAAGAGACGACCTGTTGATTGACGAGTCGACACGAGCGGGCATCGCGAATGAATGTATCGGTCGAGCGTTCTGCCCGACCCCGCGCGCGATCGCGTTGTTGAGCAAAGCGGGCGCAACGATAGAGCCCCACCCGACCGTCGAGGTTTTGTCGCTCGTGAACTCGCGGGGATTCGCGTGGCAATTGGGCCAAACACTCCCGCACGCTCTGTTCACCACGGACCTCCACACTGCAGTGGAATGTTTGAAGACGGATCCTACGATTGG
>JAYVYD010000229.1:0-3378 GCA_043784605.1 Myxococcales bacterium | reverse complement strand
GATCGAATGGTTTTGGCACGGGACACGTCGGTCCATTCTCCGCCTTTGCTACACATACTTCGAGGGGGAGCTTGTCTCACGCGACGTTGGCACACAGGGTGCCGCGATCCGACTGCGCGTTGTGAGTACCCACCTGGGTGTTGCAACGCATTCGTCCAGAAGTGCTCTCGCGGCGTGTGGATGCAAGAGACACCGCCGGACTGCGTTCCCTAGTAGGCTGGACGGCGCACGCGCAGATGTCTGGGCCCGAGCGCCCTGCGGGGTTGGGCTTGCATGCTCTCGTGATCAGGGGACGCACGTCAGCGACTGGACTCGTAGGTCGTGTGTGGCGTTCTCTAGGTAAGCGATGAGCAGGTCACCATTGGGGCTCACGACTGGCGTAAGAGTGCTCTGCTCCGGGTGGATCGGTAACGTCAAGCTCGTGCCTCGTGGTAGGCCGCTTGGCGCGAGCTGGTGAACGGTGACGTTGAAGTCGTGGCCTCCGAGCTCCACGGACAACGCCATGACGTCGCCGTTTGGAAGCGACACGACCGAAACTCCGTAAGGTGGTCCCGTCATCGCGATGTCGACGCGCTGCCCGGTCTCGACGCCATGACGATTCGTCGGCACTACCTCGAGAGCGCTCCATTGCCACACCACCAAGAGGCCGGACCCCGATTGCGCGACGTGCACCGGCGCGACCTTCGAGTCGACCACGACCTCGTCTGCGAGCGGCGCGCCCTTCGAGTCGAAGTGTCGAAGCCAAGTCGTGTACACGTCCGTAAGAAAATCTTCACTGAACGAGTTGAGGATGAACGAGCCATCATCGAGCATCGCGCGATCCCATACCGAGCGCGTGGAGGGAACGTTCAATGCCGTTTGCGCGAGCAGAGCTCCGGTCGCATCCACGTTGAACAACTCGCCGCGCCCCGTGGCCGAGAGGAACGAGAAGCCCGCATCAGTCGCGGCGAGGTCTCTGCACGAACCCGTGACGTCGCTGGTCTGAACGACAGCGCCAGCGTTCGCACCATGGACATCGAGCGGCACGAACACGCATGGAGACCCTTGCGGGCCGGAGCCCTGTTGCATCGCCGCGATGGTCGACCCATGCGCCGCGAGCCACATCTTCTCGCCAACTTGGTGAGAGAACGTCGTGTGATTCGGTTCGTCGGTGCGAGAGCCATCAGGGGCGAGACGCGTGGTCTCCCACGGAGCCCTCTCCCAAGAAATCAATACGCCGCAATCCGTGGCCACGGCGGCGCTGTAGATCGAGAGCCCTTCGGTCGGTCGACTCGGCTCGATCAAGTGATCCGCGCCGAGCACCCAATGATCGCAGCGCGGAGGCTTGGGCTGGCAGGTCTCAGGTTGCGTAGAGACGCTAGTACCGAGCGGCGTGCGTGCTCCACATCCAACGAGCAAGAGCGTCAGCGCAATGCGTCTCACGCAGCGAAAGTAAGCTGACGGCGAGCTTCGCGCTACACTGAAGGGATGGGTCGGTCGATCGCGCTCGCGGGTGTGCTGGCAATGATGGCAGCCGTCGCAGGGTGCTCTTCAGAATGTCGGGGTGGTGGGGCTCCCGCTCCAACCTCACGCTCACGAGCAACTGCGGCACTCGCGAGCGTCACCACCAGCCCGGAGTTCGCTCGGAGCTGATCAGCCGCCGCCCACAAGCGCTTCTCCAGTGCGTCGCTGGCGATGTCGTTCTCGTTCGGTGCGATCCACTTCATCTCGTTCCTCGGTGTCCGATGGTCACGAGCCCGCGGCTATCAGGCATGCCACGGAGACCACGCAGTCTCGCGCCATCATCGTACACCACCACCCTGTGGGACGAGCGCGTTGCCGCGTTCTAACACGGCAGAAACGACCGATTCTGACCGCAGCCGTTTTGAAGCATTTCATCGACGAGAGCCGCGGAGTACCCTTTTTGCCGGGAATCGACGGCGCGCTCCCGGCCCGGTAGTCTGGAGCCACCACCATCAAGAGGGTCCCGAAGCTCTCGCACCGGAGAGGGGCCGCCAAGCGGGGTCATCAATGATGTTCGGCCATCAATCGCGCGAGAGCCGACGACGCCATCTGCGTGTTGGTGAGGCCCACGCCGTTGGCACAATCGAGGTTGCACAGAATATTGAGCCAGTGCCCCGACACGGCGCCGATGGTCGAGTCGACCGCGTGAACGATATCGGTCGACGTGTAGCCGGACTTGGCGACCACTCCACCGAGGACCACCACCTTCGGATTGGCGGCGAGCGCCTGACCCGTCACCTGCTTTGTGAACCAGTCGAATGACGGATTGGTGCTGTCGCCGGTCGTGTCGTTCTCTATCTGCTGCCCCTGGATCTGATAATAGTCGCAGCTCGGCGCCACCTGCGCTGCGTAGCCGTAGCTCACGAAAGCCAGGTATTTGTTCTTTCCGGGAAAGAACTGCTGCATCAGATCCTCGGCCGGCGTATTGACGAACTGGAAGCCGTTGGCGTGCGCGAGATCTGCGAACCGCTTTGCATAGCCGACCGGGTCTGCCTGCTCGGCGGCGGGCGTGAATGACCACGACTCGTTGTCATAGACGACCACCTTGGCCTCTTTCTGGATCTTTCCAGGCGTGTTCACATCCGATTGAAAGCTCGCGTAGCTCGCGTATTTCTTGAAATAGATCACGCTCCACGTCGACGGCGGCGCGACATTGTGATCGATCGGATAAAATGTCCGGAGCCCGGCCTGGCTGAAGAAGGCGATGCCATTCGAATCGGTCGCCATGGCCTCCGCCTCGTTCCCCGGTCCCGAGAGGAACCAGAGCGGGTACGGGCTCGGCGAGGTCGACGCAGCATCGCCCCCCGGCGGCGTGGAGTCGGCGGCGGACAGCGCATCGCTCATGTCGACGGGGCCGGAGGACGCCGGCGTCGAGTCGCACCCGGCCGTGAGGACGAAGGAGACAGCCATGAAAGAGGAGCGGGCGAGTCGGAACATCGAGAGCGAGCGACGCGACATGACGGACTCCCGGGGGAAAGGGCGAGACTTCGATTGCGGCGATCTTTCAGAATAGGGATACGACTCGGTGAGTGTCACGATAGTTGACGCCTCAAGCGTTAGGGCCCGCGTATGAATAAGTCGATGGTTCAAGACATTTCCGTACGCGGGCGGATGACGTAGTTCCAGTCGCCATGGAAGGCGTCTCGCTCGATCTTCACCGCGAGAATATCCTTTGTGGAAACCTTCCTGCCCGTCGGACATTTGCGAACGACGAGACCAGCGACGGTGGTGGTGTTTCCGATCAAGCTGACAACGGTCTCGTACGAGCGCAGTGGTCGACCGCGCCAGTTCATCGTGATGAACGAAAACAGGCGGTGCTCGACCTTGTTCCACTTGCTCGTCCCCGGCGGGAAGTGGCTGACATCGATCGCCAAG
>JAYVYD010000228.1:0-6351 GCA_043784605.1 Myxococcales bacterium | reverse complement strand
GCCGATACCTTCGCGATACCTTCGTCGGGAATCGTTGCCGTACAGGAGTACGGCGCCTCATCCGCTCCTTGGTCTCGCTCGGTCTCGACGAAAACCGCCCCACTCCTACTTGGGTTGGTTGCTTGGTCGGTGGTTGGTTGGTTGGTTGGTCGGTTGGTCGGTGGTTGGTTGGTCGGTGGTTGGTTGGTTAGCTCACGTGGTTTTCGTGGCGCTGTGAGAAAATAAGGCCTTGTTGGCCTAGGCGTTTGCTCTCGAAGTCGCTTCGTGTTGGGAAGCCGTCGACGACGAGCGCCATCGAGCACGGCGCGCCCGGATACGACCATTGTACATTACACGGAATCGCGTACTCGACTCCAACCACCGCGTCAGCGGCGCGGAGGATCAACTGTGAGCCTTCTGCGAATGGCGTGAGGGTGGTGACGAGGATGCAGCCCGCGCTCACGTTGCGGATCTCCACCGCGCGAATACCTCCGTCGCCGATCACCTGCGCGGGCATCGACGCGCCGGTCTTGATCAACGAGCCCCGACGAGGGATCGGCAGATCGCTCGTGACGAGCTGCAAGAGCGCGAGGAGCTCTCGTTGCTCGGCAGCCATGAGCGGCTCGCCGATGGTCGCGTGACGTGCGCTGAGCTGCCAAAAGCGAACCAGGAAATCGAGCTTCTCGAACACGGGGTTTCCTTTTCCAGAGCCCTGAGGGTGCGAAAGTGTACGGAACTAAAGTCGAACGCTCGGGCGGCCTAGGACCTTGCACTGCAGCGTGCATGCCATTGAGAAGTACGCCTCACGTGAGGAGAAGGTCTCAGCCACACCCCACTTCCACCGATGGGAAACGCACTAGTCTGCATGCCCACGACTCGCCGGTCATGGCGCGTCGGATTCGCATGTGAAGTGTCTGCATACGCGTCGTATCGCGTCACAAAGCACAAAGCCGCTATGCTGGCGGTATGCTCCATCGAGACGTCCTCGACGCGATCGGGCGCACGCCGATGGTGCGACTGCGTCGGATGGTGCCTGTAGAGAGCGCAGAGGTTTGGCTCAAGCTCGAGTACGTAGGCCTTGGTGGGAGCATCAAGGATCGCGCGGCACTCTCGATGGTCCTCGCGGCCGAGCGGAGCGGGGCGCTCAGACCTGGTGGCAGCATCGTCGAAGCGAGCGGCGGGAACACGGGCGTCGGCCTCGCGATGGTGTGCGCGGCGCGAGGCTACAAATGCACCATCGTCGTTCCCGAGGGGACCGCTCGCGAGAAGCTCTCCGTACTCGACGCACTCGGCGCCACCGTGATCTGTGACGACGACTTCGTGGCGACCGCTTCGCGCATCGCAAGAGAGACGAACGCGGTGTTGCCGAATCAGTTCGACAACCCCGAGAACCCTGCGTGCCACGTCGTCGGAACCGGCCCGGAGATCTTGGCGGACACGGGCGGAGAGCTCGACGCGCTGGTCGTGTGCGTCGGCTCGGGCGGGACGCTTGCGGGGCTCTCTCGCTTCTTCGCGGAGCGCGCGCCGAACGTGAAGGTTATCGCAGCCGCGCCCGCGAGCGCCGATAGCTTGATCGAGGGCGTCACCAGCGACGCGCTCGACGCACCGGTTCACGGTGTCCGCCTCCAAGCCGTCATCCGCGTGGATGATGCGACGGCGATCGACACGATGCGACGCCTCGCGCGGGAGGAGGGGATCCTCGCGGGTGGCTCGACGGGCGTCGCAACATGGGCCGCGTTGCAGCTCGCGAGAGACCTCGGCGTAGGCAAGCGCGTGGTCGTGATCGCCGCGGATACCGCCCGCAACTACCTGTCGACATACTTCGATGAAGCGTGGCGTGTGGCCCACGGACTGGCGTGATAGAAACCTCTGTCGTGTCGTTGATCAACTTCGGGTCCGTACTCGCGCGCGGCGTGCAGCGCCGTCTGGGCCTCGGCCTCTCTTTGGTGGCGTGGCTGGCGTGCTCCACGCCGAAGGTGAGCATGCGTCCCGGGCCGCGCGAGTACGTCGCCGACGACTACGAGCAGGTGCTTCACCGATGGACGCGGGACGAGAGCTTGCTGCAGCTCAGCGAGCTCGACGACGTGCTCACGGTGACCTCCACGTACGAGTCGTGGGACTTTCGCTACGCGTACGTGGTTCGCTACGCGCAGGACTTCCGCCTCACGACGGCGCAGCGGCGCGATCTTCTCGATCGCACGCTCGCGGAGACCAAAGAGGTCCACGAGTTCTACGTCGCTCTCTACGGCACCAAGTGGCGATGGAACGATCTCACCAGGCCCGAGAGCGGCTGGACGGTGCGCCTCATCGACGAGAAGGGAAACGAGACCGCCCCGAGCAAGCTCGTCAAGATCAAGCCCGGCCCGCTCGAGCTTCGATACTTCCCCTACACGAACGTCTGGCGCCAAGCGTTCCGCGTCGCGTTCCCGACGTCCAGCGATGACGGTCGCCCGACGGTCTCGCCAGAGGCCAAGTGGTTCGGCCTGCGCTTCGCGGGGGCGCAAGGCAACGAGGAGCTGCACTGGGACATCGAGGCAGACGAGGTCAAGCGGGCCGCGTTCGGAGATCACAGCGAGTCGGTGGCGTTTTGAAGCGGCTCTTTCTGGTGCTCTTCGCGACGAGCGGATGCAGCTTGCTCGCCAACGTCGAGGTGGGCTACGCGCACGCGGTCGCGAAGAGCCCCGAGCAGGCGGCCGTAGCGCTGAACGGCAATCTCGGCTTCGGTGCAGGCAACGTGGGCGGGGCCGGAGCCGGAGCTGGCGTGATGCTGCGCACGAAGATCGGACCCAACGTGCAGCAGGTCGCGTGGGGTCCAATGGCGTACGCCGGCTCCTCGCTCGGGGCCGACTCGAAGATCGCGTTCGCGGCGATCGGCGGCTTTCACCTGCTCCAGTTCGAGAACGTGCATACTGCAATCGATGGCGACACGTTCGGCTTCGGCATGTTCTCTCCAGTCGCCGAAGCGCTGATGTTCATTCGACCTGCGAGAATGAGCTTGGGCGTCGCCGCCGAGTATGACGTGCGATTCACGAGCGTCCACAACACGGGCTACGTCTCGTTCTTGATCGGCTACGGCGCCTTCGGCGCGGGGGGCACCGGCGGCGGCCTTCGCTACTGACGTACGCAAAAGCGCGAGAGTCGGAGGTCACATGCCAACGAGCAGCTCGAGCAGCGGTGGCAGCGTGACGCAGAGCTCTTGAGCACCGGCGCGATCGACCGCGAGAACGAGCGCCCCGCCTTTGCCTGCGCGCGCCGTGGCGGGCGCCTTGCCTCCACCGACCACTTCGTTGCCGAACAGGATCTCGCCGGTGCCGACGCTCCCCACCGCGACGCCGTCGTCCATGAGCTCGATGACGCCCTGCCCGACGATCACGAGCTCACGCACGGCCGCGCCCTTCGCGACCAGCTCCTCGCCCTCCGGGACCTCGCGGACGATGAGCCGATTCGTGATCTGCGCGCGGATGGAGTCGTCGAGCCGATCCGCGAGAGGCCCCATCGTGACGCCGACGAGCGCCAGCACGCGATCGGCGTGTGCGCGAAGATCCTCCTCCACCCACGGGCAAGCCTTGAACGCTGCCTGGATGTCCTTGTCTTTCCACGTCGCGACCCGTGCGTTCGCGCTCACGCAAATCAGCCGCAACGGCACGCTCTCGCGCAGCGAGCCCATCGGCTTC
Organism: Myxococcales bacterium; assembly: GCA_043784605.1. Taxonomy (GTDB): domain Bacteria; phylum Myxococcota_A; class Polyangia; order Polyangiales; family Polyangiaceae; genus JANYHY01. The sequence goes on along the minus strand of JAYVYD010000228.1, from coordinate 2,698 downwards.
AGCACGCGGCCCTCGGTGAGTCTCTCCGCCGGCATGTCCACGATCACCGCCGCGACATCGACCTCACCCTCGAGCACGACCGCGAGCGAGAACCCGATCACCTCTTCGTCCTTGCCGAGCGCGTGAACGGTTGCCGCGCTCGCGAGCTCCGTGCGCGTGTCGTCGGGTACGTCGCCGAACGCTTCGATGGTCTCGAGCTCGCGTGCGAGCGCTTCCGCCTTCGGTCGTGCGAGCGCTTCAGCGTCCAGCGTGAGGACGGACGGAACCTCGACGGTGGTGGCAGGCGGCTCGATGCTCGCCTCCGGCTTGGGGATCGAAACTATTTTGGGAGCGATCTGAAGTCTGACGACTTCTGCCACGGGGGCGCTGTCCGTGGCGGTTTTGGCTTCGTCGATCGGCGCAGGCGTCAGTCCCCCTGCTGAGACGAGCGTCGGCTCCGCAGGAGGAATGGTGCGACGTGCTTCGACGACGGCCGCAACGGCGAACGTTTGCACGATGGGGAGCGGCGGCTCCAGCGAAGGCGGCACCAAAGCGACCGTGGACTCGGCAACGATCGGCGAAGCCCTGTCGGGCAGCGGTGGGCGCTTCGGCTTGGCTTGGAGATCCTTGACGCTCGTGACGACCTCATCGTCGTCATCGAACTCCGCGATCTTGGGCGCCGAAGCGATCTTCGGGAGCGGTGGCGGCTCTGCGTTGGCCCATGGATCGAGCATGCCGGCGTGCGCTTCTGCCGCGGTGCGGACCAAGTGCGGAGAGGAGTGCGGCACCTCGGAGACTCGCGCTGCAACCGCCGGCGGAGATGGCGGCTGGGACGACACGCGCCGCTGCGGGGTCGCCTCCACGGCTGCAGGCGGCGGCGGCGTTGGCGATGACGATCTCAGCACGCTCGCCTCGACCGCTTCCATCAAGGACTCGAGCGGCGGTTGCTCCTCGGGCGGCGCGGTCGCGAACGTCGGTATGGGGATGGGGCGGAACGCCATCGGCGCGGTCTGGACTTGCATCTGAGCGATTGAAATCGCCGGGATCACGTCGTCGGAGTCGATCACGACGTCAACCTCGGACCCTGCAAGAAGAGCGTCCACACCCGCGACAGGAAGCGCGCTCATCGGAGCTATGTGCGAAGGGATCGCCGGGGGTTCGCTCGCGATGAGCTCGCTCAGCTCCGCCGCCATGCGCGCGAGGACTAGCGCGCGATCGTCGTGTTCCACCTCGCCGGCGGCTTGCGCTGCTCGACGAAGCCATACGATCGCGTCGACATGCTCGGCCCGCTTCCAGAGCGCGTCGGCGGTTTGTAGCGCCCAAACGACATCTTCGGCGTCCGAGTCGAGCGTGGGCGGTATGCCGGCCGTCACCGGTTGAGACTCTACACCTGGGCTTCCTGGTGACGCATCGAATTGTTGCTGGCCAAGCCAATCGGCTCAGTTGTTCTCGTTCGCCGAAGCCGGCGACACGTTGTTGCTGGCCAAGCCAATCGGCTCAGTTGTTGTCGTTCGCCGAAGGCGGCGACAATTCATAGATTACCGTACGCAGACCACCTTGCCGTCGTCCGAGCCGACGACGATCGAGCCGTCGGACAGGATCGTGATCGGCGCGTCCACGTCGCCGCCTGTCTCGAAGCGCGCCTCGGAGCCGTCGGCGCGGACGACATGAATCGCGTCGTCTTGCGCGCCAAAGAACAGCGTGTGCGCTTCGTCCTCCAGCGGGCCGCCGTGGATGCCGAACTCCGCGGCGCCGGTGCCTTGGATCGGAAGCCAACCCGCGAGGACTCCGGCGCTCGTCACGCGAACCACACGTGGCGTCGGACCGTAGGTCCCCGCGAGGAGATCGCCACTCCGAGCGATCGAGAGAGCGCCACGGACGAAGCCGCCGACGTGCGTCTTCCAGGCAAGCTCTCCCTGCTCGTTGCTGCGAGCGACGTCTCCGCCATCGGTGCCCCAGTAGATCGCGCCGTCGTCGCCGATCGCGGGCGAGGCGTCCACGTCCGCGCCGAAATCAATGTAAAATGCACGCTTTCCCGACGCGTCGACGCCGTAGCCTCCGCCGTCTTGAGCGCCAAAGACGACGAGCCCCGAGGCGGTGACTGCGGGGGACGAGAACACTTTCTCCTTGGCCGCGAACCGCCAAGTCACGGTGCCATCGAGCGCGAGGGCGTAGACCATCCTGCCTGCGGCGAAGACGATTCGCGGACCCGGCGCGAGCGCGGCGCTCGTGTCGGCCTCGCCGTCGACGTCGAGCTTCCACACGATCGCTCCGCCTTTGGACACCGCGTAAAAGCGCTTGCTGTCGCTACCGACATACAGGGTGCCGTCGTCGCCGACGAGCGGCGTCCCGTACACGCGGTCTCCGAGATCCACGGTCCATCGGATCGCTCCGTCTCGCGAGAGTGCGACGAGCTTTCCGGCGAGCGTGGTGACGTACAGCGTGCTCTCGTCGGGTGAGGTGACGACCTGCGACTCGACGGCGCCGCCCACGTCGCGCGCCCAAACGAGCTTCGGCGCCACGGGCCCGACGAAGCGCGAACGGTGCTGGCGACGCGCGTCGCCGTGGAGCGCTCGCGGACTCGATACGGATCCCGCGTCCCACGTTCCGCTGCTCGTGATCGCGCTTGCGGGCGCAACGACCGACGCCGCGCTCGTGGTCACGATGGGGCTCGACCCGGGTGTCTTAGGTTTGCGGCGAATCGCGAACGCGAGCGCGA
>JAYVYD010000227.1:0-5783 GCA_043784605.1 Myxococcales bacterium | reverse complement strand
AAAAAGGGACACGCCCTCAGGTAGCAACGCGCCGGCTCGTCGGGATCGTCAGCATGCTTACAATTGTCGTCGCCGTTGGCGAACGACACCAACTCAGAGGTTGGCTTCGCCAGCGCCATTTGGCTTCAGACGCGTAGCGCGACCCGTTCGAGGAACCTTACTGCGCGCGGATCGTCGGGTTGAAGTCCCCGATCATCGACATCGAAGACGACGTCGGCGACCTTCGCGAGGCCGGTCCCTTTGCCGAGCACGAGACCGATGATCTCGAGGTCCGTGCGCCGCTTGGTCTTCGCGACGAGCTCGCGCACCTCTGCGCTCACCTCGCAGAACCCGTCGGTGACGGCGATGACGTCGGCGCTCGCCCAAGTAGTAGTCGTGACGAGCTCGCACGCGCGACGCAGAGGTCCGTCGAAATCAGTGCCCGCGCTGAACGTCAACGTGAGGCATTGATGGAGGCGTGCGACGAAGTCCGACGACGTCGCGAACGTCGTCTCGTGTAGCTCGCCGGGACCTCCGAACGTGAGCACGTGCAGCGGTCGCCGTGTCTCGCCGCAACGCAGCGCGAGCGCCAGGCACAGCGCCTTCGCGAGCTTCACGCGATCTCCGCTCATCGAGCCGGAGGTGTCGATCATGGCGATGACCGGTCCCCTCCCCTGCGCGCTCGGACCCTTCATCGCGATGACCAGAGCGCGACGCTCGATGGAGCGCGCGAGCACCGCGCGACGATAGAGCGGGTGCGCGAGCAAGACGCGCTCGGAGGCGACGAGGCGTGAGAGATCCGGTCCGAGCTCGACGCCCCACACCTCGTCGCGACCCTTTCCGGACGACACGCGGCGCGGGCGTCGCTTCATCATGAATGCCCATTTTCCAGCCAGATCAAGCACGGCGAGCGCGCCTGGGTCTCGCTTGATGAGCTCGCCGATACGCAGGAGCTCCGGCAGCGCAAGCGAACGCGCGGCTCCGACACCACGACCCCAAGTGTCGTTGTCCCTGAGCATCGACATCACGCGGTCCGCCACCGCCCACTGCTCGGCGATGCGCGATAGCGCCGCGTTCGATGCGAGCACCATCTCCCTCTCTTTGCTCCCTTGCTGATCGTCGGAGAGTTCGGGGTTGCGAGGGGATTGATTGGCCGTCATCAACGCGCCGAGCAGGGCCGGGAGGGCGATCACCGTCGCCCACTCGTCGAGGACCGTGCGCGCGCGGAGAGTCGCGAGGAGTCCAGACGCCTCGAGGTGCTTCACGAAAGGCGATGTCTCGCGCATCCGCGGATTCGGCTTGTAGAGCAGCCCGTACAGATCGAACGCGACGCCGGCGAGCAGAGGGGCGCGCGCCAACAGCTCCGCAAGCTCAGGGGCGTGCGCGCCGAGCCTGCGAAAATGCCAGAAGTCGTAGCCGTCGAGCTCTATCGTCGTGCCCGCAGGAGGCGCATCCGGCAAGATACGCATCGGCGCCCAGTGCAGCGGCGGCGCGCGCGTTGTCATCCCCATTCGCTCGCGAGCTGCGGCATGTGTGCGGGCACGCGCTTGGTGATGAAGTCGTGCGTACGTATGCGCTCGCGCTTGGCGTGAATGTCTAGGCGCGTCCAGACGTCCGCCCAGAACGGCCCCCAGAGCTTGCCGCGACCCTGCAGCTCGGACTCCATCGCGACGAGCCACGCGTCTGCCGCAACGACGACGTGCTTGGCTTTGCGCATCGCCTCTCGGCCGTCCGCCTCCACCTTCTCGCGAGAGTCGGTCTGGCCACCCCACCCGCCCCCGAACTGCTGCTGCGCGCGCCCCGAGAGCTTCGACAGCTCGCGTGCGCTCTCTTCGAGCAGAGCCTTCAGCTCTTCTACGCTCGTCGTCGGAGTCGAGAGGCCCATCACGTCGAGGGCGAGCGCGAGCGCGTCTTGCACCTTCGGCTGATCGGCCGGCTTTCGCCAGAGCACGTGGCTCAGCACGCCGAGATGTGCGGGCTCGATCGCCTCCGCTTCATCGAGCGCAGCGCACGTCGCCATCGCGTCGACCGCCTGTCGCCAGCGGCGATCCGAGACGACGAGCTGCGACGCCTTGCACGCCTCGCGCAGCTCGAGCAGCGCCTTCACCGTGGCCTCTGGAACGCGCACCTTCGATGCCGCGACACGCAGCGCGAGCGCGTCGGCGCGCGTGAGCGACGGCGGTCGAGAGTGGGCTGCGGCCATGCTGCGATCCACCAGCCTCGTGAACGACTCCGTGCGCGCGACGGCGTCCACGCGCACACGCAGCAAGATGCGATCGTCCAGCGCGTCGAGCCCCTCGTCATCGTCCGGCACCTCGTTGGAAGCGGCGATCATCGACAACAGCGGCACAGACACGCGCTCGGCTCCGTTGAAGAACACGCGCTCGTTCAAGATCGACAACAGCGAGTTGAGGATGGCCGCGTTTGCCTTGTAGATCTCGTCGACGAACGCGATGTCCGCGGTCGGTAAGTAGCCTTCCACGAGCCGCGCATAGACTCCGCGCTCGAGCGCCGGCAAAGAGAGCGGACCGAATACGTCTTCGGGCGTCGAGAACTTCGTGAGCAGCGTGCTGAAGAGCTTGCCGCTCCACATCTCGGTGATGCGCTGCGCGAGCATCGTCTTTGCCGTGCCGGGCGGGCCTACGAGCAGCAGGTGTTGTCCCGCCGCGGGTGCGATCACCGCGAGACGCACCGCCGCGGCTCGCTCGAGGAACTCCGCGTCGAGCGCGTCGATCCACGCGCGGAGGCGAGACGTGAGCTCGGTCACACGCCGCTCGTGAGAGTGCCGGCGCGGAACTCCTCGAACGCGCGATCGAGCTCCGCTTGCGTGTTCATGACGAACGGTCCGCGGCGCGCCACGAACTCGCCGATGGGACGGCCCGCGACCACGATCACGCGAGCCCCGTTCGAGTCGCACGCGAGCGTGAGGCCGTCGCCTTCGCGCGTGAGCACGGCGAGCTGACCGCGGCTCACCTCTCGCGCGTCCGAGCCGAGCCGCACCGAACCGTCCGTGACGTAGGCGAACGCGCTGTGCCCCGACGTCAGCGCTAGTTCGGTCCGCGCCCCTCGCTCGAGCGCGAGATCGACGAACACGGGATCGACGTCGATACCTTGAACGGGTCCCGTCACACCGAACGCGGATCCGGCAACGACACGCACCCTTGCGCGATCGAGCGCGAGCTCTTGTATCCAGTTTGGCGGGATGTCTTGGTAGCGAGGCTTGATCATTTTTCGGGCGGAGGGAAGGTTCACCCAGAGTTGAAAGCCCCACATCAACCCGCGCTCTTGCTTGGGCATCTCCGAGTGCACGATGCCGTGGCCCGCGGTCATCCACTGCGCGCTACCGGGGCCGAGCCGCCCGTGGTTGCCGACGTTGTCCTTGTGCTCCATCGCGCCGTCGATCATGTAGGTGACGGTCTCGAAGCCGCGGTGCGGGTGATCGGGAAAGCCCGCGAGGTAGTCGTTGGGATCGTCGCTCTGGAACTCGTCGAGGAGCAAGAACGGATCGAGAACGGAGAGCGCACGACCGCCGAGCGCGCGCTTCAGGTGCACGCCAGCGCCCTCTACCGTCGGCTCGGACGCGAGCACACGCGCCACCGCGCGAGAGCTCGAAGCAGCAGACGTGGGCTTGTCTTCGTTCCACCGGCCGAGCACGAGTGCCCCCGGTACGACCACCGTCGCGCCGAGCAGGACGTTTCTTCGCGTGAGGTTCACGACACGATCCTAGCCGAAATAACGATGCTCGCGACGCGACGCACGTTGCACTAGATTCTCACGCGATGCTCTGGTTGGTGCGCACGGCGATCGTCATCCTCTACCCGCGCACGGACGACTGGCCGGGAGCAGAAGACTGCGACCTCGACGCGTTCTTGGAGCGCTTCCGCCGCGAGTCCACGTTCCTCATGTGGCTCGGCGTCGTCGTCGGCGCGATCGTGTTTCACCTGACGCCGGTCATGACGGTCTTCGTTCCGGTGCCTGCGTTCATGCTGTCGCCGGCTCTCGCGGACCGACACGCGCACAAGGTCTCCTCGAGCAACGTGTACCTCGTTCGCCAAGCGATCTTCTTGGTAAAGCTGCCCGGCGGACTCGTGTGGGGCTCGCATCCGAAGGTCCGCGAGCGCTTCGCGCTGCGTGCGCTCGCGGGCGATCCGGGCACGTTCAGAGGCAGCGAATGACTCACTTCGCGTATCGCGGGCGCGACGAGGCCGACCTCGACATCGAAGTCGACTATGTGGTCGTGGGCTCCGGCGCGGGTGGAGCGACGGCTGCGGTCACGCTCGCGAGGGGTGGCGCTCGCGTCGCGATCGTCGAGGCAGGTGCGTGGCGCGATCCCGACGACTACCCGACGAGCGCGTACGGCGCGATGCGCGATCTCATGGACGACTGGGGTGCGCAGGTGACGATGGGTCGCGCGCTCTGGCCTGTCGTGCAAGCGCGGACGATGGGCGGCACCACCGTCATCAACAGCGCGATCTGCGTGCGCACGCCGGACGACATCTTCGAGCAGTGGAAGCGTGAGCACGGCGTTGATGGTCTGCGCGATCGTGTGCTCGCCGCGCAGGATCGCGTCGAGCAGGAGCTCTTCGTCTCCGAGGCACCTCCGGCCGCGCGCGGTCGATCGAACCTGCTCGCCATGGCCGGCGCGGACGCGATGGGGTTCAAAGAGTCCCACTACATCCGACGCTATGTGAAAGACTGCGTCGGCGCGGGACAGTGCCTGCAAGGCTGCCGCAAGCGCCGCAAGCAGAGCACCAACGTCAACTATGTGCCGGAGACCCGCGAGCGCGGAGGAGTTATCGTGTCGTGCGCGCCGGTCGATCGCGTGATGACGGAGGGCTCGCGCGCGGTCGGCGTAACGGGGCGTTTCGTGCATCCACACACGCGCGGAGAAGGCACGCGCTTTCGAGTCCGCGCGAAGAAGGCAGTGGTGGTCGCCGCGTCCGTCACGCACTCGCCGTTGATCCTGATGCGCTCGGGGATCCGACTCCCGGCGCTCGGCAAGTTCTTCCGTGCGCACCCAGGCACGGGAGTCTTCGGTTGCTACGACGATCCGGTCGACATGAACATCGGCGCCACGCAGGGCTGGGCGAGCACACAGTTTCGCGTGGACCCTGGGCTCAAGCTCGAGACGCTGGCGATTCCGCCGGAGCTCGTCGCGAGCCGATTCGCGGGCGGCGGCACGGAGCTCATCAAGCGACTGTCGCGCTTTCGTCACGTCGCGATGTGGTGCCACGCCGTGCGCGCGGAGTCCGTGGGGAGCGTAGGCCGCTCGCTCTTCGGCTCACGCCCAGTCGTCCGTTACGAGCTCGACGGCGCCGACATGCTGCGCTTCCGCAGAGGCATGCATTTGCTCGCTCAGCAGCACGTCGCCGCGGGCGCCAAGTCGGTCATCCCCGGCATCGCGGGCATGCCCTTCGAGCTCGACAAAGACGACATCGACAAGCTAGCAGGCGCACCTCTCGACCCGCGAGCGTACATCGCCATCCTGAGCCACCTCTTCGGAGGCTGCGTGATGGGCCGCGACGAAAAAACGAGCGTCGTAGACGCACGAGGACGAGTGCACGGAATGCAAAACCTAGTGATAGCCGACGCCTCCGTGATCCCAACGAACCTAGGCGTAAACCCCCAACACACGATCATGGGACTCGCCACAGTCTTCGCCCAAAATCTCTTAGCCAACTAACCAGAACCACCCCTAGGCGTGCGGCGGTTTTCGTCGAGACCGAGCGAGACCAAGGAGCGGATGAGGCGCCGTACTCCTGTACGGCAACGATTCCCGACGAAGGTATCGCGAAGGTATCGGC
>JAYVYD010000226.1:0-10913 GCA_043784605.1 Myxococcales bacterium | reverse complement strand
ACTGCGTCGGCAGTACCGGCAGATTGACCTGAGCGTTGGTGAACGTGAACCGATTCCGGTTGCCTTGTCCGTCAAGGATAAGGACACGCATGACTTGCGAGGTCTGCTTATCAACGTAAAAGACAACCTTGGTGTAGGCAGGCGTCGCTTGAATCGGGTCGCCCAATAACACCCAACCACCTGGGAAACTCAGGTCAGCGCCGTCCCTCATGGTGAAGTTGAAGAGTGTCGAGAGTTGCCCATTGCCAAGTAGAAAGCTCAATGCGGCGGGGTACTGCGACTGGTTGATCGTCTGCTGGTACATCTGCTTGTTCGCAGCTTCGTACGCCTTGAGTGTGGTGCCATCCGAGACGACGTGGTTGCCGGCAGGACTGCTGTAGGTCCAATCCATCTTCCCAGGCTTGCTGAACACGACGTGTCCCTGCGAGGTTTTCGTCTGGTTGTAGGCTTTGACCAAGTACTCCTGGTCGAAATCGCTCGAGAACGTGGTCGTGCGGTTGTAGAACGCTTGCACATCAGTCACGACCTTCGCTGTCGTCGCAGCGTCCTGGACTGGCGGCGCTGGAGCAGCAGCCGGGGTGGTAGGCGTCGCGGGTGCATCTGCAAAGGACACGGCGGAGGTCACTAGGACTGCGGCAGCCCAAAGTAGGTTCTTCATCGATCGCATTCTGTTTCGCCTCACAGTCGTTAGACGGGCCTTCGAGCAGAAAGATTCCTCGCTCGAAGCTGCTTCTTTTTGGCCTCCGCGATGGCCTTTGTCAACGGATGGACACTATTGGCCGCTACGAGCATGGGTGCATGCTGCAAGTGAGTGACCGCGAGGGCCAAGGCGTCCGCTGCATCCGCCGGGGGCGGTTCGCCGAGCGACAAAACGACCCGCATCATCTGAGCGACCTGCTCCTTGTCCGCCCGACCATTTCCGGTGACCGATCGCTTGACGCGAGCCGGTGCGTACTCGAACACCGCGAGCTTGGCGCGACCACACACCATCAACGCCACACCGCGCGCGTGTCCGAGCTTCGCCGCTGCCTGCGCGTCCTTCGCGAAGAACAGACCCTCGACGCTCGCGTGGGTCGGCGCGAACTCGTCGATCACGGCCTGGAGCTGAATCTCGAGTGCCGCCAATCGCAAATGCAACGGACCGTCCCCGAGGACGATCACTCCGTGAGAGACGTGCGCGAACCTGGTGCCGCGCTTGTGCACGACGCCCCAACCGAAGCGCCGCGTCCCGGGATCGATCCCGAGGACGATCAAAGTTCGGCGATCCGCTGCATCTCTTCGTCCGTGATGTCGAAGTCCGAATAGACGTTCTGCACGTCGTCGTGATCGTCGAGGGCCTCGGCGAGGTTGAGGGCGACCTCGGCCTCTCGACCGTTGACGGGCTTTTTGTTCTTCGGCAAAAATTGGATGCCGGAGCTCTTCACCGCGACCTTCGCTTTTTCGAGCGTGTCGAGCACCGGTTGGAGCGCGTCGACGGGCGTGACGACCGACCACTCGTCGCCTTCGAGCGCGTAGTCCTCTGCGCCGGCGCCGATCGCGATCTCCATGAGCTGATCTTCGGTCGTGGCTTCTTTCAGGAGCAAGACGACGCCTTTGCGATCGAATGCCCATCCGGCGGTGCTCGCGCCGCCGAGCACGCCGTTGTTCTTTTCGAAGATCTTTCGGATCTCGGCGACCGTGCGGTTGCGGTTGTCCGTCATGCCCTCGACGAGGAAGAGCGTGCCCGCGGGCCCGGTGCCTTCGTAAAGGACCTCTTCGTATGCCGCGCCTTCGATCTCACCCGTGCCGCGCTTGACCGCGCGCGTGATCGTGTCGTTGGGCATCGCCGCGCCCTTCGCTAGATCGATCGCCTTGCGCAGGCGTGGGTTGCCAGACGGATCACCACCGCCCATACGAGAGGCGACCGTGAGCTCCTTGATGACCTTGGTGAAGAGCTTGCCGCGCTTTGCGTCAATGGCGCCCTTCTTGTGCTTGATGGTCGCCCATTTGGAGTGGCCGCTCATTGCTGATTCCTCGTAGAAAGAGTTACGGAAGTTGGGGAACGTAGTCCTGGCAGCGGCAGAACGGCAAGATGGTTCAGTCGACGGCGGCGCCGACCCTCTTCAGGATCGCCGACACTTTGTTCTTCGCGAGGCCCGCTGCCTTGCCGATGGTGTGGAGCACGGCGGACTCCTTCTTGTCGATACCGCCCGAGGCCTCCGCCACGAACGCGGCGAACAGCAGCCCCGACTCGGCTTGATCGAGCGCCTTCAGCTTTCCACCGACGCCCTCGGCGCGCTTGTCGGCGCCTTCGGCCTTCGCGAGCACGGCGCACGTGTCGAGGAGGCTTAGGACCTCCCACTCGAGGACGACACCCTTCGAGAGGACCTCGATCGCCTTCACGAGCGCGTTCTGCTCCTCTTCGTCGAGCTTGCCATCACCTGCGATCGCCGCGAGATAGCCGGCCTCGGTCGCGATTTGGAAGACCTCGGTTTGCTTGGGCACGTTGAGATCTTTCTTGATCTCTTCCGCGTGCTTCTCCAACTCGGCGATCGATTTGCTCATTGGGTCCCGAGGATACAATTGATCGGCCTCTGGCACGATCCTTTGTCGCTGGCGAAGCCAATCCGCTTAGTTGCTGGCGTTCGCCGAAGGCGCTTACAATTTAGGTTTTGTCCAGGTGACCTGCAACGGTCAGCCTGGAACAGGTAAGGTTTGGGTATGGCCAAAGTCGCAGTCATCGGCGCCGGCGCTTGGGGAACGGCGATCGCGCTGCACGCCACTCGGATGGGCCACTCGGTGATGATCTGGGCGAACGAGCCGGAGGTGACGGACAGCATCCTTCACTCGCACGTGAACGCGCTCTTCTTGCCGGGCGTCACGCTGCCCGACTCGGTGCGAGCGACGGGCGACGAGGTGGAGGCCGTGCGCTCCGCGGAGCTCGTCGTGCTCGTGCCACCGTCGAAGTTCCTGCGGTCGGTCGCGGGTGGCCTGAGGGGCGCGGTGGATCCGAACGCCACGATCGTGGTCGCGTCGAAGGGTATCGAGGAGTCGTCGCTGAAGTTGATGAGTCAAGTGATGGCCGAGGTTCTGCCTGAAATACCGGCCTCTCGCGTCGCGTTCTTGTCGGGGCCTACGTTCGCCAAAGAGGTCGCCGCGTGCAAACCGTGCAACGTGGTCGCGGCGTCCAAGTCGCTCGCGGCGTCCGAGCGCGTACAAGAGCTGCTGCACGCGCCGTTCTTTCGCGTCTACACGAGCGTCGATCCGGTCGGCGTCGAGGTCGGCGGCGCGCTCAAGAACGTGATGGCCATTGCCGTGGGCGCGCTCGACGCGCTCGACCTCGGATTGAACGCGCGCGCCGGAGTGATCACTCGCGCGCTTGCCGAGATGACCCGCTTCGGCGTCGCGCTGGGTGCCGATCCGCTCACGTTCCTCGGTCTCGCAGGCATGGGAGATCTCGTGCTGACGTGCACCGGTGAGCTCTCGCGGAATCGGCAGCTCGGCATCGATGTCGCGCGAGGCGCGGATCCCACGGGCTACGTGGCTTCGCGCCGCACGGTGGCGGAGGGCTACGGAACGGCGAAGGCGGCGCACCTGCTCGCGAACAAGCTCGGCATCGACGCTCCGATCGTCGAGCAGGTCTACCAAGTGCTCCACGAGAAGCGCCCGCTCATGGAAGCACTCACGCTGTTGATGAACCGCGAGCACAAAGAGGAGCTGCGCGGGATCAAGTCGTAGTCAGGCGATCTCTTCGAGGTGGTGGAGCGGCATCACCTTGACCACGCGTCGCCCGCCGTAGGGTCCGGACTCGGCGACCTCCACGTGTGTCGTCACCCGTGCGCGAGAGAGCGTGCGCGCGACCTCCGGCTCGTCAGCGACGGCTTGACTGAGGACGAGCTCACCGAGCTCGGCGGCTTGAACGAGCCAGATCGCACGATGGAGCGTCTCTCCGAAGTAGTCCACGCGCGCGTCTCGTGTGAGCGCGAGGCATCGACCGCCGTGCATCGCCGCGCGGAGAGGCGTGCCTCCAGTGTCGGCCAAGATGGCGAGCGCAGCACGCAGCGCGCGTGTCGGGGAGTGGAACACGCCGAGGAACGTGTCGAGGGGTCCGGGGAGCACGGTCCCCTCTTCGGCGCGCACGGCGCGGCCGAACGCGTCCTCGGCGGCTCGCACTGCTGCGCACGCGGCGGCGTCGCCTTTGACCGCGAACAAAGCTCCGCGGTCGCTGCCGTCGATGGCCAAGAAGGCGAGGTGGCTCACGCCCAGCAGCTCACCGTGCGCGAAGAGCTCGCGCGCGAAGAAGTCTTTGAAGGTCGGGTTCGTGAGCGCGCGCGCCGCAGGCACGGAGTCGTTTCGCGCCGAGCGCTCCTCGACACGGACGATGCGCTCCACCTCGGTGTCGTTGACGAGGCGCAGCGTCACCTCACCTTCGCGAACCACGCTCGGCAGCACGTCGATGTGCCCTTCGCGCACGACGAGCTCAGCGTCACTGCCGAAGCCGACAGGGCTCGCCGCGAGCTCGCCTGGCTGCGCGATTCCGACCGAGGACACGTAGTACCGACCCTGGGCGAGCGGGACACTGATCGTCCGCGACGCGCCGGGCTCGAGGACCGCTTGCGCGACGACGTGTGGCTTGCGCGCAGGCGACCCCGCGCAGAACGTCTCGGACTTCGTCTGGCGCACCTCCGGGTGCGGCCGAAACACGAGCTCGACATCGCCGCCGAGGTCCCGCTCGTAGTCGATCTCGCACGCGGCGCAGTGTCCGCACTGCTTCACGCCGGACAGCGTCGAGACGGAGTCGTGTGCGACCATGCACGTGGGACACACGAGGTCCCAGACGAGGTCGAGCAGCCCGACCTGCGCGCCATGCAGCATGAGCTCGAGCGCGACGTTCTCCGGCACACCCCACGAGCGCGCGACGACGAGCGGGCGAATACGGCCGAGATCGCGCGTGGGCGCGTACAGAAGCGCGTCGCCGAGTGCCTTGATTCCTGCCGCGTCGAAGCCACGCTCGGTCAGAGCTGCGGAGCTCGCGTGCACCCGCCGGCGCTGCGTATCGGTCGGCGAGTGCGGCATCGTCCACACCCCCGTGCGTTGGGTCAGCGATTCGTCGAGGTCGAGGTACACGCGGTTGATCGCGCGCCGCAGTCGCTGCCCGATCTCGACGAGCGTCGCGACGCGCCCGATGATGCCACGCGGAATGACCGCGATCTCGTGCGTGAGATCCGTGCCGCCATCTGCGCGAGGAGAGAGCGTCACTCGATTCCACAGCGCCTCGAGGGGGCCCTCCGAGTACCAACGGAACACCGAGTGCTCGCGCTCCTTGATCCACTCGAAGGGATACTCCCGCCACGTCATGGAGAACCCCGAGGCCTGCGCGTGACCTGCGCGTGCGGTCGTGTCCGGCGCCTCGCGCGCGGCCTCCACCATGACTGGCCCAAGGCCCGCGGCCTCGTTGAAGCGATCGGTGTCGGAGACGTACGGCCAGAGCGCCGCGGGGGATGAACGCATCGCCCAGTGCCAGCGAAAAGTGCTCTTCGCGCTGTCTACCTGCGGTCTGTACGGAGGCTTGGTCGCGATGTGCGTCTGGTATTGCTGGCGCTTGCCGGAGGTCGGCGCCGTGTCGGGCGTGCGTCCTTCGACGATCGCCATGAGCGCGTCCGCAAGCGGTCTAGCGCTCACGAACCTCTCGCTCGGATTCTTGCGCAAGCAGCGCATCACGATGCGCTCGATCTCGGGATGCACCGCCGCGTGCTTCGACGGCGGCTCGGGGTCCTCTTGCAAGATGCGGTAGAGCAGCGCGGCGTGGTCGTCTCCACGGAAGGGACGCTTTCCCGTGAGCATCTCGTAGAGTACCACGCCGAGCGCGTGCACGTCCGTCGGCGGCGACAAGTAGCTCCCAGAGATTTGCTCGGGCGCCATGTACGGCGGCGAGCCTGCGATGATGGTGGGCGCGTCGTCCGTCTTCCGCTTGACCCTCATCGCGAGGCCGAAATCGAGGACTCGACCGCGCCCCTCACGATCCACCATGATGTTGCGCGGCTTGAGATCGCGGTGAATGATTCCGACCTCGTGCGCCGCAGCAACCGCGCGCGCGACGTCCGCGGCAATGCGCACAGCGCGCGCCGGAGCGAGCTGACCGTCTTTGAGAACGACGGCGAGGTCCGTGCCGTGCACGAGTTCCATCGTGTAATAGGGGAAGCCGTCGAGCGTCTCGCCCACGTCGTGGACCGGCACGACGCCGGGATCGTTCACCCGCGCTGCGAGTCGCGCTTCGGCCCAGAGCGCAGCGGGATCCGGCTCGTCCGCGCCGATATCGAGGTCTTTGGCGCGAACCTTGAGCGCCACCGTCCGGTCGAGGCGATGCTCGAAGGCCTCCCACACCACGCCCATCCCACCGCGCCCGAGCACACGAATGAGGTCGTATCCCGGCACCGATGGGCGATCCTCCGACGTGATCGGCCGGGCACTCGACATCGACCCCGAGGCGTTGCCTTCCATGATTGTGCGCTCGTCCGTCATGAGTCGGGTGCCATCAGTCTATCGAGCTTCGCGTCACGTATTAGGTCCATGAAGACTTACATTTTCCTACGTTCCTGGCGCGCGCGCGGATCCACCGAGGAGCTACCTTCGAGCACTCGCTAAAGCGAAACGTTCACTTCGCCGCGACGACTCGGATGCTCGCCAAGAAGGCGTCATCCACTTTGTGCGCGCCCTGCACGAACGCGTCGTATTGCGCTGGGGGCACGGTGCCCGTCGAAATGCCGAGCGCGATCTCTTCTTCGATGACGTTGGCGGCGACGGTGAGCTTGCGCGACGCCTCTAGGTTTGCCGTCTTCAGATCGAGCGGACCCGGCGCGCGCGCGACCGTCGAGCCCGCGGGCAGCTCGATACGCCGATGCACGTGGTACTGAATGGCGCGGCTGATGGCGAGCGCCTCCTGTCGTCCGCCTTGAGACGCGTAGCTCGCGCCGAGCGTGGAGACCGCGGGTCGCGGGTACACCAAGTGGATCGGATCGATGCCTGGCAGCACCCACTGCTTGCCGTCTTGTTGCGCGAAGCCGGGCGCGCTGATCTCTGCTCGTAGCGCGACCTGCCAGCTGCCCTCGCTCGAAGAGAGCGCGACTTGATCCACGTTCGCGGCGGGAACCCAGCCGAGCGCGATGCCTCGCAGTGCGCGTTCGCGCTCGATGCCGACGACGCGGAAGAGCGCCTCCGAGACCTCTTGCGCCTCGCGCCCGCGGAGCAAGATCGTCAGGCTGCCCTTGGCGTCTCCGCTCGCGTCGACGACCAGGCGCAAATCGATCTCGTCGCGCTCCTTCGTCTTGTCCGTGTTCAGGTCCGGCATCGGCGCGAGCGTGCCGTCTTGCGCGATGGTCATCCGCCCGCGCAGCTCCGGTGATGTGCGTCCCGCAGGGAGCGGCGGACCCGACACGTCCGCGTCGATCCAGACATCTTCGCCGGGCGAGTAGGTCGAGTTATGAGCCTCATTCGGACCGCTGCGTCCCACGTGCGCGACCGCGAGCGGGTGCGCGAACCGATTGAGGTGAGGCGGGAAATTCGGAGTGGCGCTGAACGGCTCGTTCTCCGCGACGATCACGTCCGTCTGGATCCCGAGCTCGCGCAGCGTGCGCACGATGAGCCACGTTCGGCTGCCTTCGCGATCCGTGATGATCGTCCTCGCCGTCGTCGTCTGCGCGCCGCTCGCGCTCCCGAACGAGACGTCGGACAACAACGAAGCGTTGGACTCGCGCACGGTCTCGCCGACTTTGTCGACCACCGCCGCGACCAGCTCTTTTCCGGTCTTTCCTTGCGCAGCTTCCTTCGCGAACGCGATGACCTCTGGCTCGCGCTCTTCCAAGCCCGCGAGCGTCTCGCGCATGCCCGCGGCCGCGCGCGCCCAGTCCATCGTGGAGAAGCTGACGGCGACGTCGCGGTCCATCTTCGGCACGCCGTCCTCGAGCCGACGCGTCCCGCGGTTGTCGAGCGACCACCGCACGGTGCGCACGCCGTTGCTGCTCGTATCACTGGGCTTCCCGAGGATCGGATGGCTGTATAATGCACCCTTCAGAGTGGCGGGCATGTTGATCTCGATGCTCGCGTGGACCACCGCCGTGCGATCGGGCAGCAGGTCCGGAGTGTCGATGCCGATATCGCCGGTGTCACCCGGAACGCCCCAGCCCTCGTAGATCGCCATCACCGCGTCGCCCGCTTCGAGCTGCGCGAGGTCTGCGTGGGCCTGCGCGGCGTTCGGGGCGCGCTCGGGCTCGAGCACGCGGCCGTCCTTCTTGTAGATGCGTCGGCGCAGGATGCGCATCGTGATCTTTCCGTCGAGGTCCGGCGGAGAAGCGGCCGCGTTCTCCTCGACGTCGGTGGTGCCGCTCACGCGCCGCACGTCGAGCATCACGAAATGCGTGGTGCCGTCCTGCGCGAGATCGTAGCGCTCGGTGTGCAGCAGCACGGCGGTGGCAGCGCCTTCGATCAGCGGCTTTTGGCGATCCTTGGCGACGACGGCGTCTGCTTGCGGGTCGAGATCTTTCGTCGGGTCGTCGCCGAGCGCGCGGAGCAAAGACGGGATCGACGCGGGGGCGTCGTGCGCGGTTCGCGCCATCGCCAGAAGCTCTTTGCCAAGCGTGCGATCTCCGAGGCGCAGCGCCGCGAGAGACTCCAGGCTGCGCTCTCCAGGCAGCATCGAGTCCCACGCTTGCTTGGCGCGCGTCATGTCGTTCTTGCCGAGCGCGTCTCGCATCACGAGCGCCGAGAGGTCGGCCTTGGCGCCACGAAGCGCGCGCAGGCGCTCGACCTCCTTGAACGCGTCGGCGTCTCGCCCCGCCGTCTTCAGCGCGGAGTAGCAAGCGAGAGAGTCTCGGCCACCCGGCACGCACTCGAGCGCGATCGTCTTGTCGTTCGCGCGATCGAACGCGACGCGCTCGGTGTCGCGCAAGATCGCGGCGTCGCCGAGTCCCGCCTTCGCGCGCTCGAATGCCGCCTTTGCGCGGTCGTAGATGTGCTCACGCCCCGAGAGGCTCGCGTCGAACGCGTCGAGCAAAGGCCGCAGCGGCGCGGATACCTTCGCCGAGTGGGCGTCGAGATCTCCGAGCGTGATCAAGCGCGCTTCGCCTGGCCCCTTGCGGCTGCCGGCGAGGACCGCGTGCTCGAGCACGGCCTCCCATGCGCCTGGAGCTGCGTCGAGGATGCGCTCGTAGACGGCGCGCATGCGTTCCTGTCGATGCACGAGCGAGAGATCTTGCGCGGCCTCGAGTGCTCGCGCGTAGACGAGGAGCATCGGGACGGTGGCGTCCTTGTTTTTCGCCGACTCGATCAACCAAGCCTCGGCGTCGCGTCCGTCGTTCGCCGAGAGCGCAGCAGCCGAGGCCAGCACGCGCTCCACGTCGGTTTTCGGCGACGGGATCGGGAGCGGCCCGCCCTCTACGGTGGCCGCTGCGTTGGCGCGCTCGCCCACGACCGGCGCGTGTTTGGCGAGCGGCGCGCCGGTCGCGTCCCACGCGTCGACCTCCACGGTCTCGCCCGTATCGTCGTCGCCAACGCGCAGCACGAGCCGAACGCGACCCGCGCCGACACCGACCGTGCCGAACACCGCGACGTCGTCGCCGCCGAGCTCGTACGGCCTCGTGAGGATGGACTTGCCGCCGACCTCCAACACCGCCGCGCTCGACGAGCGGAGCGCGACCCCGATCGTCTGTGCGCTCGGCACGTCCAGATCCACCACGACGTCGCGCACTCCGAGGTGTGTGCTCGCGGCGTCCAGTGGGATCCAGCAGCCGCGATCGCTGACGACCACGGGAGCGATGCGCGTGCCGAACGCGTCTCCCGTTGCGTAGTCCTTGTCGAGCGCCGCGTCAGCCTTCGCGAGCGGATCAACCTCTTTTAGGCCCAAAAGTGGCGTCCACGAGAGCGGGCCGGTGACCGTGGCTTCACGCGCACAACCTCTCGCCAGACGCCACTTCTCTGCAACGGTCGCGTCCCCATCGTGCACGCTCAGCTCCTCGAGCGCGCGTGCGATGAGGCCCTTCGCGAACGGGCCAAGGCCGACGTCGTAGCTCGCGGCGAGCGCCTTCTGGATCTCCGCGCGGCGACTCGTGCGATACGCGAGCGCGCTGTCCATCGTCGCACTCGTGAGCGAAGACACCGAGCGCGCGACGAGCGCATCGAGCGACGCGTGAAGCGCGGGTACCTGCCACGGATCGCCTTCTGCGCGCGCGGCCATGTCCACGATGGTCAAGTATTGCTTGATCGCGTCTGCGGGCTCGCCCGTCGCCTCCGCGTTCATCGCAAGCGAGAACGGAGTCGCGTAGTCCTTGCCCGCGCCCTTGGGCGAGTTGGCACCGGGACCCCCGCACGCGGCAATCATCGCCGCCACACCAAGCAAAAGTCGAGCGCGGTTCATTGCGCACCTGCCTTCGCGGGAACGGCTCGCACGCTTTTGTGCATCAGGCGATCGATACGCGAGAGGAACGCACGCCAGGCCGGATACTTGTCTGGAGTGATGAAGTGTTGATCGAACACCACCTGACGCTTGATCACCATCACCCGCGGATCCTTCGCGTCTCGCGCGATCTCGAGGTGCGCGCGACCGAACTCACCACCGACCTCGTCGCCGCCCGGAGGCGGATCCGCCCACGAAAAGCCCGCCGGAGCGGTGATGCGTGTCGTGCGCAGCTGATGACTCGGCGCCAAGTAGGGCGGCAGGTTCACCGGAAGCGTGCGCGTGAGCAGCGGAGCGAGGGAGCTCGTGAGCGTCGAGCTTGGCGCGAGCGGGACCACGAGCTCGCCTTGCTCTTTGCGCGCGAGTCCGTCGCTCTTTGCCTTGTAAGTCACGCTCGCGGCGCCTTGCGGGAGGTTGCCAAGGAAGGAGATGTCCTTGTCGACCTGAACGGTGGGGAACCACCCGCCGACGAGGTTGTCCTCGACGT
>JAYVYD010000225.1:0-3794 GCA_043784605.1 Myxococcales bacterium | reverse complement strand
GTGATCGACGGCAAATACGCCGTCTCCGGCGCGCAGCCGGCGGAGGTGATACTCCGCGCGATCAAAGACGCACGCGCATCGCACGAGCCCGCGGTCCTCGCCGAAGGAGCCGCGTGTGGCCCCGAGGGTTGCAATTAGCAATTAGCGTTTACCGGCGCGCCGCTTGCTCTGTTTGCGCGGTCGCGGTGGGGCGTCCTTCGATAATCGGTAATTGCCTTCGCCGGCTCCGATGCCGCCGCCCGTGCCCGTGGTGCGCGTAGGCGCGAGCCTTCCGCCTCCAAGACCGCCGCGTGGTGTGGCGCTCTCGCGGGTGGGGGCCGCAGAGCCGCTCGACCCGCGCCCGGATCGACCGCCGTAATCTTCCGTGACGTCGGGCCCGCGCCTTCCGGGCGCGCCCATTCCGTAGCGAGGCATCACAGGCTCGTCGCTCCACCCGCGATCGCGTGGCGTGGGTGACGCAGACCGGCGATCGCCGCGTGGCTCGGGCTTCGGAGCCGAAGCGTCGTGCTCGCCCCTCTTCGCACGCCACGGAGCGCGCAGTGGAGTCGTGCTCAGGTTGGGCTCGATCTCGCCTGGAATCGAGCGGGGAACGCCGTAGGTCTTCTTGAGTTCGGAGAGCTCTTGATACGTCAAGCTTCGAACCGCGCCAGGTCGCATGCCCTCGCTCGTGACTCCGGCGAAGGCCGTGCGCGAGAGTCGCATGACCTCGAAGCCCGTGGCGACTCCCATGCGTCGGATCTGCTGGTTGCGCCCCTCGCGGATGGTGACATCGAACCAAGTCTTGCCGCGGACGCGACCGTCTCTCGGTTGTTCGCTCGATCGCGTCGGTCCCTCACCTGACTCGTAACGAATCAGCGAGACCTCTGCTGGCAGAGTCTTTCCGTCCTCGAGCTCGACGCCCTCGCGCCAGCGATCGAGATCCGTGTCCTGCATCGTGCCCGCGACCTTCACGACGTAGGTCTTCGGGACGGCCTTCTTCGGGTGGAGCAAACCGTCGGCGAACGCGCCGTCATTCGTCGCGAGCAAGACTCCGCTCGTCGCGAAATCGAGCCTGCCCACCGGGTAAACTCGCGCATCGACGTGACCGATCAGTTCCTTGACCGTGGGCCGTCCTTCGGGGTCGCTCAGCGTGGAGACGACGCCGCGCGGCTTGTGCATCACGAGGTAGACGTTCTTCTCGGCGACGACTCGCGTGCCGTCGACCTCGACGCGATCGCGCCGTGGGTCCACGCGCGTGCCAAGCTCGGTCACGATGTGGCCGTTCACGCGGACACGACCGCCCGTGATCAGCGACTCGGCATGGCGCCGAGATGCGAGGCCGCCACGGGCGAGCACCTTCTGCAAGCGCTCCCCGTTCGGTCGCTGCGCGAACGTCGTCAGCTCCTCTTCGGCGGGCTTCTCGACGGGGCGCTCTGCAGTGCGCTCCGCGGTTCGCTCTGCGGAGCGAGGAGCGGGCCGCGCTGCGGGGCGTGCTCCCGAGCGCTCTGGGCGTGATGTGTAGCGATCGGGGCGTGTGGCGGAGCGCTTTGGGGCGCGCGGCGTGTTAGGGGTCTTGTTCTTCATGCGCCGTGTCGACAAACCGTGGGGCTACGAGATTGTGTGGGCCGAGTCCGCTCGCTACGTGGGGAAGATCCTCCACATCGCGCGGGGCCAGAAGCTCTCACGCCAATACCACGAGCGCAAGGACGAGACGTTCTACGTGCAGTCCGGCGAGATGGACCTCGAGATCGGCCGCGACGCGGAGATCAAGGTCATCCACATGAAGCCCGGCGACAGCTTTCACTGCGCGCCGCTGACGGTTCATCGCATGATCGCCGTGACGGACGTCGACGTCCTCGAGGCCAGCACACCGGATCTCGACGACGTGATTCGGCTCGAAGACGCCTACGGCAGAGAAGGCACGACAAAGGCCTGAGACTGAACCTCCGTCACGTTCTTGCGGCGAGTACAAAAGCGTAGCCTCGTCGTCTCGACATGGCGGACCTCGCTGACGGTGACACCACGGAAGTCCAAGGCTCGGGCTCTTCGGTCTACACGCTGAAGAACAGCGGAGGCGTTTACTCGTGCACGTGCCCGGCGTGGCGAAATCAATCGCTCGGCATCGAGCGACGCACGTGCAAACACCTGCGCGCTTATCGCGGAGACGAAGCAGAGAACGAGCGGCTGCGAACGGCGGAGCTCCCGGGCCAGCCGACGCGTGCGCCGCGCGCGCCGGGTGAGAGCGGCGGTGGAGAAGAAGCCGAGGCACCACCGGTACTGCTCGCGCACAAGTGGGAAGTCGACATCGACATCAGCGGGTGGTGGCTCAGCGAGAAGCTGGACGGCGTGCGCGCGTATTGGGACGGCAAGCAGTTCCTCTCGCGGCTCGGGAATCGCTTCTATCCGCCGCCCTGGTTCGTGGAAGGCTTCCCCGATCACCCGCTCGACGGTGAGCTATGGGGCGGACGAAAGTTGTTCCAACGCACGGTCGGCATCGTGAAGCGACAAGACGAGTCGCCGCTATGGGAAGAGCTGCTCTACGTGGTGTTCGACGCGCCAGCGCACGGCGGCGCCTTCGAGGAGCGCCTGGAGCATGCGAAGACCGTGATCGGTAAGATGCAGTATGCACGCGTCCACGAGCATTATGTTTGCGCCGGACACGATCACCTCAAGAGCGAGCTCGCGCGTGTCGAGGGGCTCGGCGGCGAAGGTCTCATGGCGCGCAAGCCCAAGAGCGAATACGAAGCGGGTCGATCGCACACGCTGCTCAAGGTGAAGAGCTTCAAGGACGCCGAAGCGCGCGTGGTCGATCACGCTCCGGGAGCGGGTCGCCACAAAGGCCGACTCGGGGCGCTCATCGTGGAGCTCGCGGACGGCACGCGCTTCAACGTCGGCACCGGCTTCTCGGACGACGAACGCGAGAGCCCGCCTGAAATCGGGGCGATCATCACTTTTCGCTATCAAGAGCTCTCGGACGGCGGAGTCCCTCGCTTCCCTTCGTACGTCGGAGTCCGCCTCGACGCGGACAAGCCCTCGCATCTGGTCGTAGAACGATCGGCGACCGAGCACCTTGGCAGGCCGCAAGCTCCGTCCGTTCGTCGATGAAGGAGTACGACTCGCCCGATAAGGCGAAGAAGGAGTACGACAAGCTCGTCGCCGAGAAGACGAAGAAGGGCTACGAAGAGGGCTAAGACCTCGTCGCGATCTGAACGCCCTCACCGATTCGCTTGGTGAGGGCTTTCGTCTTCAAGCGCTCTTGCCCTCGAGCGCGATGATGCGATCGAGGAACGCGCGGCCGCGCTTCGGATCGACCATGTGAACGAACGCGGCCATCCCCTCGAGCTGCGCGAGCGTCTCGTCGGGCTTGCCGGGCTTGCCCTTCTCGCGGTTGAAAATGGCTGCTTTCAGCCGCCTCATGACGTCCCGGGGGACGCGCGTCGCGGGGACGCCCTCGATGTTCGGCTTGTTCACGACGAGCCCGGTGACGCGCTGGCTCGAGCCGGAACGCAGCACCGTCGTCTTCTTGCCGTGGATTGCTTCGGCTTCCGCGCGCGGCGCGAACTTCTTGATTTTGAGATGGCCGCTCGACCCGATCTTGCCGTAGCGATAACAAAAGATCAGGTCGTCTTTGACAAACGCTTCCGAGAACTTTTCTTCGTCCGCGTTCTCGAGGCGTCGCACGCGAAGTGGCAGAGGGTGAACGAGTCACACGCGTCTGACATGAGACACCGCGTGTCTTTCGCGTTCCTCATTGCGAGCTCGAATTTATCGGTTTTCAGCGCGCTTCGGCTTGCCGCCATCGCCGCCGCCGTCCG
>JAYVYD010000224.1:0-6880 GCA_043784605.1 Myxococcales bacterium | reverse complement strand
ACGCCCGTCAGACCTTCGCTCGTCCACGCGTGCTGCCAGAGCTCCATGGCGCGCTCCGTGGAGAGCGGACCGGCGAGGCCAAGGGCGACATGCTCGGCGACGAGCTGCTCGAGGACCCAGTGGGCCGCCTTGCCGAACTTCAACTCGACGCCTGGCTCCGACGGAGCCAGCTCGACGTAGTGAAGCTTGAAACTCTTGGGGCACTGCTCGTAGCGCTGGACGCGTGAAAAACTGAGGTGCCGATTCGTGAACGTCATCGTTGTTGCCTCCACACTGGGAAGGGCCAATGGCGATCACGAAGTCGACGATCCTTCTGTCGCGCTCATGTCGATTTCGGAACGGCAGCCGACGTCGAGTCCCGCGAAGACCGCCTTCACACCGTCGGTGAGCTCGATCTCGATTCCCGTCGGCGTCACACGGAAGGCGCCACGCCGCCGGGAGAGCGCGTCGCACGCCCGACCGATCGCGTCCTCGTCGTGCCCATAGGCGCGCGCCACCGCCGTGACGTAGCCGCGCTCCCACGCGAGCACGCGCGCTACATACGCCGCGTCGGCGTCGGCCTGCTCGGCGCGGAGCGTGGCGAGCACCTCCGGCTTCGCGGCGACGAGGCGTGCGCGAACCTTCGGCGTCATGGCGCCGCGCGCTGCGCGCACGACCAGATCCGCGCCGTCGGCGTGTACGGCGATCCCGCCCGCCCGCAGTTCGGCGAGTAACGACCGCGCGTTCACGGCCACACCGGTGGACACATCTTCACGCCCCTAAAAAGATGTGTCCAGGAGATGTGTCCAGGCCACTTCGCAAACGAACCCAATAGCTTGCAGTCCGCTGGACCGATTGGACCGATGTTCCCGGTTGATCTCGTTTTCACGATCATGATCAACAGAGGCAATCCCTTAAGGGAGGCCGTGCTCAACGCACTACACATGAGGGTAGTGGAGATTTTCGTCCTGATCGGTCCACGGGGGTTCATACGCGGTGCTCCTCTTCACCCCAACCGAAGGTTTCGCTTGAGGAATTTCGGACTGCCCCCCCGTGGACACATCCTCGATCGTCGATCGGTCCAGGGGCGTCGCCATATCGGTCCACGACCCGAACTCGGGCATCCCCGGTTTGCGCCCGCGGTGCGATGCCGGTCCAGACGCGCACGCCCGCGGCCTTGCTCCGTCGTAGCCCGCGCTCGCTCAGGCGCACCCCAAAACTACGCGCGCTGATCGCCCGCTCGCCGTTGGAGAGGCACCATCGTTCGTACGCGGCGTAGAGATCCTTTGCCGCCGTGCACGCGTCGTCACGTAGCTCGCATGCATCGGCGAGGAAGATCCCGAAGAGATCTTGCTCCTCGCGGTACGCGCCCGTGGCCTCGGTGACGGCGGCGGGTGCGCAGAGGCCCTCACGCTGCCACGCGACGCATCCGTCCACCGCCCAGCGGAGGATCCCGGGCAGCTCGGCGGCGAGCTTCGCGGGCAACTCGGGATCCTTTTCGTTGTCGGCGATCGTGACTTCGAACGGGATGAGCCGAATGCGTCGCCAGATGGCCAAGTCCGTCCCTTTGACGACTGGTTTGTGATTGGCGGCGATGAAGAACTTGTGGGTCGGCGAAAACTCCCAGAAGTCCTCGCGCATGCGGCGCGCCTTGATCGCATCGCCGCCGGTGAGCTGCTTCACGAGCACCTCCGAGAACGCGCGCCCGGACTCGATCTCCTGACAGACGACCAAACGTCGACCAAAGAGATCGGCGACCTCCGTGGGATGCGCCTCACCGTGCTTCGCCATCAGCAGGTCGGGCGCGGCTGGCGATGCGTACTCGCCGAGCAGATCCAGCAGGACGCGCGTGAAGGTGCTCTTCCCGTTCGACCCCGAGCCGTGCAGGAAGAAGAGCACCTGCTCGCGCACGTCCGCCGTGAGCGAGTAGCCCACGGCACGCTGAAGGAAGGAGACCAAGTCTGCGCGACCGCCCATGACGCGATCGAGGAAGCGCTCCCAGAGTGGGCATTGCGCCGTCGCGTCGAACGCGACGGGCGCACGCTTGGTCAGCAGATCGCTGCGTGCGTGAGGGCGGAGCGATCCGGTGCGCAAATCGACGGTGCCATTGGCGCAGTTGAAGAGCCACGCGCCTGCGTCGAGCTCCGTGTAGCGGACGACGATGCCCGGCTCGGACTCCGCAAGACGCACCATGGCCATGCGTGCCCCGCGCGATTCACTGTCCTCGGCGTGCTCTGCGATCGCAGAGCGCACGGCCCCCTCGTCCACGTGCTCGGCTTCGGCTGCGATGGCGCGCACGGCGTCCTTGGCGTGCTGGTGGACGCGCCCGACCACATCGAGCTCCCAGCGCGCGCCATCCCAGGCAAGCCACTTCCCCCAGCTCGCGCAGAAGCGGATCTCGTCGCCGCGCATCCGCACGAGGCGCTCCGCGTTGCCTGTGTCGGTGAGCGGAAGAACGCGCGACGCAGCGATGGGATCGCGCGCTGCCCATACCTTGCGCACGTCGTCTGCGGACATGCGCTTGCGCGAAGCGAGGCCCTCGAATCCGAACCGTTCGGCGATCAGGTTGACGGCCTCGCGCGCGGTAACGCTCCGCATCTCGGCGACGAGATCGACGGGCGTTCGGAATCCGGGAGTGCTCGGAGCGCCCTTATTGGCGCACGTGTTGTGCTGGCACTTGAGGCCGTTGCCGACGATCGCTACGCCCGACGTGTTGCCGCATCCGGGGCAACGGACCGCGCCGTCGTCGACAGCACCAAGCCACTCTGCGACGTCGGAGATGGCGCACGCATTGGCGCGTGCGAATGGACTGTCGCCCGCGGCGCGTCGAGCGGGAACGGGTGCCGCCGCGGTGCCCGCCTCCTCTTCGAGCGCTTCGCAGATGCGCTCAAGCGTGGGGAAGTCCACGCGCGCCACATCGTCGGCGCAAACCAGCGCGGTTCGACGGTGCGGCCGCTCGATGACGTTCTCGGCCCCCTTTCGTTTCATCGTGCCGAACGCCGGGCAGAGCCGCTTTGCGTCGCAGACGGTCGCGTCGATCGCCGCGCGTTCGCTCCCCTCGAGCTTGCCGAGCGCGGCGAGAATGCGCTTGATCGTGCTGCCCACTTCGGCCGATTCGGCGATTGCGTCGAGCGCGACAAACACCTGACGGCCGTTGCCGCTGTGCGCGTATGCAAGTGCCGCCTCGCTGCCCAGGAGCGTGGCCAAGCGCTGGTGGACACGAAGCGCGACGCCCGCCGCCGCCGCCTGCTCGTCGTCGCTCGCCGACGTCCCCGATGGCCGCAGGGCGTCGACGTCGATGAAGAGCACACGTCGAGCGATGATATCGCGGTCGGTCGTGCTGGTGCCCTTGAGCGCCTCGTGCCATCGACGCGGCTCCCGACGCGTGGTGACGGCGGGATTGATCACGTTGGCGATGCAGAAGATGCCCGAGGCGGAGAAGTGCTCAGCGAGATCGAGGAGTGCGTGAGCCACCTCGGACGAGTCGACGTGCGCGAAGAGCGAGCGCTCGCGATAGCGGGTCTTCTCGCCGAGCACCTGAAGCTCGATCCACTCGCCTGGTCGCACGCCGAGGAATCCGAGCCAGCGCGAGAAGTTGGGCATGACCCCTTCTTCTGCGGCCGACGCGAGCGCCTCTTCCAGTCGATGCATCGTCATGACTCCCTCCGCTTGGCGATAGCTTCTTCGACCACGTGCACACCGAGAGCGAGGTTCTCGGCGAGCGAGCGGCGATGGTCGTATTTGGCGAGCGCGTAGACGCAGCCGCCTTGGGTCACGAGCCGCGCGAAGGTCTCCTGCTCCGGACGAAGCGCGCCGCCGGGGCCCTTCACCTCAATTTCGAGGCGCCAGCCTTCCGGCCGCACGTAGCCCGTGATGTCCGCGGCGCCCTTCGGCGCGCCCGCGTGGAAAACGCGCTGAATGCTCCCATCAGCGTCGCGGACGGGAACGGAGCCGACGTTCTGGCGCCAGATGCGCACGTCGGGTCGACGTCCGAGTGCGAGCATCAGCCGCCGCATGAACTCGGACTCGGTCACAGCCGCCCCCAGGCGTTTTCGATCCACTCGGGCTCGGGTGACTTGCCGAAGCGCTGTGCGAAGCGGCCAATCGCCCAGTCGATGTCCCTACGCTTTGCACGCGCGAGAGCGCGCATCTGCTCGAAGTATCCGCGCCGGCGTGATCGCTCATGATCGGAGAGCGGGCGCTCGAACAACGGGATTTGCGACGCGGTGGCTTCGACGAGCGTCCCCTCCTCCTCGGTCGGAAGGTCGTGCGCTTCGGCAAAGACGTTGCCGCACTCCGGGCACGCGCGCGCGGCGCCCGGTAGGACCGCGTGGCAGCCAGTGCATACGCGGATGGAGACGCTTGCTCCGTTCTCCGTGGGATCGCGCTCGCGCTTCGGCTTTGGTTCGAGCGAAAAGCCGCGATCGTCTTGCGGTAGGCCATGCAGACGCGCGCATCCGGCGTGATCCAAGATGATCGCGCGCTGATCGTTCCAGGGCCGAAGGATCCGCCCCGCTTGCTGAAGGTAGAGGCCCGTCGATTTCGTCGGGCGCGCAAGGATCGCGCACTTGACCGGCGGGATGTCCGTTCCCTCGCACGCGATCCCGACGTTGCTCACGACGAGCGTCTCGCCGGTGGTCAAGCGCGCGAAGATCGCGTCTCGCTCCTCAAGCGGCGTCGCGCCATCAACGTGCTCGGCCGCAATCCCCGACTCGCAGAAGCGCTCCGCGATGTGCTTCGAGTGCTTCACGGATACGGCGAACGCGAAGGTGCGCGCGCCCTGCGCATGCCTCTTCCAGTGCTCGACGATGTTGCCGACGAGCGGTTGCTGATCCATCGCGCTATCGAGATCGCGGTTGTCGTAGTCGCCGCCTCGGACACGCACGCCGGAGAGATTGGGCTGCTCTCTCTCGGGGATCGTGAAGACGCGTGGCTCGACGAGGAAGCCTTGGCCGATGAGTTCCTGGACGGAGGCGACGACGACGATCTCGTCGTAGGCTTCTCCGAGTCCGCGGTTGTCGGCGCGGTACGGCGTCGCGGTGAAGCCGAGGTGGACCGCGTCAGGGTAAGCCGCAGCGATGTCGCGATCAGTCTTCGCGAGCGCGCGATGGGCTTCGTCGCGCACGACAAGGTGAGCGAGCGGCTTCGGGCGATTGCGGAGCGTATCGATACTCGCCACCTGCACGGGCGCCGCAGGACGCCGCCGCGGATCGCTGGCCATGAGCACTCCGATTTGGTCTTCGGCGAGTCCCGCGTCGCACAGCTTCCGGAACGTCTGCTGAATGAGCTCGCGGCGGTGTGCGACGACGAGCGCGCGCTGGCCGCGCGCGACAACGTCGGCGATGACTCGCGAAAAGCAGACAGTCTTGCCCGCGCCGCAAGGCGCGACCACGAGAATGCGCCGCGCGCCCGCGGCGATGCGAGCGTGGATGCGTGCGATCGCAGCGCTCTGATAGGGACGAAGATGGACCTCGCCCTTCACGTCGGTGGACGACATGCGAGTCTCCCTGGAGATGGGTGGGCCGCGCTCTAGGGCGGCGGCTTCAGGTGCGAGCGCAGAAGGAGGACGTGCTCCGCCGCGCGGTCGACGCCGTTGCGCGAGCTCACGTAGAAGCTGAGCGTGGTGCGGATGTCCTCCGGCAGCTCACCGCCAAAGCGCACCACCAGGGCTCTGGTGATGCGCTCGGCCTCCGCGTGAAGCTCGTCACGGGTGCGCTTCATCACGCGTCAGATGGCGAGGGGATCCTGCGTCCGCTCTAGGAACGCGAGCGCCCTCGGTACATCGCTGTTCAAGAGCTCGCGAATGCGGGCGATCTTGAACTCGCCGAGGAATGCGTCTGCGACATCTCGCGGCAACGCGCGGAGACGATCGGCGATCGTGCGCGCGACGTCGACATCGACGACCCGCGGCGCGGCGGTCGCGCCGTCGGTGTCGTTGCCGCCGGCAGCTGCGCCGAGATCGTGCTCCCCAGCCGCGGCGATCCGCGCGCGAAGCGCGTCGTCGACAGGCTTCTCCGGAAGGATCGAGTACTTCGTCTTCGGATCGCCTTTCTTGCCGCGGCGCTTCACTTCGAAGATCCATTTGTCAGTGCCGTACTTCTCGCGCACCTCGAGCAGATCCTTGAACCATGCCGTGCCGCCCTCGATGATCTTCATCGCGCCTTCGCTCGGCACGTAGAAGTTGAGTGACACGCGGAGGCTCATCTTGCCTCCGGCCTCGGGCGCCGCATCGCAGTACTTCTGCCCGTCCCAGTAGACTTCCTTTGCGTACGGCTCGCCGCAGAAGACGCCGACCACTGTGTCGCCGTCGTTCTGAAGGCGAACGAAGATGCCTCCTTGATTTGCGTGCTTCTCCGCCAGCTTCTTCGCGCTATCCCATGCCGTGTTCATGTTCGTTCTCCCGTTGGTGTGATCGAGTAAAGAAAGCCCTCGCGCAGCTCGGCGAGATCGCCGCTGCGCGCGTAGGGGAGGGCTCTCCGCTCGCCATTCTTGATGCCCTGCACGCGGGCGACGTAAGTCCCCGGCGTCTCCCTTCTCCTCGGCACGATCCGCACGACCGTCTGTGCGAGTCGCTTCATGTGGAGAAGGGCCTCTGGGGAGGGCGAAGTCGGAATAAATTCTTCTTCGTCGAAGACGATTTCATCCGCGACGCGGCGACGCTCGCGTGCGAGCGGGCGAAAGATGCGGCGGTGTGTCGCCCAGTAGAGGCTCACGATCGCGCAGCCGCCCGGCGCGAAGTCCGAGAGGGTCTCGATGAATGCCACGAGCGCGAGCTGCTCGGCGTCGCCGGGCGACATGCTGCGGAGCATTCTCGCGCAGCGAAGGATCATCGGACGAAACGCGAGGGCGAGCATCGAGGCCCACAGAGCGCGTGGCGCCGACTGCTGCTCGGCCACGAGCG
>JAYVYD010000223.1:0-3319 GCA_043784605.1 Myxococcales bacterium | reverse complement strand
ACCCCGCCGACCGTTCACCGCATGGTCATCGAGCTCGAGCGTCGCGGTTTGATTAGCCGCGTCCCTCGCCAAGCTCCAAGTATTGCGGTTTGCGTGGCTGCCGAAGACATTCCGCGGCTACGCCCGCAATCGATCGAAACCTCTGCGCCGAGGTACTAGACGCTCTCGGGCGGTTCGCCGAGTAGCGCCGCCAACCAAGCGCTCGGCTCAACGAGATCGGGCCCGGAGTGGAGCGCAACGAAAAAGCCCGTCGCGCGATGGAGGTCGAGATCGAACGATCTCCAACACCAGCTTGATCTCGCCGGGGCTCATTGGGTCTTGCATGAGTCTTTGGTTACCTCCCGAAACGTCGAACTACAACGCATTGAAGTCCCTCTTCAGACTAGAGCGTTGACGTCTTCGATTTGCGTAGGAGGCCCATTGCGACTGCGAGACCCCTATTCCTCGTCGTCGCCGCCGCAGCTATGGCTCGCCCGATGAATGTCTCGGTGGCGGCGGTCCGCAGCGCTGAGCGGAGCGTGAGTTCGAACGCACACCGAAGCGAGCTTCTGAGTTATTCTCCTCGCATGGATCACAAGACACGGAAGCTGACGAACCGCTGCTCGGGCATCGCCGCGGTTGCGAGCTTCGTCGCGCAGCCCATCCCTGCGGCGGACGAGCTCATCGTCGTCCCCATCCACTACTTTCTCGTCACGCGTATGGCCAAGGCTCGTGGAGTGAAGAAGCGCAATCTGCCGTGGAAGTCGATCAAGAAGATCATCTGGTACGGAGCCGGCGCGCGCCTCGTCTTCAACTTCTCACTCGGACTCATCCCCGTGTTCGGCGCGTTCTCCAACTCTGTCACTGCCATCGCGCTGACCGAGTATCTCGCGCAGTGGCTCGACACCTTCCTCGAGCACCCGGACCAGCCCCCCCCCGACGTGACCATGGCAAGTCTCAGCAAATCTTTCAGAACGCCGTGAAGAAGAAGAAATCGGAACCGGAGGCAACGGCATCATGACGATGAGCACCGACGAGAAGGTCGTTCGCGACGAAGCCGACATGAACAAGCTCCGCGAAGAGGCGCGACGCGAGGGCTACGACAACTTCAAAGAGGGCGGCTGGTTCCAACGCGTCGTCACCAAGCACATCAAGAAGCACGCGGCGGAGATCAACGCCGCACATTGGGAGCACCTCTATCCGGGTCTGGACGCCGAGGAGCGCGCGACGCGCGTCATCAACAAAGCGATCGTGAAGGCGTCGACCGCAGGCGCGATGGCGTCGATCGGCGCGAGCACGGGCGAGCTCTTGAGCCTGTTCACCGAGGGCCTCGCGGCTCCGATCGGCTTGCCTGCGGCTGTGTCGTCGATGGTCGCGGAGGCCACCTACACGGCGAAGCTGCAGATCGACCTCGCGTGCGATTTGGCTTCAATTTACGGCGTCCCGTTCGATCCCGATGATTTCGGCGAGGTGGCGACTTTGTTCGGCCTCGCGCTCGAAGTCGACGTGACGAAGAAGAAGGAAGATGAAGAGACGACCGAGCAGAAGGAAGCGAAGAAGGGCATCACGGCGAGCCTCATGGAGCTGGAGGACGGCGAGTTCGCCAAGCGCATCGGGCGCAAGCTCCTCGAAGAGTCCGTGATGCGCAACATCATCCCGGTCTTCGGGATCGCGATCAGCGCGCGATGGAACTGGGTCGCCACGAAGAAGTTCGCCGCTGCAGCGCGCAAGTACGCTCGCTACAGGCACGCGCTTCGCAAGGCTTGCAACGCACTCAAGCTCGCGCACGTCGAAGACCCGGCGCTCTTGCTGGAAGGCGCGTGGCTGCTCGCGACGATCGACGGCGACGCCGGTCACGAGGAGCTGCTCGCGATGGCGATCATCTTAGAGTCTCTGCCCATCAACGCGGCCGACCTCAAACTCGACGGTCATTGGGACGACGAAGAGGACTGGTTCGAGCGACTCCAGAAGGCGCCGCCGGCGATGTACGATCGGCTGCTCGACGTGCTCTATCTCATCGCGGCGACGGATCGCGAGCTCGCCGCTGCGGAGAAGCGCTTCTTGCGTCGCCTGGGCAAGGCGATTGGGCGAGAGATCGACTGGCATCGCGTCGAGGGGATTTGCAAACACCTCGCCGAGGGTGAAGATCCGCCCATCGGCTTTCTGAGCTCGTGACCACGAAAAAGCCCGGGCTCGAAGAGCTCGTCGCAGCTCCGGTCTTCACCGTGCGTCTCGTCGGCGCCCTCGGTGTCGGAAAGTCCGCGCTCGCCACCGCGCTGATGGAGATGCCGGTCGCCACAGACGCGGAGCTGGCGCGCCTCGCGTTCATCGAAGCGGATCTGCCGTGCGATGCGTTCATCTATGTCGCGCGGGAGCTGCCGACGGAAGAGGACGCGAAGGCACTCTCCGAGCTCAAGACCAAAGGTCTGACGCTCTTCATCGCGGCGCATGCGCGCGATCTCTCCAAAGACAAAGACGACAGCATCGACGAGGCGTGGACCCAGCACCACGAGATGGTGTTCCTCACGTCGACACCGGAGGGGAAGACGGCGCGCGGAGTGGACGAGCTTCGCGCCGCCCTGCTCGAGGCAGCGCTCAAGTTCGCGAACGTCCCGATCGATCGCGCGCGACATGCGAAGCGGCCGTTTGCGCTCTCGATCGTCGCGGGCGCGGCGCTCATCACCGCGGCGGAGGGGCTTCTGCCTGGAGCCGCGGCGTTCGTCATCGCCACGCAAGCGGGCGCGATCTCGAGTTTGTACTACCTCTACACGGGCAAATGGATGGCGCGCACGCAAGCCTTCGCGCTGTTGCCCGCGTTCGCCGCAGAGGCGGCCGGAGGCAGCGTATTTTTGCTGGTGAAGAGCTTCTTGCCGCCGACAGGAGTGCTCGACGTGCTCGCCGCGGGAGTGGCGGCGTCGATGACCATCACGGTGCTCGGGACGATCGCGTGGGCGCTCGACCAAGGCTTCTCACTCGAAGAGAAAGAGCAGATGCAGGCCGCGTTCAAGAAGATGCAAGCGCGCAGCAAGGCGGAGCGAAAGGCCGTCGCGCAGAACCGCAAGCGTTGGAACGAGAAGGCATACTGGATGGAAGTCGCGCGGAAGATCATTTTCCCCTAACGAGAGGTTCTGCCGGTGGACATGTCCTCCAAGGCGATCACGCAAGACTCAGACTCGCGAACGATCGGAGCGATCTCGATCCGACGAGCGCTTCCGTTTTCGCCCACGCGGCCGCGCTGTCATGGCGGCGAGGAGGTCTTCTCTTCAGTGCTTCGCGGGCAACGCCTTGGATCGAGGCGCTTTCAACAGCGGCATCACCGCGTGCAGCGCCGCGCCGATCG
>JAYVYD010000222.1:0-8553 GCA_043784605.1 Myxococcales bacterium | reverse complement strand
CCACGGCAACGTCCTCATCGGCTTCAGCGAGGGCGCGTTCGTCGCGATGCAGGTCGCCATTCACGACACACGCACGTGGAGCCGCTGGTTGATCCTCGCGGCCAACGATCAGTACTGGTGGGGCGACGCTCCCGGGCTGCTGGACGACAACCGCAAGAAGGTGCGCATCTACTTGTTCACCGGCGAGACAGACGCAGTCGTCGAGAATACCAAGCGCGTGGGCGATATGCTGAAGGCCCACAAAATGCGGTACAAAATGAAGATCGCGACCGGCATGGGACACGAGGTGCCGGCCGACCGCATGGTGACGAACTACCGCCGCCCACTCTCGTGGTTGCTGGCGACCAAATAGCGATCGCGAAGCAAGGCCGAATGCGGGTCGTGCCGGCCAGGCTGTCGCTGTCTTCGAGCCTTCCGGACTCGGTGTTGCTCGAGAGCGCACGCACGCTGCGCGCTCGCTACCCGATGTTGATCCCGCCGTCGATCGTACGCGCGAAGGATCTCGATGCGCGCGTGGGTGCGCAGACCTTCTTGGCGGTCGAGTCCCAGCAGCTCACGGGGAGCTTCAAGGTTCGCGGCGCGCTCTTGGCGCTCGAGTCCCTCTCGTCGGGTGCGCACGGTCGCCCCAAACACGTCGTCGCTGCGAGCGCAGGCAATCACGGCGCGGGAGTCGCGTTCGCGGCATCAACGCTCGGAATCGTTGCCACCATCGTCGTGCCGAGAAACGCCCCGCGCAGCAAGACAGACAAGATGCGCGACGCAGGCGCCACCGTCATCACGGTCGCCACAGACAGCTACGACGACGCAGAGGTCGAGGCAAAGCGGCTGGCGGTTCGCTCTGACGCGATGTTCTTGTCGCCCTACGACGACCTCGCCGTGCTCGCGGGGAACGGTGCGTCGCTCGCATTCGATATCGTAGAGCAGCTCGAGATCGCGCCAGGGCGCGTGATCGCACCGTTCGGCGGCGGCGGCCTCGCGACGGGTCTCGCATGCGGTCTCGCGCATGCCTACGGAGACGAGCTCGGCAAGGTGCGTCGCGTATGGGGCGCGCAGAGCGAGGCCTCTTGTGCGATGGCGCTGTCGCTCAAGCGAGGCCGCGCTGTCCTCGCGCTCGCTTGCGATGGGCCCACGTTCGCGGAGGGGCTCGAGGGGGGAATCAGCGAGGCCGCGTACAAGCGCGCAGGCGGCGTGATCGACGCGATGGTGGTCGTCGACGAGCGGTCGATCGCACGCGCGATGGTCTGGTCAGAAGATGTGCTCGGTCTCAGGCTCGAAGGCAGCGCGGCAGTCGGTCTCGCGGCGGTACTGGATGGCGCGCCGCCGACGCTGGCGCCCTCGCACGACGAAGGGGTCGTCATCGTGCTCACCGGAAGAAACGTGGATGATGCACGCTTCGCCGAAGCTCGCGCCCGAGTCGCGGTGTGATAGTCATCGACGCTATGTCGCAATCGCCCTTGATTCTCGGCATCGCAGGCGGGTCTGGCTCCGGCAAGAGCACGATCTCTCGCGCGCTCGTGAGCGCCCTCGCGGACGCGGACGGCGTTCTCCTCGAGCAAGACCACTATTACAAGAAGCTCTCCCACCTCTCGTACGCCGAGCGCGAGCGCATCAACTACGATCACCCCGGCGCGCTCGAGTTCGATCTGCTCGCACTCCACCTCGACGCGCTCAAGCGAGGCGAGCCCATCGATCGCCCGACCTACGATTTCACGACGCACGACCGCTCGGCAACGCCACTCCGCGTCGAGCCGGCTCCGATCATCGTCGTCGAGGGCATCCTGGTGTTGGCCGAGGAGCAGCTGCGCCGTCGCTTCGACGTGAAGATCTTCGTCGACACGGACGCAGACATCCGACTGATGCGACGCATCCGCCGAGACCTCGAGCATCGCGGCCGCTCGTTCGCGCAGATACGGCAGCAATATTACGAGACCGTTCGCCCGATGCACCTCGCGTTCGTGGAGCCGAGCAAGCGCTTCGCGGATGTCATCATCCCCGAGGGCGGAGAGAACAAGGTAGCCGTGGAGATGTTGCTCTCGCTCGTTCGCGCCAAGATCGACAAAGCGCGGTAGACTAGGCTCGAGTGAACATTCAGGCGGTGAACAAGAAAGTCGCGGACCTGTTGCTCAAGGACGGGCTGCTCAAGCCTGAGCAATACGAGATGGTGCTGCAGCACGTGAGCGGCACGAGCCAGCGCGTCGAGGACGCCGCCATCGAACTGGGGCTCATCGCCGAGCCGGAGCTGCTGAAGTCTCTCGCGAGCCACTACCAGACGCGCTTCGTATCGACGGAGAAGCTGAGCAAGGCAGACATCGTCCGAACGACGCTGGAGCTCGTGCCGCGTAAGGTCGCCGAGACGTTCGCCGTGTTCCCCGTGCTGTTCGATCCGGCGACGCGCGTCCTGTCCGTGGTCGCGGCAGACCCGGACGACAAGGATGTGCTGCGTGAAATCCAGCATGTTTCAGGGGCAAAAGAGGTAAAGGCGTTCGTCGGTCGCCCGGCCGGTGTGCGCGCCGCGATCGCGAAGGCGTACGGCGGCGACATCCACGCGTTCGCGATCCTCGATCGACAAGCGCACGCGCAGTTCTCCGCGATGCTGGACGTGTACGAGCGCAACTTGATGAGCGAGTCGTCCATGGCGACGGCGCTGGCGCGTGAAGGCGTCGGGGCGAGCACGCGCGGTCGGATCGTGTCCGAGAAGGAACTGGTCAACGCGGGCAAGACCAGCGCGACGACGAAGGCGGGCTTCGGCGGCGACGAGCTGCTCGAGCTCTTGAACGTCATGCTGTCCTTGCTCGAGGCGTCGCGACAGGATCTGCGCGGTCACTCGGCGCAAGTCGCTCGGCTCACGCGTCGCATCCTCGAGCGCATGAACGTGGAGGCCGCCACCGTGGACGCGGTGGTCGCCGCCTCTTACTTGCACGACATCGGCAAGATGGGCCAGTACCACCTCACAGCGCTCAACGTAGCCGAGTACGACGGTCACAAGCTCGGCGCACAGAAGGCGTTCTCCACTCCGCGGCGCTTGCTCGAGTCCGTTCGCTTCGCGCCCGAGACCATCGAGACCCTCGAGCACATGTACGAGCGCTACGACGGCAAAGGCTTCCCGAACGGCACCAAAGAGAAGGAGATCCCGCTCGGCGCGCGCGTCCTCGCGATCACCGATACGTATGCGGATCTGACGCAGAACCCGCGCAATCCGTACCGCAAGACGCTCATGCCCGCGGAGGCGTGCGGCGTGCTCGCGAAGTTCAAAGAGAAAGTGTTCGATCCACACTTGGTAGACCTCTTCAAGAACACGGTGATGGGAGAGGACCTCCGCGCACGCCTGCTCGCGAACCGCTACTTCGCGCTGCTCGTCGACGCGGACCCCGAGGAGACCACGGTGCTCGAGCTGCGCATGATCGAGGCCGGCTTCGAAGTGAAGACCGCGCGCTCCATCGAGCAAGCGCTCAAGATGCTCGGCGAGGGCAACTTCGACATCGTCGTCGGTGAGGTGGACCTACCGCAAGGCGACGGCCTCGCCCTTCTCGAGCAGGTCCGCAAAGAGCCCTGGGGCAAGGACTTGCCGTGGGTCATCCACACACGCAAACAAGGCCGCCAAGAGGCGTCGCGTGCGTTCGAGCTCGGCGTCGTCGACTACGTCGCCAAGCCCGCACCCACCGACGTGCTCGTCGCGAAGCTCAAGTCGATGCTCGATCAACGATCCGCACGAGGCAACGCGCGCGGCGTGCAAGGCTCGTTGCGCGAAATGGGCCTGCCCGAGCTCGTGCAGGTGCTCTTCCATGGCCGCAAGACCGGAGCGTTGCGCATTCGCGCGGCGGGTGGCGCCGGCGAGATTCACTTCACGGACGGCAACATCGTCAACGCGCTGTTCGGTACCGCGCGCGGCGCGGACGCCGTGTACGCGATGATCAAACTGGAAGACGGCGAGTTCGGCGTGGATCCGTCGTTCAAGCCGGGACCCCGCGTGATTCAAGAGTCGCCAGAGGCGTTGCTGCTCGAAGGCATGAGGAGACTCGACGAAGGAGTCTAGCGCACTCGCTCATCATCGGAGAAGAGCGCGACCTTCGTGGGTATTGGGGCGACTACGACGACTTGCAGATATTGAACACTGACCGTAGCGGAACGACGACTTTCATCAGAGCGCATAGCACGACTGGGTTGCGTGCTCCGTGTGCGTCGCGCGATCAGTTCACCGAGAATCCCCTCCACGTCGACGGACTTACGTTTCAATGATTGTTGGTGCGCCTCGGTTGATGTGCCTCCTCCCGCTCTTGGGCTGTGGAGGCCTCACCGAAGCGCTGACGGTAGACGGCGGACAGGAAAGAGACACGTCGGTCGCAGACGCGACATCCGTCGATGCGTCCGTACGTGATGGTGCTTCACGCGACGCAACTTGGGATCGCTGGACTCCGTGCGGAGAGGCTCCGCTCTATGGCCAGTTTACCTGTTGCGACGGTGGTGCTTGCAACGGTGCGTGCACGCCGCAAGGGTGTTCGTGCCAAGCGATTCAGGGCGGCTGCGCGTCGCCAACGGTCTGTTGTGGAAAAGCCTGCACAACGGAGGAAATATGCGCGTACTGGAGTCACTAGCTATACTGGCTTCGCTTGGGTGCGGCACCACGGCGCAACCTGTAGACGACGGTGGTGGGCAAGATTCCACCGCCGAAGATTCGAGCCTCAGTTTCGGTGATGCTCCGTGGAACCCCCCAGATGTCGTGGACGCCGAGCCACCTGGACCAAAGGGCTACCACGTGATCGACGGTGGGACAGATGGCTCGTTCTATTGCGCGCCTGTCGGCGTGTTTCAGATTCAGTCTTGCTGTAATGGCAAGTGGTGTCGCGGCGATTGCGTTCAGTACGACGACGCGTCGATTGGGTGCAACTGCTTCGGAATTGTCGACGGCTGCCCTCCGAAACAGGAGTGTTGCGCAAAGCAACTAGGGTGCGTCGCAGACACAGTTTGTCTTGGAGGCAACTAAGGCGTTCAAGCGAAGCCCTTGAGCGCGTCGTAGGCGGCGTACTTGAACATCTCTGACAGCGTCGGGTAGTTGAACACCATCTCGATGAACGTGTCGATCGTGCCGCCCAGCGTGATCGTGACCTGACCGATGTGCACGAGCTCGCTCGCGCGGTCTCCGATGCAGTGACATCCGATGAGCTTGCGCGTCCCCTTGTCGAACACGAGCTTGATGACGCCGTCTTTGTCGCCGACGATCTTGCCACGCTGGTTGTCGCGGTAGAACGCGCGGCCCACGACGTAGTCGATCTTCTTTTCCTTGGCCTGCTCCTCGGAGAAGCCGACGCAGCTCACCTCGGGGATCGTGTACACGCCGTACGGCAACAGGTGCGAGACCTGCTTTTTGTAGGCGAATCCGAACGCGTGGCAGACGGCGACGCGCGCTTGCTCCATCGAGGTGGACGCGAGCGCGGGGAAGCCGATGACGTCGCCCGCGGCGAAGATGCTCGGCGTCGCGGTGCGGTAGCCGTCGTCGACTTGGATGTAGCCGCGCTTGTCCACGACGACGCCCATCGCGGGCAAGTTGAGCTGCGCGGTGCGACCCGAGCGGCCTGAGGCGGCGAGAAGCTTGCCGCACGCGATCGTCTCGCCGGTGGAGAGCTCGCAGAGGATCTTGTCGCCTTCGCGTCGAACCAGCTTGGTGGTCGTCTCGAGTCTGATGTCGACGCCGAGGCCCATCATCGCGGTGCGCAGGCGATCGCCCATCTCGAAATCCAAGAACGGCAGTAGGCGTGCGCGGCCCTCGATGAGCACGACGTTCACACCCATCGCCGCGAACATGGTGGCGTACTCGCAGCCGATCACGCCGCCGCCGATCACGACCATTTTGTCGGGCAATCGGTCGATGCGAAGGATGGTGTCGGAGTCGTCGACGTCCCCGTCGTCGAACGGGATGTTCGGCGGTTGGAAGGGGACGGAACCGGTGGTGACGAGCACGAACTCGGTGGTAAGTCGCTGCGTGCCACCGCCGAGCGTGCTGACCTCGACGGTGTGCGGATCGATCATCGTGGCGACGCCTCTGCGAAGCGCCACGTTGTGGCGATCGAAGTTCCACTTGAAGCGGCTCACCTCGAGCTCGGCCACCTGATTTTTGCGCGCGAGCAGCCGCGGGATCGCCAGCTCGCGATGGACGGGGACGGAGAACCCGTAGAGCTCCATCTGCCGGTATCCCGACAAGAACAGCGCGGTCTCGCGCAGCGTCTTGCTCGGCAGTGTCCCCGTGTGAACGGCCGCTCCACCGGGCTCCGCCTCTTGCTCGATGATCGCGACGCGCTTGCCGAAATACGCAGCCTGCACGGCCCCCTTCTCACCCGCGGGACCCGCGCCGATGACGATCAGATCGTAGTCGTACGCCATCGGTCGACGGTAACAGAACGAGACAACACCAAGGGTTAGAGGTCGTCGATTTTGTAGTCTTTGATTTTGTAGAGGAGCGCACGGTGGCTGATTTCAAGCAGCTCGGCGGCTCGCGTGCGGTTGCCCTTGGTCTTCTGGAGCGCGCGTCGGATCAGGATTTGCTCGATCGCCGCGCTCGTCTTCTTGACGGAGAGCTCGCCGCTCGCGAGCTGCACTTGAACGGGGTCCAGCGCGTCGCGGATGCGATCGGGGAGGTCGGGTGCCTGCACGAGGTCCGTGTCGCAGAGCACCATGGCGCGCTCGATCGTGTTCTCCAGCTCACGCACGTTGCCGGGCCACGAGTAGTCCATGAGCACCTTGCGCGCCTCGGCGGACACGCCGCGAATCTGGGTCCCGAGGCGCGCGTTGTTCCTGTCGAGGAAGTGGTCCAGCAGGATCGCGATGTCCTCGCGTCGCTCGCGTAGTGGAGGCACGACGATGGGAAGCACGTTGATGCGGTAGAACAGGTCCTCGCGGAAGCGACCGGCCGTGACCTCCGCCGAGAGATCGCGGTGAGTGGCGGCGATGATCCGCACGTCCACCTTGATGTCCTTCGCGTCGCCGAGCTTGCGGATGGTCTCCTCTTGCAGCACGCGCAACAGCTTCACTTGTAAGTTCAGAGGCAGCTCGCCGATCTCGTCCAAGAACAGCGTGCCGCCGTTCGCCTCCTCGAAGAGGCCATGTCGATCCGCCGACGCGTCGGTGAAAGCCCCTTTTTTGTGGCCGAATAGCTCGCTCTCGAGGAGGTTCTCGGGAATGGCTCCGCAGTTGATCGCGACGAACGGACGCGTCTTGCGGCTGCTGCTGTTGTGGATGGCCTTGGCGACGAGCTCCTTGCCGACGCCACTCTCTCCCGAGATGAGCACGGTGGTCTTGAACTCGGTGATCTTGGTGATGATCTTGAAGATCGCCGTCATGCTCGGGCTCTTCGCGAGGATCGACTGAAACTGCTCCTTGCCTTTGATCTGCTCCTTGAGCGCGCGGTTCTCTCGTCGGAGCGTCTCGCGCTCCTCGGCCTTGCGCAGCACCAGAATGAGCTCCTCCGGTTTGAAGGGCTTGGAGATGTAGTCGTACGCGCCGGCCTTCATGGCCTCGAGCGCCATGTCGATGTTGCCGTACGCGCTCATCACGATCACGGTCGCGGGGTGTTGCTTCGCGCGGAGCGTCGCGAGCAGATCGAGTCCGCCCATCTTCGGCATCCGCACGTCGGTGAGGATCACGTCAGGACCGAACGAGTCGACCATTCCGAGCGCCGCCTCCCCGCTGTCGGCGACGCCAACCTCGTAGCCGTTCTTGCGCAGCAGGCTTTTGACGACGAGGCGGATGTTCTCTTCGTCGTCGACCACGAGCACACGTCGCATGTTCTGGACCGTAGCGGAAACGATTGCGTAGCGCATCAACGTCCGCCGCCATGTGGCAGCAAATAGCCAGCTTTACTCCGCAATCATTTACACGCCGGCTTTGCGGCGCCCAGAGTAGGCTGCGCCGTATGTTCACGGTTGGACCTCGACCCGACGCGATGGAGACGTTGGAGTTACGCGACTCGGACGCGAAGAGCCTGCTCGTGCTCGCACCCGCGCGGGGCGGAATCGCGACGCGACTCTCGTTGCTCGGCAAGCATCGCTTCTTCCTCGACGAGTCGACGCTGCGTAACCCGGAGCTGAACGTGCGCGGCGGCAACCCGGTTTTGTTTCCGTCACCCGGCAAGCTGAAAGGCGACGCGTGGTCGCGCGACGGCAAGAGCGGCGTGCTCAAACAACATGGCTTTGCGCGCAACTTGCCGTGGGAGGTCGTCGGCACGAGCACCGAGGGCGCGGCGCAAGCGACGCTCAGGCTCGCGTCGAACGAGGCGACGCAGAAGAGCTACCCGTGGGAGTTTACTGCGGAATACACGTATAAACTGGCGGGAAACGCGCTGCGGATCGAGCAGCGGTTCACCAATCTTTCGTCGGGCTCGATGCCGTTCGGAGCGGGTTTTCATCCGTACTTTCACGTCAAGCAGACGGACAAGCGTGCGGCGCGTATCGAGACGGGCGCCACGCGCGCGTTCGACAACGTGACCAAGAAAGAGGTGGAGCTCACCGGCCCGATCGATCTCTCGCAGAAGGAGGTGGACCTCCATCTGCTCGACCACGGGAG
>JAYVYD010000221.1:0-6486 GCA_043784605.1 Myxococcales bacterium | reverse complement strand
ACGAAGGCGGTCTCGACGAAGAGACCGTCCAAATCCACGCCGGGGCTGGAGACGCGCGCGTTGGCGACGGCGCTCTCGATGATCTTCTTGAGGACGGGCGCGCCCGACTTCTGGGTGAACTCGAGGAGCTGCAGTGCCTCGCCGGCCTGACGGCCACGAACGAGGTTGACCACGACACGAGCCTTGCGCGGGCTAATGCGCGCGAAGCGGGCGATCGCTTTGCTGACCATGACGAGCTCTTCTTCTTGGTGGGGCTCTGACTCGCGCTAGCGACTCAGGGCTGTTTGCGGCGCCGTCGTACCTGCTTGGGAACTGTTCCCCTTTAGGAGAGGGACAGAGCCTCGAAGCGGGCCGTTACGGCCGCCAGATCAGAACTTCGATCCGGGGAACGAAGGGACGCGCATTATGTCCAGGAGTTGCCCGCGCGCAAGAGAAAACGATCCCGGAGAGCGGATTGTCAGCATGCTGACGTTCTTGCGGCTCACCTCCAAGCAGGCGTGTCATGCTTCGTGCGCGCGGTCATGTGGAGTTCGGTTCCCCGCGGGGTGACGTTCGCTCTCTTGCCAAACCCATGGACGTGCCCGAGCCGGTCGAGCGTGTGCGGACGACGCTGTTGTGCTCGGGAATCGCCGCTTTCTGAGCGCGTGGCGTCTGGCGCCACATGGCGCGTTTTGCGTATTTCCGCAATGCATCGCGCGGTGCGATGGCGTCTGGCGTGAGCCTCCTTTCGCTCGCTGCTTATGTGCGTGAGATCGCAGGAGCGAGCGCCGACAGCTTCGCGCTCCGCGTTTCTTGGGTCTGACCGGCGGCGCCGCACTGCGACGTCGGATTGTCAGCATGCTTACAAACCGGTCAGAGGCGCCGTTCTTTTGGCGAGGGTCACCACGTCCGCGTCTACCGAGACCGGGTAGTGCGCCAAATACCCCTGCGAAATGCGTTGAATCTTCATCGTGCGAGGGTCCACTAGGACGGTCATCGGCAGAGAACCGAGCCGCTCGCGGACGGCCGGAACGAGAACTTAGGGTCGACGCATACACTGATGTCCGTGAGCTTGTACTGCTGCTTCCACGCTTGTGCCGTCGCGATGGATGCTGGCGCAGAGGCGGCATCCTGAACGATCAACGTGACGACCTTCACGCCGAGCTTTTGGTAGTCCGCGAAGGTGTTGGAGTCGCGGCCAGATCAGCACTGCACGCTCCAGCGAACAATAGCGGCAAGAGACCAAGCGTCTTGGCGCGAGCCGCAACGCGCATCACTGGCGCACGTAGGTCCCCGTGTACTCGCAATCGGATACGAGCATTCCGTCTGCGTCTCTCACGACTTTGACCGACGTCGTCGAGGTCCCGCTGCTGCCGTCCGCGGCAAACTTCCTGCTCGTCACCGAACGAGTAGTGGTGGTCGGCGTGCTCTTGGTCGTGCAGGTTGTGGTTTCGTTACATTGAGTTCCTGTCCGTTCGCACCCGGGCATGACCACATCTGCTCCGCTGTCCATCGAGTCGAAAGTAACGGTCGTGTCGAACTTGGGCATGCATTGCAGGTTTGGCGAACCGACCTGTTCCTGGTGGTTCCTGTACGCACCGTTGAGTTGACAGGCAGGGCTAGACGGAGCACTTGCCGAACAAGCAGAAACCATTGCAACGCCAAATAGCATCGCCAACATGCGAATCGGTATCATCTAAAACTCCTTCTAGGGACGAATGAACTCGACTCGCTTTGCCGTTTGTTCAATCCATAGATTGCAATCTGAGCCCAGGGTCAATGAGGACAATTGACTGTCTGGCTTCGATGGACTGAACTCGGAGAACGCGCCACTCTTCGAGAGGCGCGCTATCTGGTTGCGGCCTGTCTCGATGAACCAAAGGTTCGCATCTGGCCCATAGACGAGGTTCCTCGGTCTGCTTTCGGGCTCCAACGAATAGTCGGTTAGCGTGCCAGCCGAGAATCGCCCGATCTTGTCATCGACATCACGCCAACGAAACCAGACGTCGCCCCCCGCACCCTCGGTGAGCTCGTCTGGACACGCGTTTCGCCACTTCGCTGGAAGGGGGTAGGTAGCTGAGGAGCCAGCAGCGCCGATACGCATGAGCGTTGAGCTCGAAGAGAGCCAGAGGTCACCATTCCGACTCAAACTCACACACCTAATTTCAGGGAGCGGCGAATAAGAGTGAAAGACGCCATCGTTCGACAACCTATCGAGAATGAAGGGGCACCCTTCGCACGGTGGGTTGGAAACAATGAGCAGTCCGTCAGGCGACGGTAACGGACCTGGGAAAAACCCGTTGGGGACACCATACTCCGAAATAGCTCCCCGAGCGCTCACTGAACCCACTGCGCTTGTATTGAGGCTTCCGTACCAAAGCCGTCCGTCATTCCCCAGCGTCAGGTGGCCCGTTGTCGGCACCGGGTGGGGTAGCTCGAATTCACTCACCTGACCGGCGAGATCGATTCGCACAATATGTGGACTCAGATTATCGACGAGCCAAAAGGCGTGGTCCGAACCGATATCTAGGAACGCCGGCGTGGTGCCAAGAGGAAGCGGAAAGACCTCCGCCTTACCGATTGTCGACAGATGCCCAACGGAGTGCTCGGCATTCGGTAAGACGGCACTGAACCAAAGAGTGCCATCCCAACCCAGGCTAAAGTCGCCAATGCCTTCCAGCATGGATGGGTAAGGTA
This sequence comes from Myxococcales bacterium, assembly GCA_043784605.1. Lineage (GTDB taxonomy): Bacteria > Myxococcota_A > Polyangia > Polyangiales > Polyangiaceae > JANYHY01. The sequence goes on along the minus strand of JAYVYD010000221.1, from coordinate 3,810 downwards.
CCGCGCCAAGCGTACCGCTCCGCGCTGATGGGCCAGCGTAGGTTGCTCTGCAATCACGCTCGACCTGCACAGGATCCGTCACTTGGTCGCGCGTCTGCGTAGGCTCGCCGAGTTGCGTGCGCGCCCCACAGCCCAAACCGATGATACCGACAACGGTTACCGCGCATAAGATTGTTTGGGTCAGCAACCTCATCGCTCTCTTCTAGCACGCCGCGCCGCATCGCCGACTGCTGTCACTTTCGCAGAGGAGACAGCAGTGAGGCGATGGCGCAAGTTATAGTCCGGCGGGGCCAGTGGGGTTACAAGAACCCCCGGGCGCACAAGTGCACGAGATATTGAAGGCAAGCCACGTCGTGTCGTTGCACGTCACTGGACCGTTGTTGTTGTGGTACGGGGCGAGCGGAGTCGGATCGCACGAGTAGTTGCAGTAGCCGGACGCGGAGTAGAAACTGAAGTTTCGCAGGCCGGCAACCCAGTAGCTTTGGACTGCGTCGGCCCAGTTGAGATCGGAGCCTCCCGGCCCGCGCGCGAACGAACTAAGGGCCACTCTATCATACTGATAGTTGTACGGCTTTAGGTTGCTCGCGAGGCAAAGGATGTCTCCAGATTGGGCTGGGGCGTCCCAGAGGCATGCGGTTGTTGTGGCATCACAGAACGTATTTATAATTTGAGCATTCGGGGGAGCGTCGAGCGGTGCTGCGGTCCCATTGTGGACGTCCCGAAGGTGATTGTTGAACGCGGTCATCTCTTCTTCGCTGAGGTACCTGACCTTTGAGGCGAACTTACCGTCGCCATTCATCGTGACTTCAGTCACCGTAAACGTCTTTGGATTGACCGCATCGCTCCCGCAGGCGGCGACGAGAGCGCCATTGAGGACGATTGCGACAAATAGCTTTTTTCCCATTGCTGCCCTCGCAGTTACACGTGTCCGTCGCCGCAGTTTTCTGCGGTCGGGCGGGCTACTGGGTACTTGCTGCGAGCAAGCTCTCATTTGCGTTGTCAACGCGGAGTTGATTTGTCATCCAATTGCTCGATTGACAACCTCCGCTCGAGCAACGCCGGGGAGCGCGCGATACTGCTTCGGACTGTAGGACTTCAGGAACGGCCGTTTGCAAGACAGTTCCTCGCACGCCACACGCACAAAACGAAAACGAGCGCCGTGATCGCTCACGACGCTCGCCTCGATCTCGCTCTCGCGAGTTACTTCTTCGGGGGAGCAGCGCTAGGCGTTCCGCCGCCGAGCTTGCCCTTCTTGTCGCCGGAGTGACCGTGGTACGTGCGCGTCGGCGCGAACTCGCCGAGTTTGTGCCCGACCATGCGTTCGGTCACGAACACGGGAACGAACTTGCGTCCGTTGTGCACGGCGAACGTGAGGCCGACCGCGTCCGGTGTGATGGTGCTGCGACGCGACCAGGTCTTGATGACCTTTTTGCTCTGCGCCGCACCCGCAGATGCGATCTTCTCGGCCAAGTGACCGTCGACGAAAGCGCCCTTTTTTACTGAACGAGGCATCGATTAACCCTTTTGTCCGCGGCGCTTGATGATCATGCCATCGGTGCGCTTGTTGTTACGAGTCTTGAGACCCTTGGAGAGCTGGCCCCAGGGTGAGCATGGGTGACGACCGCCGCTCGAGCGGCCTTCGCCTCCACCCATCGGGTGATCGACCGGGTTCATCGTGACGCCGCGGTTGTGCGGGCGACGACCCTTCCAACGCACGCGACCGGCCTTGCCGAGCGAGATGTGGAAGTGGTCGATGTTCGACACTTGGCCGACCGTCGCGTGGCAGTCCTGGTGGACCATGCGGACCTCGCCGGAGGGCATGCGCACTTGCGCGTAGTCCCCGTCTTTGGCCATCAGCACGCCGCCGGTTCCCGCCGAGCGAATCATCTGCGCGCCCTTGCCGATCTTCATTTCCACGTTGTGGATCGTCGTGCCGAGCGGGATGTAGCGGAGCGACATCGAGTTGCCGGGCTTGATGTCCGCGGCCTTGGACGAGACGACCTTGTCGCCGACGTTCATGCCGTCGGGCGCGAGGATGTAGCGCTTCTCACCATCGACGTAATTCAAGAGCGCGATACGCGCGGTACGGTTCGGATCGTATTCGATCGAAGCCACGGCCGCGGGAATGCCGACCTTGTCGCGGCGCCAGTCGATGATGCGATAGCGCTGCTTGTGACCACCGCCACGGAAGCGGCTGGTGATGCGGCCGGTCTGGTTGCGGCCGCCTGTGCGGGTCTGATGCTCAAGGAGGCTCTTCTCGGGCTTCTTGCCCTTGGTGAGCTCCTTGAAGTCGGAGACCGAGTAGTAGCGACGTGCTGGTGACGTCGGCTTGTAGCTCTTGATTCCCATGTTAGACGCTCGCGGTCGGTGCGTTGTCGCCGAAGAAGTCGATCGAGTCGCCTTCCTTCAGCGTGATGATGGCCTTCTTCCAGTTGTTGAGCTTCGCGTGGCCACGGCCCATACGGCGATCCTTGCCGCGATAGTTGAGCGTGTTCACGTCGAGCACCTTCACGTTGAAGAGGGCCTGGACTGCGTTCTTGATTTGGATCTTGTTCGCCTCGCGAGCGACCTCGAAGATCACCTGGTTCTGCAAGCGCAGCATGCTCGACTTTTCGGTCAGCACGATGGGACGACGGAGGATTTGATCGTTTCTCATTTGGCAGCCTCCTCACTCTTGGCCTTGAGGCAACGCGTCTCGAGGGCCTTCGCGGCGCTCTTGCTCACGATGAGCGTGTCGTGGCGGAGAAGGTCGAACACGTTGACGCCCTCGGGCGGCAAGAACTGGTGGTCCTTGCAGTTGCGGATCGACAGCTTGAGGTTCTGGTTGTCGCTCAAGTCGACGACCATCACCTTCTTGGCGGCCTTGAGCGTGGTGAGCGTGCTCAACACGTTTTTGGTCTTCACTTCGGACATCGTGAAGTTCTCGACGACCAACATGCGGCCCTCTTTTGCGAACAAGGACAGCGCGCTCTTCAGCGCTCCGTTTCGAACCTTCGCCGGCGGACGGTAGCTCCAGTCGCGCGGCATCGGGCCGTGCACCGAGCCGCCGCCGACGTAGATTGGCGCGCGAATCGAGCCGTGGCGCGCGCGCCCCGTGCCCTTCTGCTTGTTGACCTTCTTGCTCGAGCCGCTGACGGCCGAGCGCTCTTTCGTGGACGAGGTGCCCGCGCGACGCGAGGCCAACTGAGCTTTCACTACTTCGTAGAAGAGCTGCTCTTTGACTTCGGTTGCAAACACTTCGTCGGAGAGGTCGATGGTGCCGACCTTCTCGCGCTTCAGATTGAAGACGTCGATCTTTGCCATGGCGCCCTCTTAGCTCTTGATCTCGACGTCGACGCCAGCCGACAGATCGAGCTTCATCAACGCATCGAGCGTTTGTTGGGTGGGCTCGAGGATGTCGAGCAAGCGCTTGTGAGTGCGGATCTCGAACTGCTCGCGCGACTTCTTGTCGACGTGAGGTCCGCGGAGCACCGTGTAACGCGAGATGTGGGTCGGAAGCGGGATGGGACCCGCGACGCGTGCGCCGGTGCGCTTCGCCGTCTCCACGATGTCGGTCGCCGACTTATCGAGGAGCTGGTGGTCGAACGCCTTCAGGCGAATTCGAATTTTGGTCGTGTTGGCCATATTGCTGCTTCCTTACTCCAGAACCTTCGTGACGATGCCAGCGCCGACGGTCTTGCCGCCCTCGCGGATGGCGAAACGCATCTGCTCTTCGAGACCCACCGGCGTGATGAGCTCGATCGTCATCTTGATGTTGTCGCCCGGCATCACCATCTTGGTGCCTTCGGGCAGCGCGCACGTCCCCGTCAC
>JAYVYD010000220.1:0-16258 GCA_043784605.1 Myxococcales bacterium | reverse complement strand
ACTCGATGGCGGGCGCGTCTCCGGGAACCCTGTCTTCGCTGACGGGTTTGACGTCGCCGAGTTCGCGATCTTTCTTGGGCTTGCCGATCACGGTCGGCTGCTCGACGAGGCCCTTGGCGAGCTCCGCCGAGTTGAGCGGGATTCGCATGCGCTCTATCCAGTGGGCCGTGTCTCGCTCGAGCTTGTACGCGACGAAGATCGCGTTGCTCGCGACGGCGATCGTGGGAACGCGCACGTTGACGACCCTGGTCCCGAATTGCGGAGCGTAGTCCGTCAGACGGATCTCGTTCCCGGCCGGATCGAGCTCGGGCGTGAGCTTGCGCATGAACAGATCGTCGCCCTCTTTGTCGCGATCGTCCTGCCAAACGACGACGTAGCCCTCGGGAGACTTGTCCATCGACGGCCAATAGTTTCCGGGCCGCCCGCCCGCGCCCACGAGCGTGCTCGCGCCCGCGATGTGACCGCTCTCGTCGAGCCAGCGCGCACGAACGCCTGCCTCGCGTCCGGCGCGATCCCAGTAGAGCAGCGCGGTGCGCTCTCCGGCGGAGAGCAGAGTGGGTCGCATCGCGCCGCTAGCCTCGGGCGTGAGATCGCGCGCGCCGGAGGTCGGGTGACCGAACTCGTCCGTGATCACGGAGTAGACGTGATCATGCCCCGGTTGCTCGTGGTCGTCCGTCCACGCGACGAGGAGCCCGCGAAGACTGTTCGCGATCGTCGGGCGGCTGACGTTCACTGCGGTCTGCGAGATGTGCGGGTGAGAGAACACGACCATTTTGCATGGCCCGGTGCCAGCCGCCGCGGCCTTCGTCTGGTCGATGAACGTCTTGCTTATCGCGCCGCCGCCGAGGTCTGCGACCTCTTTCCACTTCTTCTGTGCGCCCGCAGCGTCGCCTTGCACGAACGCCTTCTGACCGTCCGCGAGGGCCTGTGCCCACTTGGGATCGTCCGGCGGCGTGACGGGCGGCGCCACGCTGTCGGTGGGAGACGCGTTCACCGCGCTCGAGCTCGAGACGACCACGTCGGTGAATACTTGCTGGCGCAACAGTGTAGTATACACATAATACGCGGCGCTGACTCCGCCTAGAAAGAGCGCGAGCGAGAATGCCCATCGCAGGGCGCCGGGCTTCGGCGGCGGACGGCGCGAGTCCTTGGGCGTCGATGTCGGCGGGAGCTCGGTCACGCTCGTCGTTGCCTTCGGTGTCTCCGCCTTCGGGTCGGACGGCACGGACGGCGACGAAGGCTCCGGCGTGGTCTTAATCGCCATCGGCGAGGAGTCGGGCGGCGACGGATGGCTCGCGGGCACGCGCGCGGCGGCTGCGAAGTTCACCTCGATGTCCTCGAGGTCGCTCACGTTCACCATCGAGACGTTGGCGGCTTGCCCGAGCGCCTTCGTGAGCGCGTCCGAGAGCTCTTTCGCGTTCTGGAAACGCAGGTCGGGATCGCGCTGCAGCGCCTTCAGGAACCACTCGTCGAACGCAGCGGGCAGGTCTGCGCGAATCTTCGAAGGGACGGGCGCAGATTGAGTCGCTATCGCCGCGAACGTCATCGCGACGCCCTGATCGGTGTTCCACACGGGCCTGCCGATCAGGCACTCGAACGCCATGCACCCGAGGCCCCAGAGGTCTGCGCGGTGATCGACGCTGCCTTGCCCCTTCACCTGCTCGGGAGACATGTACGCGGGCGTTCCGAAGACCGCGCCCTCGCGCGTGAGCCGCTGCGCCTTCTCGTCGCCCGCGACGGGCGCGTAGAACTTGGCGAGTCCGAAATCGAGCAGCTTGCAGATCTCCTCGCCGTCCTCGCCCTTCGTGATGAAGATGTTCTCGGGCTTCAAATCACGGTGCACGATGCCCGCGTGGTGCGCCTTCATCAGACCCTTGGCGCAGTGAGCGATCACGCGCACGGTGGTGGGGATGTCGATGAGGCGGATGCGCGCCATGCGATCGTAGAGGCTCTCGCCGTCGAGCATCTCCATCGTGATGAACGGGCGGCCGTCCTCGAGGCGGCCCGAGTCGTACACGTCGACGATGTACGGGCTCTTGATGCTCGCGGCCGCGCGTGCCTCGCGAAAGAAGCGCTCGATGACGATGTTCGAGCCGCTCAGCTCCGCCGCGAGCACCTTGATCGCGACCTTCTTACCGAGCGCGAGCTGCTCGGCCTCGTAGACGGCCGCCATTCCGCCACGCCCGATTTCGCGCAGCACCTTGTACTTGCCGAGGAGCAGCGTGCCGACCTGGATTTTCGACTCGTTCTGGACGGGGCGCATGTTGTGGCGGAAAGGACGTCGTCTCTCGAAAGGAGCGGAGTGGGCGTCAGACGGACACGGGCAGCGTACCGCAGTTTGAGGGTAGTTTGGCGCTATGATTCTTGTGTAGGCTAGCGGGGTGGATGACAAGGCTCTGGCAGAGCTCGCCGCGCTGGGCGAGATCGCGGGTGAGATTGTGCACGAGCTGCGGAACGCGCTGCTCGTGATCAGCGCGAGCACCTACCTCGCGCAGAAGAGCCCGGCCGACTGCGCGCCGCACTTGCAGAAGATCGAACGTCACACGCGCATCGCCCAGGCCGTGGTGGACGGGATGATGGCGCTCGCTCGCAACGAGGCGGTCGCAACGGAGCCGACGTTGCTCGGAGACGTCCTCTCGGCGGCGAGGGCAGGGGTTGGCGGCGAGGCAAACTTCGTGGATGACGTCGAAGGGTGCACTCTGCAAGCACACCCGACGCTCCTCTCACGGGTGTTCCGTTGCTTGTTCGAGAACTCCGCACAGGCGAGCGCACCTGTCGTCCCCACGATTCGCACGTGCGTCGAAGTCGGCGAGCGCGCCGTGATCACGGTCTCCGATGACGGCCCCGGAGTTCCCGCTACGATTGCCGATCGGTTGTTCGAGCCGCTGGTGACCGCGCGTATGGGCGGCACGGGCCTCGGCCTCGCGCTGGCCCGTCGCATCGTCACCGCTCATCACGGAACGATCGAGCTCGCGGGGACCAAGTCCGGTGCGACGTTTCGAATTACGCTACCGCGAGCGCGGTCGCCCGTCGGGTACCCATGAGCACTCTTCGCGTCTTGCTTCTTGCAGCAGTCGCTTGCTCCTCCAACAGCGTCGATGGCCCCTCGGTCGACGCCGGTACGTTGGCGGATGGCTCGCGCCTCGACGCTCCGAATGCTTCCGGTCCTCTTGCCGCCATCATCGGCAGCGCGCACAACGTCTTGTGGGTCGGAGCGCACCCCGACGACGAGAACTACGTCGCGCCGCTTCTCTACGACATGTGCAATCTCCACGGAGCGAGCTGTGCGTTCTTGGTCGTGACGGACGGTGGCAAGGGATGCAAGCTCTCGCCGGCCGAGTGCGGCTTCGTCGACAAAGGAGGCATGCCGGCCGGAAGCATCGGCGCGCTCCGACACAAAGAGATGGTCCTTTCGGCCTCGTTTTTTCACGGTCAGCTCGACGAGCTCGCGCGCGAGGACACGGCTTCAGCGACGCCGACCGGCGACGTCGAAAATTGGAATCAGTCCTACAGCGGCATACCGAACGACACGGGCTCCGCGCTCATCACGCAGAAGGTCAAAGACGCCATCACGCAATTTCACCCCGACGTCATCGTCACGTTCGACCCCCGGCACGGCGTCTACTGTCACCCGGACCATCGCGCGGCATCGGCGCTCACCCTCAACGTCGCCGTGAGCTTGGGGTTCGACCTCTCGCGCGTGTTGATGATCGAGTCCGCAGAGCTCTATGTCGACGCCAACAACGTGATCACGTCCCGGGCGTGGGTTCCCTCGGACCCGGCGTTGTTGCGATACGACGCAGCAGCCGCCGCCACCTGGTCAGCGCGTTCGACCGTCTTCGGCATCCATAAGAGTCAGTTCCCCGCCGCCGTCGTGGACATCATCGCCAATGTCCCGACGGCCGCGCGCGTCTTGGCGTTTCTGCGAGTGTCCGACGTTCTCGTCAACGGTGCGCCGAAGGTAGATCCCGACTACGAGGCGGTCTGCGCGACCGAGGCCGCTTGGGATGGTCACGGGGTGTGTCCTACCGCAAACGGCGTCGGACCGTGCTTTTGATCGCGCGCCGGCAGATCTGACTCAGTCGACGAAGAGCTTCACTTCGATGTTGTTGCGCGTGGCGTTCGAGTACGGACACACCTCGTGCGCGGCCTTCACCAGGGCTTCGGCCTCTGCCTTGGGCAGCTCGGGGATGTGACAGTGCATCTCCGCGGAGAGGGCAAAGCCTCCCGCCTCTGTCTTGTTGAGCGTGACCTTGCAGGTGGTGCTCACCTCTTTGATCGCCTTTTTCTGCATGCGCGCCACCAACCGGAGCGCGCCTTCGAAGCAGGACGCATAGCCCGCGGAGAAGAGCGTCTCGGGGTTTGCGCCGGGGAGGCCAGTGCCACCGACTTCCTTGGGCATCGTCAGCGTGAGATCGATGATGCCGTCCGCGGACTTCACGTGGCCTTCACGGCCGCCAACTGCTTTGGAGCTTGCTGAATAAAGAGGGGTCATCGTGAGAGTGGATGCGTGAGCAAAGGTGGCGGTTGCGGTCGGGTCGATCTTCGGTGTGACGGTTGCCGAATTCATGTGCGCCCTATACTGCGCAGCTCCCATGCATCCCATCCGCCTCCGTGGCGCGCGTACGCACAACCTGAAGGGTGTTTCGCTCGACCTTCACCCCGGTGAGCTCGCGTGTCTCACCGGACCGAGCGGCGCAGGCAAGAGCTCCCTCGCGATGGATACGCTCTACGCGGAGGGACAGCGGCGATTCGTCGAGAGCTTCAGCCCGTACGCGCGCCAGTTTCTCGAGCGCCTCGAGCGCCCGCCGATCGACTCCCTGGATCCCGTGGCGGCGACGGTCGCGGTCGATCGCCGCGCACCCATCAAGTCGAGCCGCTCCACGCTGGCGACCATGGCGGATCTCGAGCCGTACCTCGCGGCGATGTTCTCCAAAGAGTCTCTACCCGTTTGCGGCAAGTGCGGAGTCCTCGCGCGCGAGACGACCGCGGCGGACGCGACGGAGGCCCTACTTTCAGCCGCTACCGGCGCGGATAAAGCCACTATCGTTTATGACCTTTCACCCAAGAGCGGCGAGCACTTCCTAGAGCTCAGAGAGACGCTCGCGAAGGACGGATATCGACGACTGTTGATCGGCGGCGAGCTCCGAGATCTCGATGTCGTGCCTCCGAGCGAAGCACTCGCGGCCGGCGCTTCGGTGGTCGTCGATCGCGTCACGATGAAGAGGTCCGACGCGCGCAGGTTGCAGCAGGCGATCGAGACCGCGTGGGAGCGAGGGCACGGTCGCGCCACGATCATCACCGGTGCCGCAGGCTCCACCGACGTCGCAAAAGGGCTCGTGTGTCCGAGCTGCGCGGCGTCGTTCCACCCCGCGCGCGCGGGACTCTTCTCGTACAACTCGCCGATCGGCGCGTGCCCGCAGTGCAAGGGCTTCGGTCGGATCATCGCGGTGGATTGGGACAAGGTAATCCCGGACCCGAGCAAGTCGATCGCCAAGGGAGCGATCAAGGCCTGGGGCGGATCGTCGGCCGAGTGGGAGCGCGGAGTGCTCGTGAAGTTCTGCGCCAAGAACAAGATCCCCGCAGACGCACCGTGGAAGGCCCTCACCGTTGCGCAGCGCGAGGCCGTCCTCGAGGGCGAGGGGAGCTGGAAAGCGGGCAAATATCCCGGCGTACGCGCCTGGTTCAAATGGCTCGAGACGCGCACCTACAAGATGCACGTCCGCGTGTTCTTGGCGCGCTACCGCGAGTACCTAATCTGCGGTGCGTGCAAGGGCTCGCGGCTCAACGACACCGCGCGCACCTATCGCGTGGCCGATCTCGACGTCGGCGCGTGGCACGGCCTCACCGTGACCGAAGCCTCGGGCACCCTTCGGACGGTCGCTCCGAAGGACGCGCAGGGCAAGCTCGCACACGCGGAGCTCGTCGCGCGCCTCGGCTACTTGGACAAGGTGGGTCTCGGCTACCTGCGACTCGACCGACAGGCACGTACGCTCTCGGGCGGTGAAGCGCAGCGCGCGGGCCTCACGACGGCGCTCTCTGCGAACCTCACGGGAGCGCTCTTCGTGCTGGACGAGCCGACGGTGGGTCTGCACGCGACGGACGTTCCGAAGCTCGCGGGCGCGATGCGCGATCTCGCGAGCGCGGGAAATTCGGTGTTGGTCATCGAGCACGATCGCGGTGTGGTCGAGGCGTGCGATCGCGTGATCGAGCTCGGTCCCGGCGCGGGGAGTCTCGGCGGCAACGTCCTGTTCGACGGAACACCCGCAGCGCTGGGCCGTACCTCTCACCCAACCGCGCTCGCCTGGGCGCGACAGAGCGACGCGCAGAAAACGCCGCGGAAGTCTAAAACCAGCCTCCTCGTGCGAGGCGCCTGCGAGCACAACTTGAAGTCGGTCGACGTCGACGTTCCGCTCGGCGTCGTGTGCGCGGTGACGGGACCGAGCGGCTCGGGCAAGAGCACGCTCTCACGTGACATCATCTACCGCGGCGTCGCGCGCGCTCTCGGCGACACGAGCGTGGACAAGCCCGGCGCCTACGCCTCGCTCTCCGGGACATCGACGCTGCGACGAGCGGTGCTCGTGGATCAGAGCCCTCTCGGCCGCACGGCACGAGGCAACGCGGCGACCTACACCAAGGCGTGGGACCGCATCCGCGCGCGCTTCGCAGGCGAGTCGTCTGCGGTGAGTCGCGGTCTCGCCGCTTCGCACTTCTCCTTCAACGTCGCCGGCGCGGGTCGTTGTGAGGCGTGCTCGGGCGAAGGCTACGAGACGATCGAGATGCAGTTCTTGGCGGACGTGTCGCTCTTGTGCGCCGTGTGTCAGGGCAAGCGCTTCAAGCCCGAGGTGCTGACGGTCAAGCACCGCGACCGCAGCGTCGCGGACGTGCTCAACATGACGATCGAAGAGGCCCTTGCCGTATTCGACGCAAGCGACGACGACGACCCCGTGTTTCGCCGCGCGCTGTCTCCTTGCGTGCGCGTGGGGCTCGGCTACTTGCCACTCGGGCAGCCGCTCTCGACGCTCTCGGGAGGAGAAGCGCAGCGCCTCAAGCTCGCGCGAGCGCTGTCCGAAGAGACGGCCGGCACGCTCTTCGTACTCGACGAGCCGAGCGCGGGGCTGCACGCGAGCGACACACGACACGTGATCGCCGCGATGCACGAACTCACGAGTGCGGGCGCTAGCGTGCTCGTCGTGGAGCACGACCTCGACGTCATCCGCGCTTCGGATTGGGTCATTGACCTCGGACCCGACGCGGGTCCCCACGGCGGAGAGATCGTCGCCATCGGCACTCCTGCTTCCGTCAGCAAGCAGAAGACGCGCACGGGTCTCGCGCTGCGAGCGCATACGGCAGGCAGCAAAATTCAGCCTCCGCGTGCTCGCTCAACCGATCAGTCGCAGCCGGCGATTCGCGTGGAGCGCGCGCGAGAGCACAACCTGAAAGACATCACGTGCTCCATCCCGCACGGCAGTCTCTGCGTCGTCACGGGGCCGAGCGGCTCGGGGAAATCGTCTCTCGCGTTCGACGTCATCTTCGCCGAAGGGCAGCGCCGCTTCATGGAGACGCTCACTCCGTACGCGCGTCAGTTCCTGCCGACGCTGCCGCGACCTGACGTCGACCGCATCACGGGCGTGCCGCCGAGCATCGCGCTCGAGCAGCGAACCACGCGCGCGGGCGCCAACTCTACGGTCGCGACAGTCACCGAGGCCGCTCACTACCTGCGCCTGTTGTTCGCGAAGCTCGGCGAGATGCACTGCCCGAAGTGCGACGGCGTTGTCGAGGCGATCTCTCCAGACGAGCTATTTCTTCGCCTCACATCGTCGAAGTCCGACGCGCGATCCACCGTGTATTCGCCTGCAGTTCGCGCGCGCAAGGGCACGTACTTGGATTTGCTCACGAGCGCCGCTCGCGCGGGCATTGTCAGCGCGCGGGTGGACGGCGCGATCATCGGGATCGATCCGCCGCCGCGCCTCGCGAAGTCGAAGGAGCACACGATCGATCTCATCGTCCACTACGGGCGACTGGCAGACCTCCAACGCGAGGTGTTCGATCGCGCGATTGCTTGGGGCGGCGGCGGGCTCCGCGTCTCGGACGGCGCGCCGTCGGCGAAGGCGTCTCCGAAAGAGCGCGTCCTCTCGACGGCCCGCGCATGCCCGCAGTGCGGGACTGGCGTGCCGGAGCTCGACCCACGCTGGTTTTCGTTCAACACGAAACAGGGCGCGTGCGAGGCGTGCGAGGGAACGGGCGTTCGCGGCGGCCCCAGCGGCATCGAGCTCGGCGAGACACGCGCTTGTGACGAGTGCGACGGCGCACGACTCTCCGCCGTGCCGCGTCGGGTCCGACTCTTCGGCGAGACGTACGCTTCGGTCACCCGCCGAGACGTGACGCACGTGTTGGCGCTCGCATCGGCCTGGAAGTTTACCGGCAAGGCCGCGCTCATCGCGGAGGCCCCTCACGCGGAGCTGTTGCGCAGGCTGCGCTTTGCGGTGGACGTGGGCCTAGGCTACCTCGCGCTCGATCGCGCGGCGTCCACGCTCTCCGGCGGCGAGATGCAGCGGCTTCGACTCTCCGCGCAGCTGGGTAGCGGCCTCACGGGCGCGCTCTATGTCCTCGACGAGCCGACCATCGGCCTGCACCCACGCGACACGCGCCGACTCATCGATAATCTGCGCGCACTCACGCGCTCGGGCTCCACGGTGCTCGTCGTCGAGCACGACGTCGACACGATCCGCGCGGCCGACCACCTGATCGATCTCGGTCCGTCCGGAGGTCGCGGCGGAGGTCGCATCATCGCGGAGGGTCGCGCAGACGCCGTACTCGCGCATCCCGACGCCCCCACCGCACAGGCGCTCGCGATGTCCACGCGCGCCTGGCGCAAGCCGCTGAAGATGCCCGATCGCTTCCTCGTGCTCAGCGGCGCACGCGAGCACAACCTGAAGGACGTGACGCTCCGTGTCCCGATCGGACGCATGACCGTGGTCGCGGGCGTCAGCGGATCCGGCAAGAGCACGCTGGTTCGGCGCGTCTTGTACCCGGCGCTGCGTAAGGCGCTCGGTCTGGTCTCCGACGTTCCAGGCGCGCACGACAAGCTCACGGGTCATCAATACGTCAAGCGCGCGATGGCGGTTGATCAGTCACCCATCGGCCGTTCACCGCGCAGCGTACCGGCGACCTTCCTCGGCGTCTGGGACGAGGTGCGCCGCCTCTTCGCGTCTCTGCCCGAGTCCAAGATTCGCGGCTACGGGCCCGCGCGCTTCTCGTTCAACTCGGCCGCCGCCGGTGGGAGGTGTCCCGCGTGCGAAGGTCAGGGCGCGATCGTCAGCGAGATGGCGTTCTTGCCCGACGTGATCTCCACGTGCGAGGCGTGCCGCGGCGCGCGCTTCGAACCCGCAACGCTCGAGGTGAAGTACGCGAACCTCTCCGCGGGAGACGTGCTGCAGCTCTCTGCCGAGGAGGCCGCGGAGGCGTTCCAGAATCACCGAAAGATCTCTCGTCCGCTGCAGACGCTATGCGATCTCGGCGTCGGCTACCTCCAGATCGGCCAGGGCTCACACACACTCTCTGGAGGCGAGGCGCAGCGGCTCAAGCTGGCGGCAGAGCTCACGGCGAAGATCGCCCACGAGCCCACCGTATATGTACTCGACGAGCCCACAACGGGACTTCACTTGAGTGACGCGCGCCGATTGATCAGCGTGCTCGATCTCCTCGTCGCACGCGGAGATACGCTCATCGTCATCGAGCACCACCCCGACGTGATCGCGTCCGCAGACTGGGTGGTCGAGCTCGGCCCCGAAGGCGGTATGGAAGGCGGCAGCATCGTCTACGAAGGTGAGGCGCGCTCACTCGCGAAAGCGAAGACCCCGACAGGGAAGTTCTTCGCGAGCGCCCACGCCTGAGGGTTCGACGCCTCCGCAAATCCTGACTCGTCGCTCGGGCGCCCGAGACGTTGCGCTATGCTCTGCCGAATGATGTGCCAAATCGGCGGCCCCATCGGCTCCTTCTTCGACGAGGTTCAGCAGCGACAAGTGCCGGTCACCGTCACCGGGACATGCGACTACTCGAGCGCTCAGCCGAACGATCCACACGTTCAAGCGCAGATCCTCAAGGCAATCCACGATGTCGTTGGTTACAAGCTGCACCACCGGGAATTGACCTTTGCGCAGCTCAATAACAATAGCGTCGCGCAGCTAATCCCACAGATCATCCGCGCCTCGGGGCTCGACCAGAACGGCATTCGTGTCGGCGAGCTGACCATGGCGTTCGGCCTAGACGGGAACGCGCCACAACAACCCGCCATCGGCAGGCCGCCCGCCAATCCAAGTACCGGCAGCGCCATCATGGGGAGCCTCAAAGAGCGCGCAAAAGACCGCATGAAGACGGAGCTCATTTGGTGGGCAGGTGGCTGCTTGGTCATGGTCATCGTGCTCATCGGGCTCGCCGGATTGGGGCTTTATATATGGCATGGCGTGGCGAGCGACTCGGCCACCGCGCCCGCGGCGACATGGGACGGTAAGACCCCATTCACGTGTGGAGCCAATGACGTCGTCACGTTCAAGAACATCAAAGCCAACGTGACAGGCACCGCGATTACCGCTTTGGGCAACTGCTCAGTAACGCTGGTCGACGTCGACATCACGGCGGACACCGGGATCGAAGCCGGCGGAAACGGGAGCGTCGTCATGCAGAAAGGCAGCCTCAATGGCTCCACATTCGCCGTACACGCGACGGCGGCCTCCAAGGTGACGTTCACCGGCACGAAAGTGACCGGAAAGACCGAGGCGCTCAATGGCGCCAAAATCACGGGGCCTTGACGCTTACTCGAGTCCGCCGTCTCGGAGCCACTCTCCGAAGCGCTCGCCGATCATGACTGCGGTCAAATGGGTGTTGGCGCTCGGCACGGTCGGCACGATGCTCATATCGGCGATCCACAAGCCGCGCACGCCCTTCACGCGGCCGCGCGAGTCCACGGCCTTGCCCATGGGAGCCGTTCCGCAAGGGTGATATCCGGAGTCGCACGCGCCTCGAATCCACTCGTGTGCCGCGTCCGAAAATAGAGTCTTTGGGCGGGGCCAAATCATGATGGCCATGTCCCGCATCGGCTGTCGCTGCGAGATCTCGTATGCGAGGCGCATGGACGCGATCGCGGCTTGGCGATCCTCTTGGTCCTCGAACGCGCGCGTGTGGATCCGCGGTTTGTGGCGGACGTCCGCGCTCGTGTAGTCGATAGTGCCGTACCCGCGAGGCTTTCCCACTTGAGTCATGAGCGACACGAGCGGAACGGTGACCCAAGGGAAATACAGCACCGAGCCCGCCTGCAGCTGCATGTCGAACGGGTAGGGGCGGGACTCTCCCGAGTAGCGATAAGCGGTTTGGATCAATGGGTCGTTGAGTTTGACGACTCCCGGCCTGGGCAAGAAGAACAGCGCCGACCCGGGGTGATCGAGGAGCTTCTCGCCGACCGACGCCGAGTCCATGATCAGGTCGACGCCGAGCGCCTGAACGCGTTCGCGCGGCCCGATCCCGCTCCGCAACAAGATGCCTAGTGTGTTGATCGACCCGCCGCAGAGGATCACGCGATCACTCATCACACGCTCGATGCGGCCCGCGCGCTCTACCTCGACGCCGATGACCGTCTTGTTCTCGAAAAGAACTCGCCGCACGAGATGCTCGGGA
This sequence comes from Myxococcales bacterium, assembly GCA_043784605.1. Classification (GTDB taxonomy): domain Bacteria; phylum Myxococcota_A; class Polyangia; order Polyangiales; family Polyangiaceae; genus JANYHY01. The sequence continues at coordinate 4,585 of JAYVYD010000220.1, read as the reverse complement.
CGCAATTGGAGATTGTCGCGCTTGCGCACGCTACGCGTGAGATATCCGCGCGCGACGCTCATGCGCTCACCGCCGACCTTGTTCATCGCGTGCGGGCCCCATCCCCACTTCTCGGGATGATTGTGGTCGTCGCACGCCGGCAGTTCGTGCTCGCGGCAGGAGTCCATGAACGCCGCCTGCCAAGGCACGAGCTCGTCGCGCGTGTGCCGACGAAGCGGGATCGGGCCCGAATCTCCGTGCCATTCGTCGTGCACGTCGAGGTCGTTCTCCAGTCGCTTGAACGCGGCCAAGCATCGCTCGAACGTCCAATCAGGCAGCTCCCACTCGTCGTAGTCGTAAGGTCTACCGCGCACCGCGATGCACGTGTTCACGGCAGAGGAGCCACCCATCACACGACCACGCGGGAAGCTGAACGGGATGCGCTGGCCGGTCGTCGGGGTGTGGTGATAGCCCCAGTCGTGGCGGTGGATGGAGTTGCGCCGACCGTCCTTGAGGTCATTGGGCACTTCGGTCGGGTAGTCGGGACCCGCCTCGAGCAGCGTCACGGGCACGTCGCCGTTCTCGGTCCCACGAGACGCGATGACAGCGCCGCACGCGCCTCCACCGACGATGATCCAAGGCCTCACGGTTCGCCTAATGCCTTATCGGGTCCGCGCGTAGACGCGCTGCTCGCCCACGTTCAAGACCGTCACTCGGTCGTCGCCAATCCCGCGCGCGCCCATGGCTTCACGCAGCACGCGGGGGCACTCTCCAGGCGCGTCGTCCGAGTTGATGAACGTGTCGTAGTGAATGGGCAACATGCTCTTGGCGCCGAGAAGGCCGAACGCGTCGAGCGCTTCGGCCGGCGACATGTGAGTACGTGCCATGAAGTCCCTGGGGTGCAATGGGCATATAGGCAATAGCGCCAAATCGAGATTCGGAAATTTGTGGCGCGCGGCCTCGAACAGTGGGCGATCAAGTGCCGTGTCTCCGCCGAAGTAGACCGAGAGACCATGATATTCGAATACCCAGCCCGTGAACGCGCACGGGTGAATCGCGGCGTCCACGCCATAGCGGCCGCCGACATGCGCGACGGGCACCGCCGTGATCTTCACGCCGCGAGAGGTGACGGACACCCAGCGCTCCACCTCACGGCTTTCGAAAGAGTATGTCGGCACGGAAGACTGCGCGCCCGGCGGCAACAGCAACACTCCCACTTTGTCTTGGATCATCTCCAACGAGCCAAAGCTCAAGTGATCGAAATGCATGTGACTGATGACCACGGCCGCGAGCGGCGGCACGCTCTCGACTGCCAACCCAGGCTCGATCAAGCGCGGGGAGAGCTCGCCCACGGCGCTCGTGAAGACGGGATCGGTCATCACGAACTGGTCGTCCATTTGGATCAAGACCGAGGCGTGCCCGATCCAGAGCGCAGACAGTCGTGTGTCGGAGCGGTAGGGATCCGCGATCTTGTTCGGGACGGGCCGCGGCGGGTCCTTCTCGGCCAGGTTCGCCAAGATCACGCGGCCGCCGAAGCCGCAGCCGTGCAGAGCGAAGAGCGCAGAGAAGAGGAGGGCGCGTCTCATCTAGAAATACCTGATTTGAAATGCGGTGATGATCTCTCGCTGGGTCATCGTGGGCGCGACGGTCGCCGTGAGCCCAAAGACTCCGAATAGCCAATAGGCGCCAAGCTCGGCCGCGAACCCGTCGCCGCCAGCGGCTCGATAGTACGAGCCGCCGACCGACCACGCGAAGGACTCGCCCTTGCCAACGACTGGCAAGTAGAGACGTGTTCCGAAGCGTGCGACCCACCCGGTACTGTTCTCCGCTGCGCCTCCGATCCACTCGGGCGAGAAGAGGAACTCGAGCGATCCGGAGTATCGGGCGATCGGCGCGACCAAGAACGCGCGCACGGGCCTCGCGGCTACTCCGAATGACAGCGAGAGCGGAGTCACCTGCCACCGCACGCCTCCGTGCACGGCGCCGGAGCCATAAGCCAATAGCGAACTAGGCACTAGCTGCGTGGCCACCCACACGACGCCGGCGAAGACGGGCGGCACCGGGCCGTCCTCCTCACGAGCGGTCGCCTGCGAAGCGAGCGTCAGACAAGCGGCCATGGGGGCAGCAAACAATGTGGAGCGACGCACGGCGGGCCGACCATAGCAGAGGACGTGTTACCGTCGCGACATGCGCGCGGGTTGATCGGAGCGATCGGGTTCACGTGGCTCATGCGCCTCGCAACCACCGGCTCGAGCGCCCAACCCGTGCGTTGGTGCCGATCGCGACGTGCTCGCCGACCCCGTCGGGTACACGCCAGCTCGGGCGCTCGAGCCGTGGGCTGGCAAGGACATCTCCACGCGCGCGGACACCGAGGCGTTCGTTGCGGGGTTCCAGAGTCGCGGCATTCCGCTCGGCAGGGTGATTGTCGATAGTCCGTGGGGGACCAACTACACGACGTTCGTCCCCAACCCCACGCGCTATATCCGGACATGACGGGACTCGTCGCCAAGCCGCACGCGATGAACATTCATACCGTGCTCTGGACGACCGCGATGATCAACTCGTCCAGCTTCGATCCGGAGTTCGGAGGCGAGACCTATCCGTCTCCGTCTCCTAACTTCCAAGAGGCTCTCGACTGCAACTACTTCGTCAATCAAGGCATGACCTACTTCTGGTGGAAGGGAACGGGCGGCGGCGTGGACTTCTTCAGTCCGGACGCGACCGCGTGGATGCACCGTCAAGAGGACAACGCGCTCTCCACGGGAATTGATGGGTTCAAGCTCGACTTCGCGGAGAACTATGTGGGCGGCGCCACTGTCCACGACGCGATGTTCGACACGGCGAGTGGCATGGTGAGCCGGCAGACTTACTCCGAGCGCTACTACCAATACTTCTTGGCGTATGGGCGCGCGAAGAACGGCCCCGAGTTCATGACGATGACGCGCGCGTGGGACGCTTCGTACGGCTTTCCATGGCGATTGTACGCCAAGAAGGAGAACTCGCCGATCTCGTGGATGGGAGACCAGCGGCGCGACTATTCGGGATTGGCGAAGGCGTTGAACGAAGAGCTCGTGTCTGCTGCCGCTGGCTATGTGGCGCCGGGCGCGGACATCGCGATGGCAAGCGGCTCTGATTTGGGAGACGGAATCCCGCTTATGCGAAGTTGATCGTCGAAATCGACCAAGCCGACCAAGTTGGATGCAGCTCGTGAGGGCCTCAATGAACCACCAGGTGGGTTCGCGGGGCTTTCGCTTTTTGAGAGTAGGGAATCGTAGACTCCATGGGCGATGACGCCGGAGGGGCGGAGGGTTGACGTAGCGCGCGTCATACGATTTGCGCTGACACTGGAAGCGCCGACCGCAGTGAGCTCGAGGTGTTCCTGGTCGACGACATGAGCGAGGTCACCGAGCATGCGCTCGAAGCGACGCCGAGCGACCTGCCCACCGTGTTCGGATCGGCGGCAGGTGGTCGGGGCGCGCCCACCGAGAGCGCGCACGCGACCTGACGCTCCTCAGGGAGCTGGACTTTATGCTGGCCATTCTTCGCCGCCGTCGTAGGCTGGCTTAATGCTAAATAAGGGTTACTTGGGGACGTGGACCGCGGGCCTCCTCGTGTCGGCGGCCGTCGGAATGTTTGCTGCCTGCTCGAGCGATCCGGCGGGCGGCGGCGTGACGCCCACGAATCCGGCGGACTCGGGACTTCCCAATGACAGCGGCTCGTCGACCGACAAGGACAGCGGGAAGGGCCCCGACGCCGGGCCGAGCCCGGAAGGCGGGACGCCATCGGCGAAGACGGGTTTCGTCACGCTCATCTACTACGACACGGCAACAGCCCACTCCCTCTTCGGATCGGCCGGCTTCTCCGACCAGGCATCTGCCAACGCACCGACGTGCACGAAGACTACGGAAGGCGCATGCGTCGTTGAAGATTGCGTCAAGCCAGCCGCAGTCGACGCGGGCCCCACGCCCGTGGAGCCGACGGCGGGCGTCATCGCCATCACGGGCGGGACGATCCCGGCGGGACTCAAGCTCACGCCGAACGCCGCAGGAGTCTACTCACCTAGCTCGATTCCGATGAGCCAGGCATGGCTCGGCGCCACCGACATCACCTTCACGGCCGCCGGTGCCGGCGTCCCCGCCTTCACGAAGATGCTCAAATCGCCGGCGACGCTGACCTTGACGTCGCCGCACGTCACCACCTGGGACTCGTCGACGAGCCGCGACATCACGTGGAGCGGTACCGGCCTGAACAGCGTGGTGCTCACGCTTTCGAAGAGCAGCACGACCAATCTCGTCTTGGCGACGTGCACCTTCGCGGCGTCCGCGCTGACCGGGAGCGTTCCAGCGGCGGCGCTGGTGAAGTTGAAGGGATCGGTGTTCTACGAAGTTGCTCACGAGGACAGCAGCGCCATCACGCCGGGAGGCTACGACGTGAAGGTGCTGATCCGTAGCTTCTTGCGCGAGGCCGCTTCTACCAACGGACTTGCGACGGGCAGCATCACCGTCAACTAGCTAGCACTACTGTGTCCAAAAGTTGCCCATCTGATCCAAGTCGTGCGAGACGAGGACTATGGGCTACGAACTCGATGCGGACGGGCTCCGCCGAC
>JAYVYD010000219.1:0-10460 GCA_043784605.1 Myxococcales bacterium | reverse complement strand
TTCTGGACGCCGGCGAGCATGACGAGGATCCCCAGGATGATGGCGACCGTCGTCAGACCGAAGCGCAGGCCGGTGTTGAGCGTGTCGGCCTCGCTGCGGAGGCCGAGCGCGATACCGGCGACGACGAGCAGCACGCCGCCGAAGAAGACGATCGGTCGTCGCATCAGGCTTCGGGCCGCAGGAGCGGGAAGAGGATCACGTCGCGGATGGAAGGCGCGTTGGTGAGCATCATCGTGAGGCGGTCCATGCCCATGCCGAAGCCGGCCGCCGGCGGCATGCCGTGCTCGAGCGCCCGAACGTAGTCCTCGTCGAAGTCCATCGTCTCCTCCGCACCGGCCGCCTTCTTCCGCACCTGCTCGCGGAAGCGTTCGGCCTGATCGTCCGGGTCGTTGAGCTCGCTGAACGCGTTGCAGAGCTCACGCCCGTGGACGAACAGCTCGAAGCGGTCGACCAGATCGGGCTGCGTGTCGTTCCGGCGGGCGAGCGGCGAGGTCTCGAACGGGTAGTCCTTCACGAACACGGGCACGCTCCGCGAGCCGTCTTTCGTACGGAAATCCTCGGCCAAGAAGGGCTCTACGAGATACTCGTAACAGGCGAAGAGGCGCTCGCCGTCGTTGTCGCATTTGCCCATGCCCTTGCGGAAGTTCGACCAATCGATCTTCTTGCTGCGCGGGCTCGCCTTGGACCACTCTTTCATGCTGTCGACGAAGTCGGCGCGGAGCATCGCGACGAGCCCCATGCCGCCGTCGGCCCCGATCGCCGCCTGCCACTCGGGGATCTCCGTCTTCTTCGCGCCGTGCGCCACGGCGTCGCGCATTGGCAATCGCACGAACGGCTCAGAAAGAGAGAACGGACGCTCTTTCGCCCACGTCGCATGCGTCTCGGGCATGGCCTTGCCAAGCTCTGCGTCCACGATGCGCAACATCGACTCGGTGAAGTCCATGAGCACGTCGTACGTCGCGTATGCCCAATAGAACTCGATCATCGTGAACTCTGGATTGTGCCGCGTGGAGATGCCCTCGTTGCGGTAGCAGCGTCCGATCTCGTACACGCGCTCGAGCCCGCCCACGACGAGGCGCTTCAAGTAGAGTTCCGGCGCGATTCGCAGGAAGAGATCCATGTCGAGCGTGTTGTGGTGCGTATTGAACGGGCGCGCGGCGGCGCCGCCGATGAGCGTGTGCAGGGTAGGTGTCTCCACCTCCAAGAACCCTTGGTCGTCCAGGATCTTCCTGACGGCGCGCACGATGAGACTGCGCGCGCGGAACGCCTCGGCAACTGAGGGGTTGGCGACGAGATCGACGTAACGTTGACGATAGCGCTGCTCGACGTCCGTGAGGCCGTGCCACTTTTCGGGCGGTGGGCGCAGCGTCTTCGTGATCACGCGGATCCGCTGCGGCTCGACCGAGAGCTCCCCGCGCTTGCTGGCCGTGAGCGAGCCCTCGGCCTCGAGGAAGTCCCCCACATCGAGGTCGTCGAGGCGCGTGTATTGTGCACCCATCTTCGCCTCACTCAGCAAGAGCTGCAGCTCGCCCGTGCGGTCCCGCAAGCGAATGAACGTGAGCGCGCCGTTGTCACGAATGGCAATGACCCGACCGTGCACGTGGAACGCCTTGCCTACGGCGAGCGCGTCGACCTTCTCGGTGACGTACTTGCCGTTCTCCATCGCGTTCGCGGCGAACGCACGCAGCACGGACAGATCGTAGGTGGCCGAGTTGGGGAGTGTCGGCTTGCTGTCGTTCGCGAACGGGTTCTCTCCCCGCGCGCGGATTCGCTCGGCCTTGGTACGCCGCGCCTCGATGAGCGCGCGCTCGGCGGAGTGTTGCTCAGGCGTCGTGTCGGGGACCTGTGTGTCTCGCGGTTCGGCCATCGCCCGGTGCGTGTAGTGCGCGCGCCGCCGTGCGTAAAGGCGTGGGGTGCGCGCCTCAGCGCTCGAAGTGGATGCGGAAGCTCTTGGTGGATGCGATCGGTGAGCCGTCGCGATCCAGCGCGGGCAAGAAAACCTCGCGCAGCGCGCAGGCGCGTCCCTCTCGACCCAAGCCGTGCCCAGGGTCTTGCACGATCGTCGCGCTCGTCGCTCTACCGTCCGCGCCGACCGTCACGCTGACCGTCACGTACGCGTCGTCGATTTGGTCCTGCTCGGACTCGGGCGAGAAGGGGCAGTTCCACTCGGCACCGTTGGCGAGCTGGATCCCGCGCGAACGATCGGGACCGGCATTGGCCGCGGCTTGCGGGTTTGCGCTCGTCCCTGTTCCGCCAGGGACGCCGTTGGGCTTCGCGTTCCGGTTGTAGACTGCATCTTTGCCCGTGCCGTTGGTCGTCGTGATGCCACCCGCATAGGTGTCGGCGTTGCCAGACACGAACATGCCGGTCAGGTCCTCGACGTCGTTGGGGTTCGCAGCCGCCGTGAGCAACGCGCCGGCCTGCGCAGGCGGTGGCGGCGCGGCCTCGTGCGTCGGGGCCTTTATATCGATCTTTTCGGGAGTCGGATCCGGCGCAGGAGGTGGCAGCGGCGGAGGCTTCGCCTTCTCTTGCTCGATCTCGTAGGTCTCGTTGAGTCGATCGCCCACGTGCTCGGCGACGCGTCGGTCCCAGTCGAGCAGCTCCACGGGGATGAGATACGTGCGGATGAACGCGCCCACGTGAAAGAACACCGCGATGCCGAGTGTCACCGTCAGCACTACCCACGCGTCTCGGTTGAAGTCGAGGATGCGCCCGAGGGGCTCTTTGTCGCGCCCTTTCGAGGACGCCGCGCGATAAGGCGAGTGTGCGGCGTGTTGCATGGCTTATTTCTGTGGAACGATGCCGCCTGGGACCGGGGCGACTGGCGAGACGCCAAAAGCGATCTTGGTCACACCCGCTTGCTTGAGCAAGTCGAGCACGTGGATCACTCGGCCGTGCGAGACAATGCTGTCGGCTTTGATGACGACACGCAGCTCGTTGTTCTTCGCTTGCGCGTCTTTAGAGAGCTGAAAGATCGCCTCGTCGTTGGGGATGGCTTTGCTGTCCACCTGCGACGACCCGTCCGCGAGCAGCACGACGGAAAATACGCTCTGCGCCTGGGTGCCGACCGCCGCCTTCGGGAGATCGAGCGGGATCGACTGCGAGACGATGACCTTGGAGACCACCATGAAGATGATGAGGAGCACGAGGGTCACGTCCACGAGCGGCGTGACGTTGATGCCGACGATCCCCTCTTCCGTATCTTGTGCGCCGCCAGCCATCAGTCGGCCTCGCCTGCTTCGTCCGCCTTCTTCGGCGCTTCTTTCTTGGATTCCGGCTTCTTCTCGCTCTTCGGCGACGCGTCGACCGCGCCGCCCACGGCGAACGCGGGACGCGCCTTCAGGTGCGCGAGCAGTACGTGCGTGAGCGCGTCGGTGTTGGCGAGCGTGGTCTTGATGACTCGCTGGAACGCGTTGAAGGCCGCGACCGCGGGGATCGCGACGACGAGACCCACGGCGGTGGCGACGAGCGCCTCTGCGATGTTGCGCATGACGCCCTCGGGCGCGATGGCCTGGGCCGCGGCGCCGAGCCCCGTGTTGTGCGATTTGCCGAACTCGTCGAACGCGCCGACGATGCCGATGACGGTACCGAGCAGCCCGATGAACGGGGCGTTGTTGCCGAGCGTGCCGAGGAACGCTAGGCGTCGCTCGAGCTTGTTCTTCTGAAGCGCGCTCGCGCTGGCCATCGCCTCTTCGGCGGATTCGACGCCCATCTCGGACTCCACCAAGCCGGCGACCACGACCGCGGCCTCGGCGCTCGGAGAGGCCTCGAGCCGACGGCGCGCGCCGTCCATGTCTCCGCTGCGCAGGAGCCTCGCGAGGTCCTTCATCAAGCTCGGGATGTCATCGCCGATCGACCAGAAGAGCCATAGCCGCTCGAGCATGATGGCGAGCGAGATGACGCTCAAACCCATCATGAGCCACAGGACCCAACCTGCCCCAAGGCCAACCATCGCACTCTTGATCCGCTCAATCATCTCGGTGACTACCCTCGGGTTGCGATGCTTCTGAGTTGGACTCGGTTTCGGCAATCGCCGGTGCGATCTGTTCTTTCCAAACGAAAACTTGGGCCAGGACAGTCGTCGCGTAAGCGCCCTTTGGTATCACAAAGTAAACCCGGCAGCCCGTGGGTTGTTCCCCGTCCGAAGGTGAAATCGGCTCGACACTAAGCTTTTGCACGGGAAGGACGAGGGGGCGCCGGGTCCCTTCGCCGAGCCCGCTCGCGTTCGTCAGCATGCTGACAATCTCGTCTTCCCCGAGGAAACTCGCCGCAACCTCGGCCTCCAGCGTCGCCGCGTCTGCCTCCGGCTTGACCATCTTGGGCCCGAGCATGGGTCCGGTGGGGACGACCTCGCCGCGTAGGGCACGCTCGCGGTCGACCTCCACGTCCGTGCAAACGAACCGCCCGCCAGAGTCCGTCTTCTCGAGGACGTCGCCCAAGATCGGCGTTCGCCACGTGCCCTCGGACACGCGGCGATCGAGCACGGCGTTGAACACGGCCGATTGCAGCGCCGAGTAGAGGAGCCGCTTCTTTTTGTGATCGCGTGGAGGCGCCTCTTCCCCGCGTAGCCAAGCGCGCGCGCGCTCCGCGTTGTCTTTGCCTCGACCGAAGCGCTGCTCGCCGAACGCGTTCGGGACACCTGATGTGAGCGCCATCGAGCGTTCGCATGCCTCCTGCAATCGCAGAGGATCGATGTCCCGCAGGACGATCTCGAACTTGTTGCCCTCGAGGTGCCCGGTACGGAGCTTGTTGTTGTGCCGCCCCACCGAGAGGATTCGCACTCCGTCAATCGCGAGCTGCAGCGCGCGCTCCGCGAACTCCTCGGTCTTCTGCCCGCGTGGTGCCGTGAGCGAGATGGTCTGCCGCGTGACGGCGTATTTGTCCTTCATCCCCGCGACGCCGACGTCTCGTTGATTGGCGCCGAGCGCGCGCGCGATGTCTCTCACCACGTCGAGCGTGTTCTTGCCGCGCTTCTCGAACGTGACGTACACGTGCTCGCCCGTGCCGCAGGGCAAATAGAGCGGGATTTCCTCGACGATGAAATCCTCGAAGTGCCGCTTGAGTGTCGCCTCGATCAACGTGCTCAACTACGTGCCGATCTCGTGTGCCATCACGTCGCGCGGGCTGCGATAGTGCTGCTGCGGCGAGTACACGAGGAAGTTCGAGACGCGTGAGGTATACACGCATGCGTACTCCTCCACCTGATCGCCGAAGCTCGACTGCTCGTTGGCCTCTTTGAGGAGCGAGCCCCAGAACGGGTGGAAGCGCTCGTCGCTACGTGTCTCGATAGACTCCAGCTCCGTCTCCACTTGTCGCAACAGGCCGCGCACCCGCTCGACCGCACGCTTGACGCGCTGGCGCTCGGCCTCGTTCGCAGGGGTCACGCCGTTGCTCGCCTTGCCGCGCGAGAGCTCCTTGAACCGCGCCTGATAAAAGCGAAGATCGTTCTCTAGATGCTCGCGCTGGTCCTCGAGTGCCGCGGCGCGCGCGAAGTCGTCCGTGCACGCTTCGTACGCGCGCATCTCTTGCTCGAGCTCTTGGATGATCATCGCCGTGCGCCAGGCGCTCTCCTTTTTGCTGCGCAAAATGTCGCCGTAGATGTGGTCGCCCACGTAGAGGATCTGATCGCCCGTCACGCCGAATGCGCGCTCCAGATCGTGCAGGCTGCCGCCCTCGTAGACCCGACCGCGCTCGAGCGGGAAGGTCGCGGGTCGCGACTCGTTGCCCATGACCTCGAGCAGCGGCCTACGCTCCTGGAAGAACGCCGGCTTCTTCGCGGCCACGACCACCACGTCGAAGAAGTTCTTCCACGACGGGTACTCGCTCATCGAGCCGCCGAGCAGGTACTCCATCATGCGCTCCGTGTAGGGCCATCGCGAGTTGGTGAGCAGAAAGAGCCGCTTGCCGGCGCTGCGAAGCTTGTGGAGCGTCGAGGCGAGCTCCGGGTCGCGCTTCACGTACCTGGGGAGATCACCGAGCACCGCGTCGAGGATCGTCCCATCGCGGTGTGCCTCGTCGATGCTCTCTCGGATGTCCGTGAAGAGTCGCGCGTAGTCGAGCGTCAGCTCCCGTCGCTCATACGCCTCGACGAGCGCCGCGTAGAGCGCCACCTCGCTGAGGGCGTAGAGCGTATCGATCCAGTGATAGCGCGGCGTCGCGGGCCGAAGCTTCTTCGACTGATAGAGCGCGCGGAGCTCGTCCTTCGAGAGCTTCTTGTAGCCGTGGTAGCCCTTGGTGACGACCTTGTAGCGATCCATCTTGAGGACATGACCGAGCCGCTTGTCGATCAACAGACCGCGCACCGGGTACTCGACCGACACGGGGATCTCCGTCACGAACGACGGATAGCCGCGCAAGATGAGCTTCTTCTGAGTCGCCTCGATCGACAGGCGATCCATCTCGGGCTGGTCGTAGATCGCCAGCGTGTAGTCCATGTCGAACCCGACCCACGTGATGCCCGTCATCCGCAGGTCGCGGTTGCAGAACAGTCGCTGCGTGCGGGGGATGCCAACACCCGTCGCGTTGGAGGTCGTGTCGCCGAGCGGGAGGTCGAGTTGCGCTTGCGGTTGGGTCAAGGTCGGACTTGGGAGTGTTTCATGCGCCTTGGCGCGCGGCAAACTCTCTCGGACCTCACCCCTCGGGATTCGCGCAATTGTCGCGAGCCCTCTTTCAACAAGTGGAGAGGACCAGTCAACACCCATCGATCCCTCTCCCATTTTGGGAGAGGGACGCGAGCGACGCGAGAGTCGCGTGTGTGTGAGGGTCGCGATGGGACGCATCGGATGACTAGGCTTTGGCGAAGCGACTCATCAACGAGCGCGCCAAGCTCGTGAAGCCCGCGAGGCGGATGAAGACTTTGTGGTTCGTTCGAGGGACCCAGTGCACGCGGTCTCCGTGCACCGCATCCCACACGAGCCGCGCGATCTCGTCCGCGTCGTGCTTGATGCCGAACGTCTGAAGCCTCGGGCTCTAGTGCGTCTGGCTGTCCACCCTCGGACCGGCGACGTAGCCCGGCATGATGTCGGTCACGCGGATGTCCTTCGGGCGAAACTCCACCTCCGGCGCCTCGGTCAATCCGCGCACGGCGAACTTGGTTGCATAATACACGGAGTGGTCCGGAGTGCCGTAAATCGCGGACGCGCTCGACATGCTCACCATGATCGACTTGGGCGTCTTCTCGAGCGAGGGCAGCGCCGCGTACACACCGTTGACGTTGATCGCGACCTCTTTGTGCGCGTCGGCGGGCGAGACGCTCTCGAACGGTCCCATGCGTAGGATGCCGGCGCAGTTGAAGAGCGCGTCCATGCGCCCCTCCGTCCTTGCGCCGAACGCGGCGACCGAGCGCTTGAAGGCGTCCACGTCCGTCACGTCGAGCGCACCGGTCACGCACTTGTCGGCGCCGATCTCCGTCGCGAGCGATTGGAGGCCACGAGCATCCACGTCGTACAACCCGACGAGCCAGTCACGAGAGGCGAACAGCTTGGCCGTCGCGCGACCGATGCCGCTCGCGGCGCCGGTGATGAAGATCGATTGCATGCGCGCAGTCTAGATCACGCCGGCCTCGCGCAGCTCGCTCGATCGGACGGGCTCGTACACGGGGGCGCTCTCGAGCCGCAGCCGCGTGCGCACCTCTTCGAGTTGCATTGGCAAGAGCGCCTCCCAATCCTGCGAGCCGAGCCATGCGGCCTTGCGCCCGCGCCGGTAGCCGTCTCGGATCACCGAGACCCCGTCGTTGCCGTGCCCGAAGCCCTTCAAGATGCTCGCGAGGATGAGCATCACGATCGCGGTGTTCCAGTTCTGCGCGACGATGAACGCGAGCAGCGCGAGCTCGCCGAGGACGTCTCCGCGATACCCGGTCGCGGCGTGCCAGAGGTCGTGCGTGTCTCGCAGCCGGTCGTGGAGATATTGGAACTGCACCGGGCGATCGAACTTGGACTCGTTACTCGCGCTGATGATGCCCTCCGCCGTGATGCCTTCGCTCTCGACGAACGCGAGGTACGCGCGACCCAGCGAGCCGGCAGGCAGCGCGCGCAAACCTTCGCGATCCGCGAGGACCGGCGCGATGTTGGGCTTGTCGGCGAGCAAGCGTCGACCGGTCTCGGTCTTCTTGAAGTGCCGCAGCAATCGGTGCGGTGCCGTCCCGCTCATCCCGTCGATCAGCGTGAACACCTGCGGCAGATCGTCTGGATCTCGCAGCAGGGCGCCAAGTGAGCGGGCCGCGCGTGGGAGGTCGTAGTGGGGGAGTGCGGGTAAGCGAACCATTATCCTTCGGCCTCCTGAGCCGTTACTGACAATAATGTAGATGTTGCCTACAAGGTTGTCAATAGCTGCGCGGCCGCGCTCGAAATAGGCTAAGTGTGAGGACGTGGCGCGCAAGAGTGAAACGGCCCCTCGGAGGCGACGCACGGCGGACGAGGCGCGGCATGCCATCCTCGACGCCGCGGAGAAGGCGCTCGTCGCTGCGGGGCCGGCGGGCATTCGGCTGCAAGAGGTCGCCGAGCAAGTCGGCGTGTCCCACCCGACGGTGCTGCACCACTTCGGCAGCCGTGAGGGTCTGATCGAGGCGGTGGTCGCGCGCGCGATGGAGTCGCTGGGCGCGAGCCTCATCAACGCCGTGCGAGATCGTCCCGCCGCCGACGACGAGACGGCCGGTGGCGTTGCACCGATCGAGTCGATGCTAAAAGCCGTGTCCCACGCGCTCGTCGATGGGGGTCATGCGCGCGCGTTCCTCTGGCTCACGCTCGCGGGATATCCCTCCACGGCCGAAGAGCTGCACGTCCGCGCTGTCGCGGAAGTGGTCCACGAAGAGCGCAAGGCGCGGCGTGTGAAGAAGGGCAAAAAGAAGGCGATCCCGTTCGAGGACACGTACTTCACGGTCCTCTTGCCCGCGCTCGCGCTGATGTCGCTCGCGGTGCTCCAGCCGCCGAAGGGCAAGGACTTCGAGGGCTGCGGGCCCGCCGAGTTCCGAGCTTGGCTCGCCAAGCTCATTCAATCGCACCTCGAGGCCGATTAGCGACTACCGTCGCGCGGATGAAGTTCGTCAACTGCGCCAGTTGCGCGCGTCACGTGCGCCCGTCCGATGTGGCGTGCCCGTTCTGCGGATCGGGCGCCCGCGTCCAGCCGGCGAGCGCCGTGACGCGTGGCCGAGTGATCCGCGCCGCCATCCTCGTGGGCGTCGCAACCACCGCCGCGGCCTGCGGTGGACAGCTCGTCACCAACGCGGACGCGAGCTCGGACGGCAAGGTCGTCGACGCCACGAAGGACGCCCCGGTCATCGTGCCCTATGGCGTCCCACCGCATGACGCCGGACAACCCGACGTCACGATCGCCCCCCCTTACGGCATCCCGCCGCAGGATCAGTGATGGGCGCCCGATATGGAATGTCGTTCGCGAAAAAGCACATCGAAGAGGGAGACTTCGACGAGGCCATCCGCGTGACCACAGAAGAGATCGACGCAGGCACGGCGAACCCGGAGCTGTTCTTCGATCGCGCCACCGCCCTCGATTTGCTGGAGCGCCACGAAGACGCGGCGGCCGACTTCGAGCGCGCGATCGCGCTGGATCAAGCGGACCGACAACTGACGATCGAGGACGTGGACGACGCGTACTTCAGCGCGCTGGCTTCGAGCGCCGAGAAGACGATGCGCGCTTCACCCGATAAGGCACTAGCGACGCTCGCCCGATATGCGGTTTGCCTCCCCGAAGGCCGGCACACGGCGGACGTCGCAGACTGGAACAAGCGTGTCCGCGGCGAGCTAAAGAGCCCCACGAAGTAAGGAACACCCAAAGTGTGATCCTGAGCCAAGCGAAGGATCCCCCTGCGCGAAGCGGATGCAAGCGCTAAAGGACGTGCGTATACGGCGGGGAGCCTTCGCTTCGCTCAGGATGACAATCGGCGCTGGCTTAGCGCGGCTTGCTCCGCCACGGCGGCTCGGTCTCCACGGCGTCGAGGTCTTCCGCCGCGTAGTAGTCGGCAATCGTCTTTCGATACTCGGGCCGCGTATACGCGTCCGCGCGGCGGCTGAGGATGACGTCTGCGATCACCTGGGCGACCTCCTCGGGGCTCTGCGCGTTCGGGATAAGTCGTGAGTCGACGCCACCGCCGAGCGCTCTCACTCCGAACTCCGTGGCGACCACGCCTGGCGACACCAACGATATTTGGATATCGGGATATTGCCCGTGGACCTCGACGCGGAAAGTGGAGGTGAGCGCGTTCATGAAGTGCTTGGCGCCGCAGTAGGCCGAGCGAAAGATCGCGAATGGCACGCGGCCCAACAGCGAGGAAATATTGATCACATGACCCGCGTTGCGCTCCTTGAAATGCGGCAAGATCTCCTGCATTCCGTAGAGCACGGACTTGACGTTGATCTGCATCATGGCGTCGATGTCTTCGTCGGTGAGCTCGCTCGGCATGCGCGAGATGCCTTGTCCCGCGTTGTTTATCCACACGTCGACATGGC
>JAYVYD010000218.1:0-2972 GCA_043784605.1 Myxococcales bacterium | reverse complement strand
GGCACGCTCACTTGGGACATTGCAATACGTCGAAGCCGAACGCTCTGCGCAACAGCTCGGCCCACGGACGGTATGCGCCACGACGTGCGGGCTTGTCGTCTTGTGAGTGGGGAGTCGGCAATGACACGGGAGGCTTGGGTGCGATAAGCGACCTCAGTTTGCTCGCCGAAGCGAGTACTCCCGAGTACCGGACAGTATGGAACTTTGGTGGAGGCACGGACGCCGGCATTCCTCTTGGCAGGATTCACCTTGCCGGCTTGCGTCTGGGCGTCTGCAATCGAGGACCCGGAGACCCAGATATCGCCCACGCTCTTGACGGCCTTGTCGTAGCTTTGCTCGACCTCCGCCCGACTGATGCCGAACGTTGTCTTCTGATCGCTGTATGCCTCGTGAAGCGCGTCCACAACGTCGCTCAAAGTGCTCAGCTGAGCTTCGATCGAGTCCGCGGGTCGCGCGTCCGCAGATCGCCATCCGCTGGACCTTGGGGTTGGTGCTGCTGACCGCGAACCCGCGATTGTCGAACGCCAACCGCGACAGAAATCGCACTCGCGAACTTCGTGGGACGGCACGTCTCCGGCTGCGCCGCAGCGTGGTCTACACAAGGTGGTAGCATCGCGGCACGGATGCCCGAGCACGACGACTTCATCGCCCTGAGGCAAGCGTATGGCGCTTCCGAACGCGCAAACAAAGACCCCTTCTTGATCGAACTCTGCGACGCGATCGGTGTCCCGCGACCCAGTCCGAACAAGGGTGACCCCGAGCGCGACGTCTACGTGTTCGAGCGTGACGCGAAGATGCCGCACCCTGGGGGCGTGGTCACCATTGGGGCGCTCGTACCTGAGGAGCTTGGTGCCGGTCTCGATGTCGACGACCGTGTAGGTCGTTGTTCGCTCGAACGCTCCGTCGTCGTCGATCGTCTCGACAACGCGGTACCGAACAGGAGGAGACTTCGCACCAAGATCGGGTCGGTCCATTGCGAAGAGGTCCGTTAGTCTCTCGCGAGAGTCCATGCGCCCACGCGACAAGTCCCCGCTACCCACGACGAACGAGCGCGCGCAGGCTGGCGTGGCGTGGGGGTGGCTCGTCGGACTCTGCGGCTTTGTCGCCTATGCGGCGTTCCTTGCACCGCCAGAGGATCCGGCGCTCACGCACGCGCTCGTCGTCGGCGCGTTCTCGGGCAAGTTCGGAACGGTTGACCCATCAATCGCCGCCGTCTTCAGTGTGTTGGGCGTGGTGCCCGCGATCACGGCCGCCTTCGTGTTGCGCGACGGCGCGTCGCGCAAGCTCCCAGCATGGCCGTTCGCGCTCGCAATGTTCGCGGTCGGCGCGTTCGCGCTGTTGCCATGGCTCGCGCTGCGTGGTGTAGGCGGCCCGCGCGCCGTCCGTCGAGCGCCGGGCCTGGTGAGGCGAGCGCTCGCCCATCCGACCACGGGCTGGGCGCTGATGGCCGCACTCCTCGCGCTCGGAGGTTGGGCGATCGTGGCCGGCAGCCTGACGGCCTATGTGCGCGCGTTCCATGCCGCAGCGATGGTGAACGTGATGACGATCGACCTGTGTGTTTGCTCGGGCCTGTTGATGGTGCTCGTCGAAGAGGCGCGTGCGCATGGGTGTCGAGAGCCGGCCGCCGCACTCTGGGCTCGCCGCGTTCCGCTGCTCGGCAGCGCCGCGTGGAACGCGCTCGTCCGTCGCGACCCCTGATGAGTCGACGGTTCATGGGGCGATGTCGATCGCCCTCCCGCCGACAGATCGAGGCGCTTCGAGACCAGAGGCTCGAGTTGTTCGGCGCGGCTGGTCCGTCGTAGACCAGCGCTCAGACACGCGTGCACTACGCGCGTCGCTACTGCACGCGTCCCGCGGCGCACTTGAGGTTCACGGCACTGCCACAGCTGTTGAGGACGATATTGGCGTTGCCCGTGACGACGAGGTCGCTGCCGTTCGTGTTGACCCCTTGCTCCGCTGGAACGTCCAGGCATCTGGTTTACTTTAGAGATACCCTGGCGTTCGTGGATGCGGCGGTCATCGTGCAGGTCGAAGAGCAAGACACGTCGCTCGTTCGCGCCATGCTCGAGGTGTGCACCAAAGGGCTGAGCGGCGGAGAGTGCTCTTCGGACAAGACTGCGCAGGCTGCCGCGTACGCCACCGTCGAGTGGCAGGATGATCAGAAGCTCCTTGCGCGTGTTCATGTCGAGTGGCGAGGATCAAAGACGGCGCTGGGTGACACGGTGCGGTTCACGGCGGGCGATGCGATCGTGGAGAGGTACCGCGCCGTAGGGCTGGTGATCGCCACACTCGCGGGGGAGGTCAAACACATCGCCGAAGCGCCGCCCCCGTCCCCGCTCCCGTCGCATGTGTTGTCTTTGGATGTTGGTGCAGTTGTCGGTGGCCCGGAGTTGTGGCGCCTCGGTGGCATGGCTCGTGTGATGATCGCTCCGATGAGAAGTTGGTTCGTCGAGATCGATCAGCGTGTTGCGGTTGCTCCTCGCGCCGGTGGTCTCCTCGGGAGGTCTGCCTCGACGACTGTGGGCGGAGGCGCAGGCGCGGATGTTGGCTGGGTGTGGTTGGCGGCTCGCATCGATGCGGGTGCGGAGATTTTGTACGCAGAGACCAACGCGGGCGGCTACCAGTCCGAGTCGATTTGGGTCGGGTTGCTCCGTGCGGGAGTGGAAGTCGCTGCTCCTGCCAGGCGATGGCTGGGGGTGTTTCTCGGTGTGGACGGAGGTGTGCACACACCAGTTCCAGTTCACGTGCAAGGTCGCGAAGTGGCGGGTTTCCCGGCCTTCGAGGTCACTTTCACCTTGGGCGCGCGTTTGTCTCCCTTTTAAGCCTGGTCTTTGGGGGAGCGGTTACGATCCATGAGAGATGCGTGACCCTGCTCGGCGCCCCCCCGCTCTATGTCGTCGCGGCAGAGCCACGCTTGCCCTCCGATGAGGAAATCGTTCAGGCGATGGCAGCGGGCGACACGCGCGTCGCCG
>JAYVYD010000217.1:0-20339 GCA_043784605.1 Myxococcales bacterium | reverse complement strand
CCGCGCCGGGCGGCTACTCAGAGCTCGCGCACGCCGACGTGCTCGACGTCTCCTTGTCCTATCGGTGCAGCGTCGATCAATCGTACTCGCTCGTGAGGCTCTTCATTCTCGTTCGACCCGATTGTTCGTCAGGACAGGTTCTTCGAGATCTCTGACCACCGCGCGGCGCCGTCCTCCGTCGGGATGTGTAGCGGCGCGGTGGGCGTTTGATTACTAGTCGCACCGATGAGCACGGACGAGCGCCACCCGCTGCTGGGAAAGACTTCGCAGGCAATCGCCGCGATGCTCGTGCTCCTCGCAATTCCGTATGCGCACGCTTCAATGCGCAAGCTTCGTGTCGTGCGTGCCCCGTGGGACAACGGCGAGCCTGATGCTGTGGCGAACGCTCCGGCGGCGCCGGTGGGCACGGTCGGCGAGGCGACGATCAACAGAGGCACCGAAAATCACGCCACAGTGACCAACGCGCTGCCGACAGTCGAGGATCGAGCGCCGCTCGACCCGGCGATCTTGGCGAAGTTGGAGGGCTCGCTCGCAGTGGAAGACGGCACCGGCCGCGCGTTGGATGCATTCTACAAGCACCTCGCCTTGACGCTGAGAAGAGAGCCCGGCGCGATGACCCGAGTGTTGCACTACGGCGACTCGGTCATCGCCGCCGACTACATCTCTGGCACGATGCGGCGCCGCATGCAGGCCAAGTACGGCGACGGCGGACATGGCTTCATCGCGACCGTCAACCCGTGGGAGTGGTACTTCCACAACGACGTCGAGCACAAGGCGAGCGAAGGGTGGGCCATGAGCCGCATCACTGGGCCGTTCGTCGGCGACGGGATGTACGGCCTCGGCGGCGTCTCGTTCCACACGGCGCAGTCCGCGACGGCCACCTTCGGAACGGTCTCTCACGGCGACTACGGCAAGGCGGTCTCGCGGTTCGACGTCTACTACCTCGAGCAACCGAGTGGCGGGAACTTCCAGATCGAGCTCAAGGGGCAAGAGCCGATCAAGGTCTCTACGCGCGGACTCGTCAAGGTGTCTCGCAAGGCGAGCGTGAGCGTCCCCGACGGTAGTGCTTCGATGACGATCCGCACGATGGGCGGCGGCGACGTTCGCATGTTCGGCGTCGTGATGGAGCGGGACGAGCCCGGCGCCACGTACGATTCGCTCGGCACGCTCGGCGGGCGCGCGAGCCTCTGGAAGAGCATGAACGTCGATCATTGGAAGGAGCAGTTCGCGCTACGCGAGCCCTCGCTCATCGTGATCCAATACGGCACCAACGAGTCCGAGGACGGTGGCGTGAACGAGTCGCAGTACCTGGACAGCATGGGCAAGCTGATCGACACGCTCAAGGTGGCGGCGCCTGATGCGTCGATCCTCGTCGCGGCTCCGCTAGATCGAGCGGAGAAGGACGACGACGGCAACATGCGCTCGACGAAGCTCATCGTGCGATTGGTCGATCTCCAGAAGAAGGTCGCGGCCGAGCACGGCGTCGCGTTCTGGAATACGTTCGAGGCGATGGGCGGCAAGGGCTCGATGGCCAAGTGGGTTCAGAAGGGGCTCGCGGGCGGCGACCTCACGCACCCGACGCCGCGAGGCGCGCAGGTGATCGGCGACCTCTTCTTCAAGGCGCTTACAACCGGCTACGACGCGTACGCGTCGACGCATCCAGATGCGCCGGTCGTCGACGCAGGCCACGATTAGACGATGACTCGCTTGCTCGTGGTGGACGACGATCGACAGCTGGTTGACGTCCTCTCGCTGGCGTTGGGCGAGGCAGGCCACGAGGTGCGTGTCGCGTTCGACGGACTCTCGGCGATGGAGGCGACGAAGACGGCTCCTCCGGAGTTGATCGTCTCGGACGTGAACATGCCGCGGCTGGACGGATTCGCGCTCTGCAAGCGGCTGCGCGAAGCGGGCGTCACGATCCCGATCGTGCTGCTCACCTCGCGCGACGACGAGATCGACGAGGCGCTCGGCCTCGAGCTAGGTGCCGACGACTACGTCACGAAGCCTTTCTCGATGCGAGTGTTGATCGCGCGCGTCGGCGCGCTGTTGAGGCGAGACGCCGCGCGCGCGACGAGCCACGACGCAGCGGCCGCGATCGCTCCCTGTGTTGCGCTGGGGACCGGCGTCTCGGGCGAGAGCGCAACGCGCTTGAAGCATGTTCGGTTCGCGTATCGGGACCTGCCAAGCGATCTCCTCGGGCTGCGCATCTTGCGCCTCTCCGACCTGCATCTCGGCGCCGACAAAAATGTCGAAGACCTCGAGGCGTTCCTCGATCGCTTGCGCGGCGATGCGCCCGATCTCATCGTGTTCACGGGCGACGTCGCGGAGGATCCCGCGCGGCTCGATCCTGCACTCTCCGCGGCGATCGCGCTCAACCCGCGGCTCGGCGTGTACGCATCACTCGGCAACCACGAGTACCTCGAGGGCATCGACCTCGCGCTCGCGGTCTACGCGAAGCGCAAGGACGTACGCCTGCTGCGAAACGACGGCGAGAGCGTCCTCGTGGGTTCTTCTCGCTTGTGGATCGGCGGGGCCTACGACCCGGTGTTCGTCGGCGCAGATCCCGTCCCGTTCCTCACGCGCTCCATACGCGGCGCGATCGCCGGTGCTCCCACCGACGCCTTCCGACTCTTGATGTGTCACCGACCATAGGGTTTCATTCCCGCGCAAGCGTGGGGAGTGGACCTCACGCTCGCCGGGCACACGCACGGCGGCCAGATCGGCTTCAACGGACACAGCGCGTTCGAGCGCATCTGGCCCGACCAGTACCTGTGGGGCCCGTACTCGGTCGGTCGCTCGCGCCTCTACACGACGAGCGGCTTTGGGCACTGGTTTCCGTTTCGCGTGAACTGCCCAACGGAGGCGCCACTCATCGAGCTCGCCCGCGCTTAAACGCGAAAAGCCGCGATCACTCGCGGCCCTTCGTTCGTGTCGCAATCGATTTCGATCAGAACGGCGGCGGCTTCTTCGGGCCGGTGCCTGCGGCTCCAGTGCCCGCGGCTCCAGTGGTCGGCACCTCGGCCTCTTGATCCTGGATGATGAACTGCACGCGGCGGTTCTTCTGCTTCATTGCCGGCGTGACGTTCGGCACGAGCGGCTTGCTCTGGCCGTAGCCCTTGCTGATGAGGCGATCACTCGTGACGCCGTGACCGACGAGCCACTGACGGACGGCATCTGCGCGCTGGTCGCTGAGCGTCTGGTTGTGCTCCGGGGTTCCGCTGTTGTCGGTGTGGCCCTGGATCTCGATCTTCTTGATACGCGGGTTGTGGATGAGCGCGTCCGCGATCTCGTTCAACAGCGGCGTCGACTCGGGGAGGATGACGGCCTGGTCCACCGCGAACTGAATCTGCTGCTTGATCGTGATCTCGGTCTTGCCGACCTGCACGAGACCCTGCTTCGGGCGGTGGCGAATCATCGAGTCCGCCGTGACCTCTTGGCGGACCTTCACGTCCGTGGAGTCGACGAACGTCATGTAGTCTTCCGCGTCGACTTGCAGCACCGCAGCGCCGGGCGCCACGCCCTCGAAGCGGTACGCGCCGTTCGAGTCCGCGGTGACCTGAAGCGGCTTGCTCTCGTGGTCGGTGAGCTTGATGACGGCGTTCGCCACCGGCGCCAAGTTCTCCGCGTCGCGCACGTGACCGATGATCGTGCCCACGCGGGGCAGCGCCTCGACCGCGCAGTCGACGGTCGCGTCGGCGCCGCCCTTCAGAATCGTGGTCTCGCAAGCGCCGTCCTTGTAGCCGTCGGCCTTGACGGTGAACGCGTACTTGCCCTCGGGCAGTTCCTGCGTGACGAAGCGTCCGTCATCGCCGGTGTAGAGCGCCTCGAGCTCGGGGTGATTCTCCCAAGCGATGATCGCGGCCTTGACCTCTTCGGTCTTGTCCTTCTCGTGGACGAGGCCCTTGATGTGGCCGCGGACCGGGGCCTTGCCCTCGATCTTCACTTCCTTGGTCACGAGCTTCTCGACCGGCGGGCGCTCTTGCGTGTCGATGTTCCATCCAGCGCCCAAGAAGAGCGTCCACGGAGCCACCGGGCTCATCTCTTCGATGAAGTCTGCCGTGCCGGTCACGCCGATGGTGAACGCGGCGGTGAGGTTGAAGCCGCCCTTCCACGGGAAGAACCTGCTGCCGACCGTGAACTTGCTCGGCGCGAGCTTGTCGTTCGCGAGACAGTTGTCAGAGCTCGGGTTGTTCGGCTTGCACAGGTAGTTTTGCCGGTTGATCGGGATGTAGATCGAGTACTCGACGAACGGCCGGATACGATCATCGACGAAGAAAGTCTCGGCGCCGACGTGGATGTCGAAGTGATCGACGCGGTTGACCTTGAGGCCGAAGCGCTCGATGCGCGTGACGGGCTGCGCGGTGCCACCGGTAGCGACCCCGCCGCGGAGGTCCTCGGTGTCCTTCACGACCGCACCCGTGTTGTCGACGCTGTACGCGAGGTTGAGGCTGGCGCGCAGCGGGATGTTCGAGCTGGGCCGCAGGTCGCGGAGGTCTTCCGTCGCCGCGATGCCAAAGCGCGCGCTCGTCGCGCCGCCCGCGAGACCGACCGCGCCGGTTCCGTTGATGAGCAGCAGCTCCGCGAAGCCGCCGGCGTGGAACGTGTTGGCGACCTTGCCGTAAGCCTTGAGGCCGAACGTCGTGTCGCCGAGCACTTGGAGGAGCGAGGGCTTGTTGACGTCGTCGCTGTTCGCGTAAGCGCCAGTGTTGGCGTAGGCCTCGAGCCACTTGGTGATGCCGACGCCGAGGCTGATGGTGCCGCCGATGTGGCTGAGAGAGTCGTTCGTGACGGCCGGCCCGCCGTTCTTGTTGCGACACGGGAAGGTCGACGTGCACAAGAAGCCGGAGCTGAAGAACTCGGTCATGAAGCCGAGGCGGAACTGCCCCGCAGCGTTGCCCTGCGCATGCTGCGTGTTCAAGAGGCCCGCGCCTCCGGCGAGCGAGCTCGCCTCGTTGAGGAGCTGGTCGCGCTCCTTCCATTCGTCGGGCACCACGATCGTCTCTTCCGTCTTGGCCGGGACTGCCGCGGGCGTCGCGCTCGCCGGCTTCGGGGCGGTTGCGGGCGCTGCGGCTCCTCCACCGGCGGCCCCTCCACCCGCGGCTCCTCCTCCACCACCGAAGGTGATCTTCTGCGCGAATGCATCGCGCGGCGTGGCACCGACGGCCACCAGAAGAGGAAGAGCACCCACGAGGAATGAAGCGCGGCGGTTCATGAGGGCAGCGTTGTAACACCCCTTTTGCCCGAGGGAAAACAAACAAAGGACGCAAAAACGAGCCGCGACGGCGTTTGCATGCCGTTCACGCAGTGAGTCATGCGCCACGCCCTTGTGATACAGACGCCGAAGTGGAGACCGACGAGGCGACGCGAGCACCCTGGCCGCGCGTGTGCAGCTGTGGCGAGAGCTGGACCGAGACGCAGTGGGTGGAGCTCCCCGCGAGCGGTCGTTACGACGCGGGCCGCGATGGATGGATCGAGCTTCGATCGTGCGTCTGCGGTGCCACGCTCGCCGTGCCCTGCTCGCCTCCTTCGAAGGTATGATCGAGTCATGGCATCGCGCGGGCGGATTCTGATCGTCGACGACGAGGCCAACGCTCGCGCGGCGCTGTCCGAGATCTTGCACGACGAGGGCTACCAGACGGAGACGGCCGCGGACGGCTTCAAGGCACTCGGCAAGCTCGAGGAGTTCGGGCCAGACATCATCCTCACCGATCTCAAGATGCCCGGTATGGGCGGCATCGAGTTCATGGAGAAGGCGAAGGCCGCGTCGCCTTCCGTGGTGTTCGTGGTCATGACCGCGTTCGGCACCATCGCGAGCGCCGTGCTCGCCGTGAAGAAGGGTGCCGAGAACTACCTCACGAAGCCGCTGGAGCTCGAGGCGCTCTCTGCGGTCGTCGACCGTGCGATGGAGAAGTCTCGCCTGTTGCAAGAGACGCAGAAGCTCCGCGAACGACTACGCGAGCGGAACGTCTTCGGGCACATCGTGACGGACGACCCGAAGATGCGAGACATCCTCGCCCTCGTCGCGCAGGTCGGCCCAAGCCGCGCCAGCGTGTTGATCATGGGCGAGAGCGGCACGGGCAAGGAGCTCATCGCGGAGGCGATCCACTCCGCGAGCACGCGCGCGAACAAGCCGCTCGTGCGCCTCAACTGCGCCGCTCTCGCCGAAGGGCTCTTGGAGAGCGAGCTCTTCGGCCACGAGCGCGGAGCGTTCACCGGCGCGGTCGCGCGGCGCGAGGGTCGCTTCAAGCAGGCAGAGGGCGGAACGCTGTTCCTGGACGAGATCGGCGAGATCACCCAAGGCACACAGGTCAAGCTGCTCCGCGTGCTGCAGGATCGCTCGTTCGAACGCGTGGGCGGCAACGAGACCGTCAAGGTCGACGTGCGCATCTTGGCCGCAACGAACCGCGACCTTCAAGCCGAGATCAAGCGGGGCTCGTTCCGTGAGGATCTCTTCTATCGGCTGAACGTGGTGTCGGTGGAGCTGCCTCCGCTCCGCGACCGGAAGCGCGACGTGCCTGCGCTCGCGAGCTTCTTTCTGAAGCGCTACGCCACCGAAAATGGCAGGCCCACGCTCTCCATCAGCGACGAGGCACTCGACATGCTCTCGTCGTACGCTTGGCCCGGCAACGTGCGCGAGCTCGAGAACGCGATCGAGCGCGCCGTCGTATTGTGCGATGGCGGATCGATCGAGGGGCGACACCTGCCCGCGTCGCTCGTTCCGAAGGAAGCGTTGGAGGGACCGCCGCCGATCCCCGGCTCGACGATCGCGGAGCTCGAGCGCTACGCCATCACGAAGACACTCGAAACATGCGGCGGTTCGACATCGAAGGCGGCAATGTTGCTCGGCATCTCCACGCGCAAGATCCAGTACAAGCTCCACGAGTACGCCTCGCCAGGCGACCAGAAACCGTCTGACCCAGACGAGAGGGAAGAGCGATGACGGCGGCGCTGACGGCGAACAAGCTAGCCAAGACGTTTCGAAAGCCGTTTACCGGGACGCGCGTCGAGGCGGTGAAGGGAGTCTCGTTCGTCGTCGAGACCGGCGAGGTGTTCGGCTACATCGGCCCGAACGGTGCGGGCAAGACCACGAGCATCAAGATGATCGTCGGGTTGATCTTCCCGACGTCCGGCACCGCGTCGATCTTCGGCACGCCTGCGCCGTCTCCCGAGGCGATGCAACGCGTCGGCTTCTTGCCGGAGAACCCGTACATCTACCCGTATCTGACGCCGCGCGAGTTCGTGTCGATGTGCGCGCGCCTCAGCGGCATCCCCTCCTCGGAGCTCTCGCGAAAGGTGGAGCGCGTGATCGACCGCGTGGGCATGACCGAAGCGATCGATCGGCCCGTGCGAGCGCTCTCGAAGGGTATGACCCAGCGCGTGGGCCTCGCGTCGGCTCTCGTGCACGATCCCGATCTCTTGATCCTCGACGAGCCGATGAGCGGACTCGATCCCGTGGGTCGCAAAGACGTGCGCGATCTCATCTTGGACGAGCGCGCGCGCGGCAAGACAGTGTTCTTCTCCACGCACATCCTGTCGGATGTCGAGACGCTCTGCGATCGCGTCTGCATCCTCAGGAAGGGCGAGGTCGCGGTCGCGGGCAAGCTCGACGAGCTGCTCGCCAACGCCTCTCGCGTAGTGGAGATCGCGCTCGATGGCGTGAGTCCGGAGCTCATTGGCAAGCTGTCCGAGCGTGGGTGGAGCGGCAAGAACATGGGCGAACACTTCGTGCTCGAAGTGCCTGCCGGCCCGAACGTGCGCGAGGTCATCAACGCCGCTTACGAAGCCGAGGCCGCCGTCGTCAGCGTCACGCCGAAGCGAGAGACGCTCGAGAAGATTTTTTCGCGCACCTTGTAAGTCGCATCATTGTCGCGTTGCGGCAGTCGATTGTCGTGGCGCTGGCGGAAGGGCCAAGCGATCCTTTGCCCATATGCGCGCTCCCATCCTCGGCAGTTTGGTTTTGGCGTTCGCCGGTGTGATTGCATCTGCGTGCAACTCGGCGGGACCGCCGACGTTCGAGACCACCTCGTTCACCGCGAGCTCGATCCAAAACGGGCAAGTCGATCAATCGCATCCGTACGCGGTTGGCGTGTGCATCGGTAACGGCGCGGGCAACTGCAGCGAGCTGTGCTCGGGGACGCTCATCACGCCCAACATCGTCCTCACGGCGCGTCACTGCATCGACGCTGTGCCGGACCCGAACGCCGTCAACTGCCAGACCGATCAGTTCGGCGCACAGAACGCGCCGCAGTTCTGGGTGACGACCTACTTCCAACTCCTCCAAAGTTCGCAGGGCTGGCACAAGGTCAAGAGCATCACGCTGCCGAACAACAATTTCATTTGCGGCAACGACATCGCGATCCTCGAGCTCTCTGCGAACGTGCCAGGCGGCGAGGCGACCCCGGTCGAGCCCGTCGGTCAATACTCGATGACCGATCACACTCGTTACAAGACGACGCAGACGGCCATTGGCTACGGCAAGACGAGCGCAGGCGTGAACGACGCAGGAACGCGCCACATCCTGCAGAACATCAAGGTGGTCTGCATCCCCGGAGACCTGAAGCTCGACTGCCCGATGGGACAGGTCGACAGCAACGAGTACATCGCCGGCGATGGCACGTGTCAGGGCGACTCTGGCTCGGGTGCGTTCGAGCAGTCCAACTTCAACGCCAACACTCCGGTGACGATGGGCATCCTCTCGCGCGGCGGCGTGAGCGGGAACAACTGCGTCGGCGCGGTCTACACGCGCACGGACGCTTGGCGCGCGTTGATCCTTCAAGCCGTCAAGCAGGGGTCGCTCGATGGCGGCTACCCGATGCCCCCGTGGACGCAACCTGCACCGCCACAGATGGACGCGAGCATGCCGAAGGTGGACTCGAGCGTTCCGTCGGACGGCAGCATGCCTAACAAGACGCCGCTCGGCGGGTCGTGCAACGGCCCGAGCGACTGCGCCAGCAACGACTGCGAGTCCTTCGACAACGGCCAGACCTTCACCTGCACCCAAGCGTGCGACCCGACCAACGCGTGCCCGAACAAGTCTTTCTGTGACCGCGGGTTCTGTCGCGCGGGGAGTGCCCCCGATGCGGGAGCCGCGACGTCGTCGACCACGACCACCGAGGGCTGTACCACCGGTGAGGGCAACAGCGGCAACGTCGGCGCCATCGTGATCGCCGCATTCGCCGTCATGGTCGGCGCGCGTCGCCGGAAGAAGAGCGCCTAGTCGTTCGACTGCGATACGTCAGTGACCGACACAGCGATCCGACTCGAAGTGACACGTGTGGTCTGCCGGTCTTTTGAGGCACATTACGCTGCATACGATCTCGGCGTCGAACGCGTCCGTGCAGTCTTCGTCGACACACCACTTCGTCACCGTCGCCTTGAGCTTCGACGGCGCCCAGAACGGATGGCTCACCGAGAAGTGACCGGGTGACGTCTCGACACCGGGCGCGCACGAGTAGACGCAGCCGCAAGCGGACGCGACGACGGGCAAGCACTTCATGATCGCCGCGTCGTGCCCGATCGCGGCGAAGCGCTCTGCGCAGGGACGACGGGAGGCAACGCATCCGCGGCGCGCTCGGACGGTCGCGAGCACGCGGCGAGTAGCAAGAGCGCCCAACGCGGACGCATCGTCACATCGGGATAGCGACGAACGGAGAGTTCGCGGGCGGCTTGTCGTCGTGGTTCTCGGGCGCCGTATTGGGTACGCGCGGCGTCGGCGCACGTGCGGGGGTCATCCCCTTGTCAGCGCGCCACGCGGCGTACGCGCGCACCAGATCATCGGCGAAGGCTTGTCCTACGAAGGTGTAACCATCACGTGTAAGATGCACGTGATCTTTTTGTGCGCGAGGCGGCGTCTCCTCCGCCCACGCGGCGATCGTACCGTTGCCGCCCATCGCCTTGAGCTGATCGTAGAACCCACATCCGGCGGCGTGCGCCACGGCGCGCTCGACCTCGACGACTTGCTCGAGCTTGGGCGCCGTCATCCAACCGGTGCTCGTCTCGATCGCGCGATCGGGCGGTCCCAACAGCAAGCACGAGGCGCTCGGCACTGCGCGAGCAACGCGCCCGAGCACGTCGACCAGTTGGCGCTCGAAGGCCTCGAGCGAGCCGTCGTCCGCGGACTCGTTGGTGCCGTACGCGAGCACCACCAAATCGGGAGCTTGGTGCTGGATCTGGTCTGCCATGTGCGGCTCGCTCCACTGCAGCAGCGTGGAAGCGCGCGCGCCGTTGATGCCCAGCGCGTTCCAAACGACGCCGATCTGGTTCCGATCGAGCGACACACCGAAGAAGCGAACGTCGCCGTCACCGAGCGCTTGCACCTCGAGATGGTGCGGGCCGTCTGGCACGCTGACGGCCTTGAACGCTGACGCATTCGCTTTGCCCTTGGTCGACACCTTGAGCGCGCTCGTGTTGTCGACGAACAGCTCGAGCGTGCCGCCTTGGGGCTGCTCGAGATACTCGAGTTCCACGTTAGAGCTGGGCGAGACGATGTCCGCCCACGCCTTCGCGCCCTTCTTGTTCGTCACCAAGCACACGCCGCCGATCCCATAGCAGCCGTCTCCGACGAACCTGCCGTGTTCGAGCTTGCCGTGCTCGGCAGACCAATCCTTGTTCATCCCCGGCAGCTTCAAGCCGTCTTGGATGTACGTCTTCCACGGGCGCCCGAGCTCGACGAAGCCGCGCCCGCCATCGCCGAAGCGTGCCTGCAACGAGCGGCGCACAGTGCCAGACTCGAGATCTGCCGCGGTGTGCGAGTCGCCGAATTGCACGACGCGCACGTCTTGATTCGATCCCCCGTCGTCCAGCGTCGCCAGCCGTTCGAACCAGTGCTTCAGCGCCGATGCGTTGTCGAGCGGGCCCACCGATGCCATCGACGCGGGTGGCGTTGTGGGTGCCGCGTCTACGAGCGCTACGGTCGCGAGCGCGGGTGCGGCGATCTCGGGGTCTTTGACGCCCTTCTCGGAGAACGCGCCGGACTGGCCGCACGCCGCCAGTACGATAATCGACGGAAGGGGAAGCCAAGGACGCAACACCTACCAACCGAAGCACACTTTTTCGCGCTGGGCGAGTTTTGGCCGAGATAGTCTCGCTCGGCCGATCATGGATTTGCCGCGGGCGAAGCCCCTTCACCAAGCGTTGTCGTCCGCCGAAGGCGGCAACAATTGAGCGTTGCCGCGAGGGCGGTGCTGGTCGTCGCGTGGATCGCGGCGCAAACGGCGCTGATACTCACGGCAGGCAAAAGACCCGACGCGGCCTTCGCGTTCCGCATGTTCCCCGAGTCTTCGACGATCTCCATCTCGCTCGCGCGGGAGCTCGCCGACGGGAGCGCCGTTCCTGTAGAGGAAGGTCGCTGGCACGCGCACGACGCACACGGTGCGCCCCACGATCATGCGTGGTCCGATCGCGTCAAGGATGCGGTGCTCTCGAACCTCGACGTGACGGTGAACGCCGCGTACGGCTCGGACGCTCAGCTCTCGCGCCTCGCCGCCGCGCTCGACGACGCGATCACGCACCTCGATGACGACGTCGAGACGCGCCGACTGATCGCGACGGTGAGCGTGCGCAAGAACGGCCGCGACCCCATCACGGTGACGCTGTCCAGTCGAAGGCGACCCTGAATGTCGATCGGCGCGCGCCTGCGCACCGAGAGCGGTGCCACCTACGTGCTCGGCGTCGTGCGCATCGGGCTCGGCGTGTTGTTGTTCGTCCGTGGCCTCGGCTTTCTGCGAGAGCTCGCGACCGTCGGTTACTTCGGCGACGTGTTCCACATGCCGTTCCTTCCCGAGTCGATGGTGCCGACACGCGCCGTCTACGCGGCCTTGCTCGTCGCGTTCGTGCTCGCGTCTGTGCTCGTCACCGCGGGGCATCACGCTCGCGCCGCGCTGTTCGTCGCCTCGACGCTCGGGGTGTATTTCCTCTTGTGCGACCGCTTGCAGTTCCACCACAACCGCTACGCGCTCTACTGCTACGCGTTCTTGCTCTCGTTCTCGCCGTGCGATCGCAGCCTCACGATCACCCAGCCGGACGGCGAGAAGTCCGGGCCGCTCTGGGCGGCGAGACTCGCGCAGCTGCAGTGCTCGATCATCTACCTCGCGTCCGGCGGCTCAAAATTGCTGGATCCAGACTGGCGCGGCGGCCGCGTGCTGTTCGATCGCTTCGCGCGCTACAGCTACATGGCGATCGACAAGGGCGTGCCGCAGGGTGTGATCGAGTTCTTCTCGCGCGCGGAGTCCACGAGCCTCTTGGCGAAGATGGCGATCGGCACCGAGCTCTTCTTGGCGTTCGGCCTGTGGCACCCACGCACGCGCGTCTTCGCGCTCTGGCTAGGCGCGTGGTTTCACATCGTGATCGAGGGCACGTCCGCGGTCGAAGGCTTCACGTGGCTGACCTTGCTCATCTACGCGCTCTTCGCCACGCACGACACGCGTGGCCGCAAGCTGTACTTCGACTCCTCACGCACGCTCGGTCGCCTCTACGCGCGACTCGTGGGTGGGCTCGACTGGCTCGCGCGCTACGAGATCAAAGCGTGGGAGCCCGATGAGGTCGGCGGGCACCACATCGTGATCATCCGCCGCGACGGCTCGCGCGCGACGGGCCTGAGGGCGCTCGCGATGGTGAGCCGCACCTGCCCCGCGCTCTTTTTGATGTGGGCTCCGCTCGCGCTTCTCGCGAGCTTCACCGGAGGCTCGGACTCGAGCGAGCGCGAATGAACAAGCTGTCTACTGCATCGATCGTGCTGCTGGCCGCGCTGACGCTCGGTCGCGAAGCACTCGCTGCGGGCCCGGCCCAGACGAGAACGTTCGGGTTCTCGCCTTACGAAATGGAGACGCGCAAGATCGTGACCGAGCGACTCGGCGCGCAGATCGATCCGACCCCACAGGGCAAGACGATCGAGTCGATCGGCACGGTGCGCCTAGCCGTCTTCGAGAAGCGCGATTTCTTGCCGGAGTTCGTGCTGTCGGCGGTCAACTTCTTCCACGCGACGAGCCGCGCGTTCGTGATCGAGCGCGAGGTGCTCACGTCCGTCGGAGAGAAGTACGACGCGCTTGCGTGCGACGAGACCGAGCGCAACCTCCGCGCGCTCACGCAGCTCTCGCTCGTCTTGATCGTCCCGCTCAAAGGGTCCACGGCCGACAAGGTGAAGATCCTCGTCATCACCAAGGACGTCTGGAGCCTGCGCGTTCAGTGGGACATCGGGCTCACGAGCGGCGGCCTCGAGAAGCTGATCCTCCAGCCCTCGGAGATCAACCTCGGCGGCATTCACCACACGGCGGGCGGCACATTCGTCTATCAGCCGCTCTCGACGTCTCTCGGTCTCCGCTACACGATCCCTCGCGTCGGCGACTCGCGCGTGCAGCTCAACGCGAGCGGCAACGTCATCGTCAACAACGTCACGGGCTCGCCGGAGGGCTCGTTCGGCTTGCTCAGCATCGGTCAGCCGCTCTGGTCGACGCGCACGGAGTGGGCGGCGAGCGCTTCGGCGCAGTGGCGTGACGAGATCACCCGCCGGTACTCGGGCGGGCAGCTCGCCAAGTTCGACAGCAAGCTCACACCCGAGAAGGACGACATCCCCGACGCGTTCAGGAGCGCGGTCGTTCAAGCCTTCGCGGGCGTCACGCGCTCGTTCGGCTGGGCGTACAAGAACGACTTCGTCCTCTCGTTCGAGGTGACGCGCAGTCGCTACCATGCGGATGACTTATCACCTTTCAACCCCATCGCTGTGGCCGATTTCAAGCGGTTGCGCTTGCCCGTCTCCGACGATCGCATCGGGCCCGCTATCGAGTGGCGCTCGTATACGACCGAATACACGCGCGTGCTCGACCTCGAGACGCTCGGCCTGCAAGAGGACATCCGCCTCGGGCACTGGTTCACCGCGAAGGTCTACCCAGTGTCTCAGAACTTGGGCTCGACGCGGACGTTCCTCGGGCTCTTCGCCGAGGCCGGCTACACGCTCCCCATTCACGACGGCGTCGCGCGCGTCGACCTGCAGTCCACAACCGAGTGGAACGACCAGGAGGTCCTTCAGGGAGTGTTCCAGGCGAACGCATATCTCGCCTCGCCGCGCACGCCGATCGGACGCTTCGTTTGGAGCGCGCTCGCGATCGATCGCTGGGCGAACGACCTCAACACGACGAGCACCATCGGCGGCAACAACCGGCTGCGCGGGTTTCCGACGAGCTACTACTTCGGCAAGGATCTCGTCGCCTCCAACTTGGAGTTTCGCTCACGCAACGTCGACCTCTTCAAGGTGCACTTCGGCGGTGTGTTGTTTTACGATGTCGCCGACGCGTTCGACGGCTGGAAGAATCTTCACCCGCACCACAGCGTCGGGTTCGGGTTGCGCGTGCTCTTCCCGCAGTTCGATCGCGTCGCGTTCCGCGCGGACGTGGGGTTCCCCATCTCGCGCACGCCGACGCCGGACATCGGCCCGGTCAGCTTCTTTTTGACGTTCGCGCAAGCGTTCCCCCTGCCGCAATTCGGTCCGCCCACGCAGCAAGCGGGAACGCTGGCGCACCTCACGACTCGGTGACGGAAATCAACGAGGCGGCGGCTTGGTGCGTCGCGCGGGCGGCGGCTTGGTGCGTCGCGGCGGCCGCGGAGCGTCTTCCTCCTCACGCGGGATCGGGTTGCCCGTGGGGCGCGTGGACTTCAACAGCGGCGGCACCGGCATCGTCGGCACGATGATCAGCTCGCGCATGTCGACCTCCAACGTCGGCGGGTTGCGCGGAGGCGGCTTGGTCGATCGCGCGGGCGGCGGATTGCTCGGCGTCACCGGCATCGGCGGTGCTTGCACGCGCGCGTTCGGTAGCGGTGGCGGCGGAAGCTTCGACTTCGCCTTCAACTTCGTACCTGCCTCCTCGAGCCACTCGAGCTGAACCTCGACGGTCTCCTTGCGCGAAGGCGGCTTGGACGGTCGCGGCGGCTTCTGTGAGGTCATCTCACCACTGTACTTTCTGCACTACTGGCAATTGAAGCGCGCGCTCGCGGTCGAGATCGAGATTGCCGACATGCAGCGTGATCGGC
Source organism: Myxococcales bacterium (assembly GCA_043784605.1). GTDB lineage: Bacteria > Myxococcota_A > Polyangia > Polyangiales > Polyangiaceae > JANYHY01. Next base: position 5,318 of record JAYVYD010000217.1, on the reverse strand, counting down.
GCCTGCACCCACTTATAAATCGACTGCACGAACAGCCGCCCGAATTTGTCCGCCCATGCGTCGGTCTTGCCGGCGTGCTCGGGGAACATCACCTTCAACACCTCCTTCACCTCGGCCACAGACATCTTCTCGCCTGCGTAGAGCGCAAAGCACGCGTCGAGCACGGGGAACGGCATCAGTTCCTTCTCGTCCTCTTGGTCTGCGGCGAGCTCCGCGGAGGCCGGCATTTCCAGGGTCATTCTGATCGCGGGTGAGCCGGTCGTCTCGAGGAGATAATCGAGTATGTAATTGACGACCGTCTTCGGCAGATTGGCAATTACGCTGAGCGCGCCTTCCATGTCGCCGCCGATCGTGCAGTAGCCGACGGACTTCTCGGACATGTTGCTCGTCTGCAAGAAGAGTCCGCCCGCGTTGTTCGCCCAGGTCCACATGCGCGCGGAGCGAAGGCGCGCTTGGATGTTCTGCTTGGCCGTGGGAGTCAGGGTCTCGCCCGGTTGGAGCATCTTCTTCGCCTCGACGATCTCGCGATCGAGTCCGTCGTCGATCGAGACCACGGCGAACGGTACGCACAGCTCCTTTGCTGCCTCGTCGGCGGCCGCCGCGGTGCGCGCAGAGGAGAAGCGCGAGGGCATGAAGAACGCGCGCAGCATCTCGCGCGCCTTGCCGTCGCGACCCGCCTTGTCGAGATCGGCGAAGCGTTTATCGACATATCGGCGGGCTATCAAGAGACAGAACAGGCTGTCGCGACCGCCGGAGAGTGCGACGCCGATCGTCTTGAACGCGCCGGTCTTCTCGAAGTAGCCGCCGACGCCGAGAGTGAGCGCGTCCAAGATCTCCTCGCAGAACGCGGCCCGCGCGGAGACCGTCGTCACGTCTTGCGGCAAGAAGAAGCTTTTGTTGACCGGAAACGGGTATGTGAGCTTGTCACGGCTTGCCGTCTCGCCGTGCACGCGCACGAGCTCGGGACCGTGTTCAGCCGCGGCGAAGGTGTCGCGGTCCGTGCGCCACGTCGTGTTCTCCGTGCGCAGGCGACGCGTGCGATCGAGATCGACCGTCACCGTCGAGACACCCTCTCGGAATCGCGGCGCCTCGAGCGCGACGCGCCCGTTCTGCGCGACGAACCCGCCGCCGTCGAAGATGAGACCGTCGTTCGCACCAACGAGATTGGCGTACGCGAGCGTGCACTGATTGTCTGCCGCGCGCGTGGCGATCATCTCGCGCCGTGTCCCGGCGACGCCGATGCGAAACGGAGAGGCCGAGACGTTGAGCACGAGCTCCGCGCCCGCATAACAGCGCCTTCGCATGGGTCCGTCGGGCGACCAGAAGTCCTCGCAGACCTCAAGCGCCACAATGCCGAAGTCGAAGCCGAATACGAGATCTCCGAAGGGAACACCGCGCACCTGCTCACGCATGCCCGGTGCCCCGTGGGCGAACGTGCGCGCCTCATAAAAGACGTTGTACGTGGGCAGCTTCTCCTTCGGCACGAGACCGACGATCTTGCCGGCGAACAACAGCGCCGCGGCGTTGTAGAGGCGCGCATCGATCGCGACGGTCACGCCAACCGCCACAACGCATCGCGAGGACTCAGTGGCCTTGGCGAGGCGCTCGAGGCCGACCCACTGGGCCTCCACGAACGCGCGCCACTGCACTAGATCCTCCGGCGCGTATCCGCCGATCGCCTGCTCGGGCAGCACGATCACGGTGGCATCGTCCTTCGCGGCGCGCTCGCATGCGAGAATCGCGCGGTCCACGTTGTCTCTGGTTGCGCCGACCGTAGTGTCGATGTTCGCAGTCGCGATTCGAATGAGTCTCATTGACCTTTTCTACTTGTAGGAGCCAACCACCGCCACGACAAGCTCTAGCTTGGGTTCGAGGTGTCGATGGTAGCCGCCGACGAGCAGGACTCCAATGATCAGCGGCCGAGGGAGTTCTCCGGGAAGCGACGCGCGAGCTCTTTCTCGACCGCATCCGCCTCCGCTTTGGCGCCCAGCTCGCGGAGCGCACGCGCCTGCAACGCGAGTTCTTCGGGCTCGAGGCCCGGGTTGGGCGTGGAGCGCGCGAGCTTCACGATCTTGAGCGCTTTGTTCGGATCACCACGCAAGAGCGCGCCGCGCGCCTCAGCGACGAGCCGAGACTCTCGCATCATCGGATCCTCGTGGGTGGTCGGGGCGCCGTTGACGTTCGCGTTGGTGCCTGCATTCGAGTTGCCGGAGCGATTCGGTCCTCGGCCCGCTCCGTTCCTGAGGGCGGTGTTGTGATGACCGCCGCTGACTCCGTTGTTCGACAGGTTCGTCACGACGAGCGGGTCCCCACTACCCTCGTTGCCGATCTCGAGATCCGCGACCTCGGTCGTCTCACCGCTGCCGACGTCGACGGCGGGGGCAAGCGGCACGTCTCGTTCGACCATCACGGGCCGAGACGGATTGCCGATCGCTGACATGTCATCGTTTAGCTTTGGCGGCAGCAGCGAGGCGGTGAGCCCTGCGACGAGCGCTCCTCCGATGATGACGCCTACCAGCACCTTGGTGAGTCCGCTCAACGCCTTGAAGGTGCCGGCCACGGCGGCAGTCCCGACTACGCCAGTCTCGATGCCTTGCCACATCTCCGCGCGGCGAGCGTGAGACGGCACGTCGCGGTGCGCCTCGCGAAGCAAGCTAGCTGCCTGCGGTCCAAGTCCCTCGCCGTTCATGACGCTCTCCCTTCGGTCGTTGCGCTCATGTCATCAGCTCTCATGCTCCACTTCGTTCGAGCATTCGACCGTTGGATGTTCATCGCGCACCTCCTACCCGAATCGAAGTGGGTTCAACGGCGGGGAATTCCCCGCTGCTGCGAAGCGCCTGCTCGAGCTCGAGCCTCGCGACGCGCAGCCGTGAATAGACAGTATTGAGGGGGATGCCAAGCGACTCTGCGATCTCCGGAGCGGTCATCTCTTCCACCTCGTGCAGCACCAAGACGGCGCGACGTCCGACGTCGATGGTCGCCAACGCGCGGTCGAGCTGCTCCATCGCCTCGCGCCTCGCGATCGCGCCGGTCTGGTCAGGGCCGATCGACTGGCGATCTTGCGCGACTCCGCCGTCTGCGTCCTCCGGGTGGCGTCGCTTGTGGCGGCGCGCCTCGGACGCGACGCGCAACACGATCTGAAACAGCCAAGCGCGCGGGCCGTGACCACGCTCCTCGAATTGCGCCAAGTGGCGGTGCGCGACGACGAAAACCTCTTGCGTCCTGTCCGGCGCGTCGCTCTCGGGGATGCCGAGGCGCCGGAGGTTTCGCCACACGAAGTCCACGTGGGCTTCGTAGAGCGCTCGAAACACGGTGTTGTGGTTGCTCATCGGACTCCCCAAGAAACGCCGACTTCTCCACGCACGGAGACGGGCGCAATGGGATCGAGCTCCTCGCCATGAACGATGTTGTAGGCGGTGGCGACGCGCACCACTACGCCGAACGCGCTCACGAGATCGCCCCGTAGGCTCATCGTCGGGCCAAACCCGAAGAGCGGCCGAACGCGGTTGTCGCCGGTGCTCCCCTTGAGGCTCATCGCCCCTGCCTCGGGGCCGAAGCACACGTCGAGCTGTAGGCCTTTTCGATCTTGGTAATTTCCGGGGACGCGCGCGCAGAAATCGAGGCGTCCGCTTCCCCAGTTGATCGGCATGTCGCCGAGCGAGTGCGCGTAGCTCGCGCTAGGCCGTAAGAACAGGCCGAATCCCGCCTCGACGAACACGTACGCGCTCACACCAAGGTACGTCGCCGTCGGCCCACCGAGCCCGCTCACGAGGTCCGTGGAGGCGCCGATCTCGATCCGCGAAGGGAGCTTCTTGTTCGGCGCGCCGGCGTCCGCGTCTTCCGACGAACCGTCACGCTTCTGGAGGGCAGCCACGGAGCTCGAGTCTGCGTCTGCCGCTCGCCGCGCGACCAGTTTGTCCGCGTCTTCCTTGGCCGCGACCTCGCGCTCGCGCTCTCGCTGCTTGGCGCGATCGATCTCGGTGTCGAGCACGAGCGACGCCCACACGCCCACCGCATGCATCGTGCCCTCGCACTCGTGCGGGTTCTTCAAGTAGAGATCGCGATGCGCCACGGGACGCCCTTGCTCGTCCTCGAGGACACCGAGCACGTGCGATGGCGACGGGCTCGACACGCGCACCGTCCAAACACCGCGAGGCGCCACGCTTCCGCGCATGGACTCGCGCACCCAGCCCTCGGCCTTCGGCGAGCCTGCGCAGGCGTCCTCGGCTTCGATCACGACGGCGGGTGAGAAGTCCATAGGGGTGCGCGCGGTCTCCTCCCAACAGATGGCCGGACCCCTGTCCGTCCGTCACAAATGGGGCGATTCGTCCAGGATAGCGGGAAAACCCGGGCCAGCGAGCACCGATTGCGGGGCCGCGATTGATGTGAGTCGGGGTCGGAGTCCGAGCCGCGATCAGAGCGCTTCTTCGAGCAGCCCCAGCAGCTTCTCCCAGTGCTGCTTGTTGGCGCCCGCGTCGTAGATCGTGGGCGGGAAGTCCGTGACGGCGAATCCGTGCAGTTTCCCCGTATAGACCTCCAGCTCGTAGCGGACCTTCGCGGCGTCGAGCGCCGCCTTCAGCTTGGCTTGGGCCTCGGGCGTGCAGCTCGAGTCGTTGTCCGCGATACCGAAGTAGAGGCGCGCGCGCACCTTGCTCGCGTTCAGGTGCGGGCTCTCCGGCGTGTCAGTCACGATGTTTCCTGGGTGAAACGAGGCAGCCGCCGCGACGCGCTCGCCGAACGTACCCGCCGCGATGAACGCCAATCGACCGCCCATGCAATAGCCGCAGCAAGCGAACCGATCCGTCTTGGCGCGCGGCTCCTTCGCGAGCACATCGAGGAGCGACCGAGTATCGGCCATGACCGCTTCGCCGTTCGCCTTCTGCATCATCGCCCCAATCCGAGCCCGCTCGGGCGGGTTGGTGAACGTGTTAGCGATGTCGAACGGCGCGAAATTCCCCGCGCGATAGAGCGTGTTCACGATCACCGTGAGATACCCCTCCCTCGCAAGCCTCTCCCCAACCTCGTGCATAGCCGCGCGAACCCCGAACGCGTCCGGATAGAGGATGACGGTAGGAAACGGCCCAGCACCCGCGGGCGCATGAACGTAAACATCCATAGTTCCGTCCGCAGTGGTCACGTCGAGCTTCGTAAACTTCATGTGCCGCATCTTCACAAAACACGCCCCAACAATCCAGACCTAGAGCATCGATCAGTTCACCTTCCCGATCATTCCGATCACTTACACGAGAAGATCGACATCGGTACGGCGGCATGATCTTTGGGGTCCGCCGAGCGTTCGGCGGAGGTTATCGAGGGTC
>JAYVYD010000216.1:0-10919 GCA_043784605.1 Myxococcales bacterium | reverse complement strand
GCATCGCCTACTTGGTGCGGGAGGGATGGGGACCGTCTACGACGTCGAAGACACGAGCGTCGGCCGGAGGTACGTGCTCAAGACGCTCCACGGCAGCCTCTCCGAGCGCGCCGATCTCGCAGCGCGCCTGACCCGCGAGGCTCGCGCGCTGGCCAAGCTCCAACACCCCAACATCGTAGAGGTCTACACCTCGGGCACGACGGCGGATCACCTTCACTTGCCGTTCTACGTGATGGAGCGTTTGCAAGGGCAGTCGCTCCGAACCGTGCTCGAGCGCAAGGCGCAGCTCACTCTCGAGCAGGCGTACGACATCGAGATCGATCTGCTCGACGCGCTCGATCATGCGCACGAGTCAGGGATCATTCATCGCGATGTGAAGCCCGACAACATCTTCATCACCCGAGGACGCGACGGTCGTTCGCTCGCCAAGCTGCTCGACTTCGGAATCATCAAGCTGGCGCAGGCGAACAGCACGAACCAAACCGGAACGCATTTCATCGGGACGTTTCGTTACGCGCCGCCAGAACAGATTTTGGGCCGAGAGATCACACCGAGAGCTGACCTCTATGCCGCGGCGCTCGTTCTGTACGAGATGCTCGCCGGTCGCAGCCCGTTCGAAGAGTTCCGAAACGACATCGACATCGGTAAGGCACAAGTCGATCGTCAACCGCCGCCGTTGTCGACCTTCGTCAGCGTTCCGCCGGCGCTCGACCGACTCGTTCAATCCGCGCTCGCAAAGGATCCGCAAGCGCGACCCGCCGACGCATACACCTTCGGGCAGGTGCTCCTGCAATTGAGACAGGAGCTGAAGGGCGCCGCGAGCGACGTGCACGACAAGGCGACGGTTGCGGCCGTGGTGACCTCGTTGACCGGCATTCCAGAGAATCAGCCGAACTCGGTTCTCAGCGACGACCAAGTCTCGGACTTTCCCCGACCCGTTTTACAGACTCCGACCGTGATGACTCCGGGAGCTACGAACGCTCCCACCACACCGTTGATGGCGGGTGCGCCGTACAACGGTACGCTGCTTTCTCCCCAACAAGCGCCTATCGGAGCGACGCAGTTGATGCCCGCACCGGCTTTCGCCTCGACGCTCCCTCTCAATGCCCGACAGCCAGACGATCGTCTGTCGCACGCGAGTGTTCAGTCGGCTCAGTCCGTCCCACTCGTGGCGCCACCCCTACGACCGTCCGCCGACGCGCTGCCGATTCCACTCGTTCCGCCCACCCCGACGTTCGTTCGAGCCCAGCGAAGTGCGACGACATTCAATGCCAGTGGCGCCCTCCCAGTCAAGCCGAGGGGCGTTGGCGGGTTTGGCGATGCTCTCGCTGCTCACGTCGGTCGGTGTGATCGTTTTCATGCTCAGAGATCACAAGGATGCGGCACGTCCGAGCGTTTCGCCTTTGGGCCCCCAACAATCGACTTCAGCGTGTTGTATGACGCAAACACTATTGTGTTCCGACAATGAGACTTCACTCACGGGCGGATCCCCAAAGCTGCTGCTCGGAGGGGTAGAGGATACTCTGATCACTTGCGGGTAGGAGCGAGGTATCCTTGGGTCGAGGGGTATTATCCCCCAACAAAAGAGAGGATCTCCTGTGCGCGCCACGCACGTGTATTGATCGCCAATCGCGATCTGATGCACCCCAACGATCTCGAGGACTCTTGCGGGCCATGAAGGGCTGGACTTCTCGAGGTCATCCATTCGACCGTCGCCCCAACAGAAGAGCCCTGTATCGTCTGCCGCACAAGTGTGCCGTGTGCCAGTTCCGAGCGCCTTCATCGCCGTGAGTGGCTCGTTGCGCAGGGTCGTAACGTTGATGGGACCGGAGCTAGCGAGCCGCGTCCCATCGCCAAGTTGGCCGTGTTGGTTCCCCCCCCAACAATACACGTCTCCGCGGATGGTCAGCGCGCAGGTGTGGCTAGTGCCCGCGGCGATCGCGACGGCACGCAGATGTCGAACGGGTACGGGAACCGGATGGGGGTTCGGGTCCCATTTCGTGAGTGCTGTACCCGCAATTCCGTCGCCGATCTCCCCCGACTTGTCTCCACCCCAGCACATCACGCGTCCATCTCGACGAAGCGCGCATGTATGATCGCCGCCCGCGACAACCGAAACAATATCGGTCAAGCGAGCCACCTCTGAAGTCCCACCGTGCTCCTTTGTGGTCCCATCGCCGAGTTGCCCTTGGTCGTTCGCTCCCCAGCAACGAACGCGGCCTGTAGGTTCGACGGCGCACGAGTGGCTCGAGCCGGTCGCGATGCTCCGCAGAGAGGGGCTCACGGGTACTCGGATAAGCGGCTCAGCGTCGTCTGGACCGCGGTCGTCAATGACGGGTGGTGTGGCGAGCGGTCGACCTTCGAGCTTCAGCGGCGTCAACGGTGGTGACGCTCCACAGCCCAACACACCTAGTACCTCGGCGCAGTGGTTGTGACTGCGATCACGCGGCGGCGGGGGTCGCTGGAGGGTAGCGAATAGTTTCGCGAGCTCGGCGTCGTCTCCGTCGAGGTCGAGGTGTTTCGGCTTCGGCGACGCCAATGCGTCGAGGAGCGCGTCGTACTTGCGCTCTCTGAGCCTTTCAAGACGGTGCATGTGGCTGCTGGCGACGAACGCCTTCGCCGTATCAACGAGGGCGGCTCGTCCGACATGACAAGACCGCTGCGGCGCGCGGGCACGGAGTACAGGCCCCAGAGTCCGTACGTCTTCTGGTCGGTGAGGATCTGGTGCGACGGGCTCGACGAGATCACGATCTCCGGGCCGTCTGCCAACGTTGCCTTCACCCGGTCAATCCCGCGGAAATCGCCGTCCTTCTTCACATGAAGGCGGCTGTAGGCCGCGAGTTGCTCCACTTTGAGAAAGACGGACAGAGTGGACTCGGACGAGCTCCGGTGCTCCTTGGCGAGCTCGGCTAGCTAATAGCCGAGGAGGGTGGTCGTGAAGCCGCGCAACGAGCTGCTCACCGTCGTCAGGTTGCCAACGACCTTGCGTCCGAAGTGGGTCCAAATGGCCTGGAGGCCCAACGGATCGCGGGAACCCTTCACGTCCCCGCGCGAGTCCAGATCGGTCAGAAAGGGCACTCGTAGCGTCATGTAAGAAGCCACGCAGCGTATGGACGGCGCAGACCGACCGTCAATCCCCACGCCGACTGCGTTGACGTGTCACCGGCTGGGCGGTCTTGATAGCCGCGGACTTGGTGCGGAAGTATGGTGCGGAAGTCATGGAGCCCCAGCCGTTCATCGGGGTCACCGACAAAGCATGGTTCGACTTCCTTGCGTCCCAGGCGGGCCGCGTCGACGAGGTGAACTTCTGGTCGCCGACGAGCGTGAAGCCCATCAAGGCAATGCCGCCGGGCACTCCCTTCTTCTTCCGACTGAAGCACCCGTGGAATGCGATCGCAGGGTACGGCTTCTTCGCGCACTTCTGCGTGCTCGATCTCGATTCGGCATGGGACCTCTTCGGGTGGAAGAACGGCGATCCGGATCGGCTCCGCTTTCTGACACGGATCGGCGGATACCGAGGCGTTGATCTTCTCGATCCGCGGAACCGACGGGAGCCCATTGGATGCACGGTCCTGCGCAGCGTCGACTTCTGGCCGGAGGAGCGCTGGATCCCGTGGGACGAGAAGCAGGGATGGGCCCGAAACATCGTGCGCGGCAAGACGGAAACGGACGCATCCCGGACGCGTCTCCTCTTTGCGGACATCGCGGCCGATCAATCTCCCATCCCCGATGAGCTGACCGATGCGCCGTTCGTGCTCGTCGACGCGGACACGCGCCAGGTCGAGCTCGCGAGCCAGGCGAAGCGTGAGGGACAAGGCGCGTTTCGTGCGCGCCTCCTCGATGCCTACGACGGCCGATGCGCGATCACCGGGGAACACACCAGGCCGGTCCTAGACGCGGCCCACATCCAGCCGTACCTCGGCCCTCGCAGTAACCATCTGCAGAACGGGCTGGTGCTCACCAAGGAGTTCCACGCGCTCTTCGATCTTGGGTACGTGACGGTAACGCCGGACTACGAGATCCGCGTTTCACCGGCCCTCCAGGACGAGTTCAAGAACGGGCGACGGTACTACCCTTACGATGGGAAGCGGCTCGCGGTGGTGCCGGAGCGCGAGGGCGACCGGCCGAGCCGCGGTGCCCTCGAGTGGCATGCGGAGCGAGTGTTTCGTCGCGCGGGGTGACACACGCGGTGGTTGGCGGGTAACCCCCCACCGACGCCACGGACGGCATCCTAACCTCGCCAGCGACGCGAAGGGACGCTGCTCGAGCAACAACGGAGACAGAAGCGCTCCACGAGGGGACGAAGATCGACGGCTGGCGAGAGGCTCCCTGGGCGGACCTGTTGCGCAGGACCTTCGGCTTGGACGTGTTGCTAGGTCCCAAATGCAAAGGTCGCATGCGCCTGCTCGCCATCGTCACCGATCCCAAGAGCCTCGCGCGCTACCTCCGTTCGCTCGCAGAGCCCACCAGCGCTCCCCAGCCCGCGCCCGCCAGAGCTCCTCCTTATTGGCGCAGTCGAGTCCTGCGACGAGCCACGCTTGGCGACCAGGCGGCTTAGAAGCGCGACACCTCGCGTGCGAACCGCGTCTTGCCCTCGACCGCCAATCGGCCCAAAATCAACTCGAAATGTCGTCGCCCACTCCCCGACCCCTGGCGACATCCATCGCCAACGGCGTCACGGAGCGCGTCTCCCGTTCAACCGCAGATCATGAGAAACCGACTTGATTTACTTACGCTCTCCCGCTCCCGGCGAAGGCATCTGTGACAGCAGCGGCGGCACATGGGCAGATGACGACGCCGATCCGGTGACTGGACTTTATTGCGCCTGCCCACAATCGCAGGTGTACATCCCGGGCGAGGGCGGCTGCGTCAAGTGACCAAGTCTTGGTGTCAGCTCCTCGAGGTGCTGGCGCCCAACATCACCGCAGCCACGGCGAACAGGACGCCTCCGACCACGGCGCCACTGCCGGTGGCGTTGATCTGCGTGTCGGACGCAGCGATGAGTTCGCGTTGCTCGGTGCGCCAGCAGCTGTCGCAGCACAGGCCGCGGTCGGTGATGTTGGCGCGCTGAGGCGCGAGCGCCGCGCCGCATCCTTGGCAAGGAATGGTAGGGTTTTTAGCCGAGCTTTTGTCTTCTGCCGGAGTGGTCTCGTGTCGTAGCAGCTTCACGAGAGTCTCGAGTTCGCGCGCGTCGAACCACGTTCCGTGATCCGTGCACACGTCGAGATCGATCCCGTGGATACGCGATCGGTCGAGCACGGCTGGACACTCTGCGCATGTCGGCTTGTCGATTTTGCCGCGCGACCCTGACGCGCCTGCCGCCGCACGATGCGCAAGATCCGCGAAGACGCTCAGTGGATTCGAGAGCACGCTACGAGCGCTCGCGTTGTCGACCCAAATTCCTCCGCATGCGCCGCATCCAGAGAGTGACACTCCCTCTGCGACCACCGTGACGAGTCGCTTCTTGCAGTGCGGGCATCGCCGCTCCATCGGCGCACTGCCAACCGCCTGCACGACATTGTTGTGAACGACCTGCACCGGCACGGCGACCATCACCTCTTTGGGCGCGGGCACATTGAACTCGTGACAGAAGGTGCACTTGCTCGGCGTCTCGCCAAGCTCGACGGGACCGCCGCAGTTGGAGCAATGGGCCATAAAAAAGAAATAGCATTTGCGTGAGCGCACCGACGATCGCGATCGTGCGCCCCGCAAGAACACGCGGTTTGCTCGATCGAAGGGCTCCCACAGGAACTCAAAAAATTCCAGCTAGCAATGCTTCTCCGGTGGTGGTCGGCTTCCCCACCTTGCCAGCCGCTCTTCGAGGTGTTCCTCTCATGAACCTGCGAGCGGCACTCCTCCTCTCTGTCGTTGGTTTGGCCGCCGCGTGCACCGGCGCAATTGGTGGACACGATCCGCCGACCGACTCCACGAACTCGGCGCTCTGCGCAAAGCCAACACCAGGACCTGCGCCGCTGCGGCGGCTCACGCAAACGCAATACGACAATGTCGTGCGCGATCTTCTCGGCGACACGACGCATCCCGCGCGCGGCTTTCCGAACGACGCTACTGCGGGCGAGTTCTCCAACAACGCGACCACACTCGTCGTCGCGCCGCTCCTCGCGCAACGCTCTGCGTTCTCGAACGTCGACGTCGTGACGGACAAGCCCGACGAGAACGCAAAGAACGAGGCTCGCGCTTCGCTGTTGCAGCTCCATGCTTGGCTGGCAGATTGGTCAGAGTGTGCGCGCGCGGTCATTCAGCGCCGCGATCAACTCCTGCGCCTTGGCATCGGCAAACGCCAGAAGCCGAAGGCGCCGACTCCACCTGGCCCTTGATGATCTCATTTCTCGCACGAGAACCTCGATTGCGTCAGGAGGCCCGCGAAGCGGTTCCCACCCGTGCCTCGACAAGCTGCGTTCAATTCGCTGATCAGTAGCGGAGATTCTGACGCTCGACGCGTACTGGGTTGGGTGAGAGTGCACATTTGGATCGCGATCGCCATCGTCGCTTGCGGGCCGTCGCCCGCGGCTCGGACCAAGTCCGCGGAAATCTCGATCGCACCAGCTCCGAAGAACCTCGCGAGCGCCGCGCCGCCGCGCTCACGTGACGCGAGCGAGATCGCGTGCCTCGCGGGCTCGCCCATGAACGACGGCTGCGCGACAATCGTGCTCGATTGGCAGATGTCGTCGACGTTCGTGCCGAAATCCGTGCGGGTGGAGCTTGATGGTGTGCTCGTGTACGAACGAATCGATCCCGCTTCGCTCACGAACCTGCAAAGCGTCGACGTGGCTCGGTCTGCCTCGCTGCCTGCAGGACCTCACGTGCTGCGCACGCACATCGTGATGGGGCTTGCTCCGCCGGGTCCGTGGGTGCAGCGCGCGTACAAGTTCGACGTGAAGAGCACGCAGACCATCACGGTGATGAGCCGCGGCATCGTCGAGGAGCACATCGTCCCCTACGAGAAGGGCGGCGTGACGACACCGCTCGAGGAGCGCCCCGCGGTGCGGTACAAGGTCGCGTACTTCTGAGTCGCATGGACGCGCTCGTGCAGGACCCCAAGAACGTCGCTGTTCCTCCGTCACATCAGCGAGCCGCGCGAGCCATTGCCCGCGCTACGGTTTTCAAAGTGCCTCAAGGCAGAGCGAGCGCGTTCACTGGCGTGAAGAAGGTGGCCAGACCGTAGAGCCCGCGGTCGTACTCAACAGAGTGCAAGCCAGGAGCACGATCCAGGGCAGACCCGCGATGCGATACACCGCGAAACTCACACCTCTTCGCATCGGTCGCTGTCTCATTAACCTTCCCACTCATGTAGGAGCATCGCCCCAACGCAACCAAGTCCCCCACCACCCATGAGGAGCCTCTCGGCGTTCCGAGCATGCACCGCACGCCTGCGCGAGCCGCTACCTTCCCACCCCCGCCGCAGTTCCACCCTACCCATCGTCACTGCGGGGGCGGCTCCCCCTGAAGGAAGTAAAAGTACGGGGAGGCATTGCCTCCGCCGCAAGACGCACCACCCGCCGACACGACAGAGCCGTCCTGCATCGTCGCGGCCGTCATGACGAAGTTGTTGTCGGGAAGACTGTCGAACGCCACCACCGTGCCGGCGACCGGATCGATTCGCTCCACCGCGCTCGTCGGCTGCCACCCCGGCAGCGCGCAATCGTTCGGCGCGACCGAGAGATTTCCGCCGATGACGAGGAGCGCTCCGTCTTCGAGCATCGCGGTCGTTTGCCAGTTGCGCGCCTGCGCGAGGTGATTCGGGAAGGCCCTTCCCTTGATGCTGACCAAGCTCGATTGTTGAACCTGGAGGTCGACGTCTCCAGCGAGTCCGACAGGAGTGAGCACGAGGAGCGTCTGAGCGTCCTTGACTCGCGTGGGGGCTCGAGACTTCCCAAGGAGCCCCTTCGCTCCCGTCGCGAAACCCTTACCCTTGACGGTGACCCAAGTGCCTCCGGACATCGGGCCTTGCGGAGGAGAGAGCGATTCGATGATCATCGAACAATCGGTGCTGCACGCGCCCGACAACGTCGAGCGGCCACGAGGCTCACGGTGATAGTGTTGGCGCGTGCTCACTTTCGTCGAACAAGGGCGGGGCTCTGCGGTGTTGTTTGTACACGGCTTCGGGCTCGATGCTCGAATGTGGCAGCCGCAGATCGAGGCGCTGGCGGACAAGCATCGGACGATCGCGGTCACTCTGCCTGGTTTTGGCCCGAATCCGACGACGAGCTCTGATGGGGTGAGCGCTGCGCGAGCGATCCTCGAGGTGCTCGACTCGCTGAACGTGGAGCGCGCGCACGTGGTCGGTCACGCGTTGGGTGGCGCGGTCGCGGCGGACTTCGCGCTCGCGTTTCCTCATCGCGTTCGCACGCTCGTCCTGGTGGCCGCGCTCCTCCGAGGTCGCAATTCGGGCATCGCATCGTGGACGCCGGCGGCGACTCTCGCGCGCGAAGGCAACATGACAGCGGCCGCGAAGACGTGGCTCGCCGATCCTCTCTTCGCGAGCGCGATGGCGAATCCGGATCTGGCTCCACAGCTCCGTGAGTTCGCAAGCGACTATGGCGGCGCGCACTGGCGCGACGAGATCACGACCACATTCGAGAGCGCCGATCCGCCGGGCGAGCGGCTGGCATCGATCACCGCGCCCACGCTCGTGGTGGTGGGCACCGAAGACCTTCCAACGTTCCGCGCGATGGCGGACGAATACGCGACGACCGTGCCTCGAGCGAGAAAGGTCGAACTCTCGGGCGCGGGACACATGGCGAGCCTCGAGGCCAGCCCTGCCTTCAACGCCGCGCTGCGAAATTTCTTCGACGCGTGATAGCCGACCTGCGACCCGCACGGTCCGTGCGGGGAGGTCCAAACCACTCTCGCAGGTGCCATCTTCGAGCCGTCTTCGGGTAGGGTCATCGAATGAGCAAGCACTCGCCGTCCGCGCACGCGGCCCACTCGTACATGATGAAGAACGGCGATGAAGTCAGCGGCCCATTCGACCGCGCCGCGCTCACGCTCTCCCTCCGGAGCGGCGATCTCCGCCCCACCGTGCTCGTCCAGGCGCAGGGTCACTCGGAGTGGCGCCCCCTGAGCGAGGTCGAGACCGAGTGGAGAATGGGCGACGCGGCGCCGGTGGCCGAAGACAATGGCAACTTCTGGGTCGGCTTCGCGATCGGGCTCTCCACCAGTTGGATCGGCGCGTTGATCACGCAGATCTTGGGCACACACCAGACCACCAAGCGGGGCGCATGGTTCGGCTTTGGGCTGAACTTCCTCATCGTCATCGTCTGCTTCGTGGTCCTCGTGCTGGTCCCGCTGCAGCATGTCGATCGCTAAGTCAGCGAGCGCAAAGTGCGCTATCAAAGTTGAGCGAGTTCTACCCAAAGCGGGCTGGTGCGCGCGCAAGCCCCGAGCGGGTTCTTGCGTCCGGAGCCCTCTCGGTTCTTCGGCCGAGTCGATGAGCTTCGTCGGATCGACCACGACGCCATCGGTGGCATCACCGCGATCGTGGGTCCCGCGGGGATCGGCAAGACTCGTCTCGCGCTTCGTTTTGGCATCACACGCGGCGCGCGTTTCGCCAGCGTCTGGTTCTGCGACGCGAGCGACGCCGCGAGCGTGACCGAGATGATCGCGATCGTAAGACACACGCTCGCGGCCTCCGATCGCATCGACAGCCCGTCTGATCCGATCGCGGTCGAACGTGCGATCGCCGCGCGAGCTGGTGCGCTCGTGATCATCGACGACGTGGAGCACTTGCTCCCCGACGCCGCGGTGACGCTCGCACGGTGGTCCCAAGCCCACTCCCCGACCCCTGGCGACCTCCATCGCCAACGGCGTCACGGAGTCGTCTCCCGTTCAACCGCAGATCATGAGAAACAGATTTGATTTACTTACGCTCTCACCACTACCGCGAAACGCCATTATCTCGTCCATGTCGCGCTTCTTTCCGAGCAGGCAGACCGTCTTTCCGATCGTCTCCATTGCGTAGTCGCTCTCGATGCTTGCGTCCGTGATCGTGGAATCAGCTTTCTTCAGGTCATCGACCGAGTCCAGCTAGCCGAGCGTGATACCTGACCCAAAATCCACGGGACGATAGTGTCCCACTGGCGAACCTAAACTCGCATCAACCGCCCGTCGAGTTCGACCGCCGAGGGTGAGCCGGTAGGTGTAGCGGTGTCGACATACGTCACCGTCTGCCAGGACGTGCCGAAGTTGGCGGAGCGTCGCGTCATCAAGCGCCGAAGCGGTAACGATTGAATAGATCGATAATGACATATGAGCAATAGAAGACTCCTGGCAAGGGACGGCGCAACTTGGTTATGTCCCAGGTCCATACTTGGTTTGGCGCGGTGGCGGAGAGAGACGGCTTGTGGTGAACTTGCGCAGACCGCTACATCGTACGAATCGACGCCAGATAGACGCCTTCAGAGAGCAACGTGGCATACACTTCGGGCGGCGGTTGGTCGGCAAAACGCGTTGAGTGAAGCGCGTCGATGATTGCCAATCACTCGTGCTCGGAAGGTCGTCGAGGATTGGCCGCACGGCGCATACCGGACGGCGCGACGGGCGGCGACGTTTGTCGGTACAGCGTTGCGCGACTCACGGTGAGAGCGGAGCACGCCTGCGCGATCGGGAGATACGGGTCGTCGATGTCCTCGATGAGCTCCATCAACTCTCCTCGTCGCTGTCGAGAGAGATGCCCAGAATCTCGGACGCTTTTTTTGGAGCGCGAGCAGCTTTTCTGCGAGCAACAGCTTGGCTTCGAGGCGGCCGGTGCGCTTTACGAGCTCGAGAATGCGCTTGTCCTTCGCGTCGTGCTTCGGTTTGCAGCCGGGCTTGCGCGACACGAGCGCGCGGCTGCCGCCGATCGCGAGCTGCGTGCGCCAGTTGGCCAGGAGCGAGCTGTAGATGCCCTCGCGTCGCAGCAG
>JAYVYD010000215.1:0-7779 GCA_043784605.1 Myxococcales bacterium | reverse complement strand
CTCCGTACGTGGCGATGGAGCGCCTGCGCGCCAAGAGCGTCGAGGCGCTGCTCACCGCGCGCTCCAAGCTCACGGTGCACGACACGTACACCATCGCGTTGCTCGCGGCCGAGGCTCTCGCCGCAGTGCACGCTTCGCGCGTAGTTCATCGCGACGTCAAACCAGGCAATTTGCTGGTCGTTCGCACGTCATCGGGTGGGCGCACGCTCAAGCTGATCGACTTTGGCGCGGCGACGTTCGTGCAAGACGAGGTCAGCGATGAGCCCGCTAGCGGCATCCTCGGGACTCCCGAGTACATGGCGCCCGAACAGCTCGGAGGCGCGCGCGTGCAGCCGACGGCGGACGTGTACTCGTTCGGAGTGACGCTCTACGAGTGCCTCGCGGGGCGTGTCCCCTTCACCGGCGGCCTCGAGCAGATTTACTCGCAAGCGATGACGGGCACCCGGCCAGACTTGCGCAAGCTCCGTCCAGACGTCCCGCAGTCGTTCGCCGAACTGGTCGATAGGGCCATCGACTCGACGCCGACCGCGCGCTTCGCTGACGGCGCGGCATTGTGGGAGGCTCTGCGGGGAATCGAGCGTGACATCCGAGCGGAGACGAGCGAGGTCTCCCCCTCGCGTCGCGGACACGTGCGCGTCCCCTATCCGGCGCCGATCGAGATGCAGCTCGCGAGCGGGCAGGTCGTAGAGGGCCGCATCCAGGATGTCTCGAACGGCGGTATCTACGTCACCACGCACGCGCACGTTGCGGAGAACACTTCGCTGCTCTTGCGCTTCGCGCTGCCAACGGGCGAGATCGTGCGGAGCGCTGCGCTCGTCCGCTGGGCCAAGGCGACGGACGACGCCGCGCGGACGGCGCTCGGGCTCGAGTTCGACGGACTCTCGCCGATCTTCAAAGACGCGATCGACGATTATATCAAGCGCGCGGCCACGGGCTGACCTTTGCAGTTGCGGCTCACGGCTCGCGACTTACGTTGCAGCTGCGCTGAGACCAGCGGCGAGGGAGTGTTTCCATGCGTGCCGATCGAATGACGACCAAGAGCCAAGATGCGCTCCGTACAGGCGTTGACTCCGCGAGCAAGCGCGGAAATCCTGAAGTCTTGCCAGAGCACGTCGTGCTCGCGATGTTGGAACAAGAAGACGGTGTCGCGCGGCCGCTCTTCCAGAAGGCGGGAGGAGACGTCGCAGCGCTCGTGGCCCAGCTCGAGAAGCGCGTGGAGTCGCTCCCGCGAGTGACCGGCGGAGACGAGCCCGGACTGTCGCGTCGCGCGAACGAAATGCTCCGCAAGGCCGAAGAGCAAGCCAAGGCGCTCAAGGACGACTTCGTATCGGTAGAACACTTTCTCCTGGCCCTCGCGCATCACGACCGTGAGCTGCAGGCCATGTTCGAGCTCTGCGGCGGCGTGACCGCGAGCAAGCTCATGGCCGCACTCGCGACCGTTCGCGGGAGCCAGCGCGTCACCGACAAGGATCCCGAGGGCAAGTTCCAGGCGTTGGAGAAGTACTGCCGCGACCTGACGGAGGCCGCCCGCCGCGGCAAGACGGATCCCGTCGTGGGTCGCGACGAGGAAATCCGCCGGGTGATGCAGGTGCTCTCGCGCCGCACGAAGAACAACCCGGTACTCATCGGCGAGCCTGGCGTTGGCAAGACGGCGATCGTCGAAGGTATCGCGGCGCGCATCGTCAACGGTGACGTGCCGGAGTCGCTCAAGAACAAGCGCCTCGTCTCGCTGGACATGGGCGCGCTCGTCGCCGGCGCCAAGTATCGCGGCGAGTTCGAGGATCGCTTGAAGGCGGTACTCAAAGAGGTCGAGGCGGCCGAGGGTCGAATCATCCTGTTCATCGACGAGATCCACACGATCGTCGGCGCGGGCGCTGCCGAAGGCTCGATGGATGCCGCGAACCTCCTCAAGCCTGCGCTCGCGCGCGGAGAGCTTCGCTGCATCGGCGCGACGACACTGGACGAGTACCGGAAGCGGATCGAGAAGGATGCGGCGCTTGAGCGTCGCTTCCAACCGGTCTTCGTGGCGCAGCCGAGCGTGGAGGACACCATCGCGATCTTGCGCGGCCTCAAGGAGCGATACGAGGTTCACCATGGCATCCGCATCCAAGACGCGGCGCTCGTCGCCGCCGCTACGCTGAGCGATCGCTACGTGACCGAGCGCTTCCTGCCGGACAAGGCGATCGACCTCATCGACGAGGCCGCCGCGAAGATCAAGATGGAGTCAGACAGCATGCCGGCCGACATCGACCAGGTCATGCGCCGACTGACGCAGCTCCAGATCGAAGAGCAAGCGCTCAAGAAAGAGCGAGACCCCGCGAGCAAAGCGCGCCTGGAGGTTGCTCGAGTCGAGATAGGCGAGCTGCGCGGCAAGAGCGACTCGATGCGCTTGCAGTGGCAGCGCGAGAAGGAAGTGATCGATCAGATCCGCGCCGTACAGCCCGAGATCGAGCAGCTCCGCGCACAGGGCGAGTCGCTGCAACGAAAGGGCGACTTCAACGCAGTCGCCGAGATCACGTACGGTAAGATCCCCGCGCTCGAGAAGAAGGCCGAGGAGCTCCGCAAGCAGCTCGCCAAGGTGCAAGAGAAGCAGAGCTACTTACGTGAAGAGGTCACCGATCAAGACATCGCCGCGATCGTTGGCAAGTGGACCGGCATCCCCACAAACAAGATGCTCCAAGGCGAGATGGCGAAGCTGCTCGCGATGGAGGACAACCTCAAGCTGCGCGTCGTCGGGCAAGAGGAGGCGATGGTCGCCATCTCGAACGCGGTCCGCAGATCTCGTGCGGGGCTCGGCGACGACAAGCGTCCCATCGGCAGCTTCTTGTTCCTCGGTCCCACGGGCGTGGGCAAGACCGAGCTCGCACGCGCTCTCGCGGAGTTCTTGTTCGACGACGAGCGCGCCATGCTCCGACTGGACATGAGCGAATACATGGAGAAGCACTCGGTCTCGCGCCTCATCGGAGCGCCGCCTGGATACGTCGGCTACGACGAGGGGGGCCAACTCACCGAGCCCGTGCGACGCCGTCCGTACTCGGTCGTCTTGTTCGACGAGGTCGAGAAGGCCCATCCCGACGTGTGGAACGTGCTGCTGCAAGTGCTCGACGACGGTCGTCTCACGGACGGGCAAGGCCGCACGGTAAACTTCAAGAACACCGTGCTCATCCTCACGAGCAACATCGGATCGGCCCAGATTTCAGCCATCGAAGAGCGCACGGGCCTCGAGCGCGCGGACAAGACCGAGCTCGTCCGCCGCGCCGTGATGGAAGAGGTGAAGAAGAGCTTTCGGCCAGAGTTCATCAATCGCCTCGACGAGGTGGTGGTGTTCCACCGACTGGAGCGCGAGCAGTTGCGGAGCATCGTCGACATTCAGCTCGCTCGCTTCGGCGAGCGCTTGGCCAAGCGTGACCTGAGGGTCGAGCTGAGCACCGCCGCGAAGGATTTCCTCGGTGAGATGGGCTGGGACCCGCAGTACGGAGCGCGCCCGCTGAAGCGCGCGATTCAGAAGTACCTAGAAGACCCGCTCGCCAAGCGAGTCATCGCAGGGGAGTACCCACCCGGCACGCGCATCGCGGTTGACAAGGGCGGAGATGCGCTGACGTTCAAAGCGCACGCGAGCAACTAAGCCCCCGAACACAATAGCTCGAGCGCCATCACTTGCGGAGCAGCGAGCCCAAGACGTCGAGGCGCACGTGAACCGTCGCGACGAAGTGTTTCTTCCGGTGGGTGACGAGGATTGTTGCGGCGCGGTCGCGCTTTTTGAAGAGCTTGGCAATGCGCGCGGCCTCTTGCTCCGCAACGAGCGCCTCGCCACGCTTCCTTCTCCGCGGACGAACGTTCTTGGCTAGATGCTCGATCGCGCGCACCGACAGCTGTAAGACATCTCGAGTAACGCCGCGCACCCTGATGCCTTTGGTCACGATGGACGCCGCGGTGTCTGCGTGCGGCGTCGCTGCGGCTAACGCGGCGAGGGCGTATGCTCGTTCTTGGCCCATGCCCAGCGCTGCACTGCGAGGCAGCTCCTTGACGACTGCGATGAGCTTGAACGCCTTGGTGCGGCTGATGAGGTTTCGTTTGGCGAGCAGGGAGTCGAAGCTCTCATGACCCAGCGCCAGGTAGAGCTTCCGATCTAGGATCTCCATGAGCGCCAGGCCAATGTCGTAGAAGGCGTCGACGATGTTCTCCTTGCGACGTGCGATCAGCGCGACGAGCTCCTCGGCGCGACCCGCTGCGGCGCTGGTCAACTTCGCGCCGGCCTTCGCGAGTGCGTTTAGCTCCTCGACCTTTGCAGTCCGAGCTTTATTCATTGCGCCCTCCGGCATCGACGCTAGCCCATGATTTTGCCTGTTCGCTAAAAGTCCCGACGTCGGGACCCCGGAGTCCCGACGTCGGGACCCCGAAGGTCGAGGCTGCGTGGAGAGGTGTCCGCGGGACACCCGTCGATCTGTCCTGGACACCCGGGTCCGATTCGTTCCGCCCACTGATTTGCTGTCTGTAGAGTGCATGAGAACTCGCTTTGCCTGATTCGTGCCCAGGCTCTCCGAACGAAACCGTCGGTGCTCGCCATACCGGTGGATGCGTGTTAGGTCCTCGCTCCCTCAATGCTCGACATCTTCCGCAATAAAGGCCTCGGTTCGGTTGTCACGGGCGCGATGATCGTGGCTACGGTTCTCGTGTTCGTCATCCAATTCAACCCGAGCGCTGGCAAGACCTCCGCCAAGCTCACGAAGACGTGCGCCGCTACCGTGCGCGGTACGTGCATCGAGCCGAAGGATCACCGGGCGACGTACTCGATCCTCATCCCGGTCGACCCGCACACGCACGAGCGTATGGTCGCTCGCGCGCGATCGATGCACCTCGCGGACACGATTTTGGATGGGCTCGTCGAGCGGCAGCTCCTCATCGACGAAGCGTCGCGACTTGGCCTCACGGTCAGCGACGACGAGGTCACCGACTCGATCCTCAATGGGTGGATGCGCGTCAGCATCCCCAGCGACGACCCGAGCCTCTCGTACTCGATGGGCGTCAAAGACGGCTTCATCTTCAACCCCTACGAAGGCAAGCCGCTCCAGTTCTGGCACGACCCGAAGACCCACGATTTCGACGAGGCCGTTTACAAGCGCAACCTCAAGATGATGGTGGACTGCTCGGAGATCGAATACCGCGAGTGGCAGGGGCGAGAGATTTTAGCCCAAAAAATGCGAGACCTCGTGAAGGCTCCCGTGCGCGTGTCGGACGCGGAGGCGCTCGAGAGCTACCTCGCGGAGAAGAGCAGCGCGCAGGTGTCGAGCGTCGAACTCAACCCCGAGTTCGCGCTCGTGTTCGGCGACGCTCCCAAGGAAGCGGACGTCGACGCATGGGCCAAAGAGCACGACAAGGACGTGCAGGCGGCGATCACGGCGCGTAAGACGGACCCTGGCGCTCCGGTCGCGGGACACATCAAGCACATCTTGATCAAGGTGTCGCCGAAGGCCACCCCGGGGGAGAAGATCGCGGCGCTCGAGAAGATCACGCGAGCGGTCGCGCGGGTAAAGCACGGTGAGACGTTCAGCGAGGTCGCAAAGCAAGTCTCGATGGACGACGGCAGCAAGCCGCAAGGCGGCGATGTCGGCGACAAGACGGACGGCTTCGTCACGCCGTTCAAGGTCGCGGGCGACGTGCTCAAAGCGGGTGAGATGACCGAGAAGGCCATCGAGACGCAGTTCGGCTATCACGTCCTCGTTCGCGACGATCCCTCGCGCCTCGAGCGCGACGTCAAGCGCGAGCTGTACGTCCGATCGAAGGCGACGGAATGGGCGAAGGACGCCGCCGGTAAGATCCAAGCGGATGCGAAGTCCGGCAAATCGCTCGACGACGCGACCAAGGCGTACCTCGCTACGTTCAAACCGCTTCCGCTGCTCGGCGTCGTTCACGATCCTTCGCTCGCGGCGCCTGCCTCTGACGCGGGCTCGGTGTCCGACGCGAGCACGCTGGCGCTCGGAGACGGTGGCGCGCCCGTCGCGATTGGGAAGGCGGAGATCAACCCCGCGGGCGACGTCGCCGCTCCGCACGCGATCGACAGCGCGAGCTTCAACAAAGGCGCGGACCCCATCCCCGCGCTTGGCGTCGCTGACAACGCGAAGCTGCTCGCGTTCGCGTTCGGCACTGCGAAGGACGGCGAGGTTTTGCCCGACCTTTTGCAGGGCGCGCAGTCCTCGTACGTTGTGGTGCTGAAGCAGCACAAACAAGCCACGCCGGACGAGTTCAAGAAGGACCGCGACGCATACACCGAGACGCTGCTCGTGCGAAAGCAAGCCGAGGCGCTGGCGACGTATGTGAAGCGACTCAAGGAAGCGTCGAAGGCCGAAGTGAAGATCGACGAGGCGTACATGGCGCAGTTCCACGGCGACGCGGGACCAGAAGAGACCGACGAACCGCAATGAGCTCGGCAGCTATCGCAGTTCCGTTCAGCACTCGGACCCTGGACAACGGCCTGAGGGTGCTCGCGACGGCGAACGCGGCGTTGCATCGGGCGCACGTCGCGCTCTACGTGCGGGTCGGCAGTCGCTTCGAGGAGCCAAAGACGAACGGTCTCTCGCACTTCTTGGAGCACATGCTCTATCGCGGGACGTCACGCATGAAGAGCGCGCACGAGGTGAACCTCGCGTTCGAGTCGCTCGGCGGCAGCTTGTACGCGGCGACGCAGGCTGACTTCGGCGTGTTCTCGGTGACCTTGCCGCCCGAGAACCTCGAGCGAGCGACGGAGCTGTTCGCGGAGGTCATGCTCGATCCGGCCTTTCTCGATATCGAGATCGAGAAGGGGATCGTCTGCGAGGAAATCCTCGAGGACGTCGACGACGAGGGCCGCCAGGTCGATCCCGACAATCTCTCGCGCATGCTCGTGTACCCAACGCACCCGCTCGGGTTCACGATCGCGGGCGACGAAGCGCGCGTGCGTTCGTTCGACGAAGCGGCTGTGCGTGCTCACCACGGCAGGCACTATGCTGCGTCGTCGTCGGTGCTCGCATTCTCTGGCGCGATTGACGAGGGTCGCGCTCTCGACCTCGGTGAGCGGGTCCTCGGCGCGATGAAGCGTGGGACGCGGATCGAGACGCCTCCTCCTGCCCACGCACAACGCGAGGCGCGCCTGCAGATCGTGGAGAACGTGTCGTCGCAGACAGAGCTGCGCGTACTGTTCCGCGCGTTCTCCGAGATCAGCCCGGATCGCCCGGCGCTCGACGCGCTCATGCGCATCATTCACGACGGTATGTCCACGCGTCTGTACCGGCGCATCTGCGACGATCAGGGCCTCTGCTACGACGTCTCGTGCGGTTACGACGGCTACGAGGACGATGGCCTCGTCGACTTCGCCGCGGGCGTGGTCCACGAGCGCACGACCAAAGTGACGACCGAGATCCTCGCGCTGATGACCGAGCTCGCGACCGAGGGTCCCAGCGAAGACGAGCTCTCGCGCTGCAAGACGCGGCATGCCTGGGATATGTCTGCGCAGCGCGACGCATGCGAGGACATCGCGGGCTTCTTCGCGGGAGGGCTGCTTTTCGGGCGCTTCGAGACGCCAGAAGAGAGACAGCACAAGCTCGACGCGGTCACACGCGACGACGTCGTGCGCGTCGCGCGAGAGATCACGAAGCCTTCGCATCTCAACGTGCTCGCCGTGGGTCTGCTCGAAGACGACGAGGACAAGCGCCTCTCCGATGCAGTCAACGCCTGGCGCGGCGTCGCCTGAGTAGCAGTCCGAGCGCACCCGCGAAGGCGATGCCGCCGAGAGGCGCGCTAGAC
>JAYVYD010000214.1:0-37105 GCA_043784605.1 Myxococcales bacterium | reverse complement strand
CGCCCAGTCACGCGAGATCGATCATGCTCCAGCACAGTAACAACCTGAGCGCCGCAGCACGCGCTGCCCAGACGCCTCGCACGACGTTTCGCAAGCTGCTCAACACGACGACGGATTGACCTCGGGCGATGCACTGGCTCATATGCGTCGCATGAGATCGCGTGGTTGGCTCGCGGCGTCCTTGGGGGTGCTCGCTTCGTTGGGCGGATGCAAGTGTGGTGACCAGCCGGTCGCGGGCGGCGCCGATGCAGCCCCGTCCTCGAGCGCGTCGTCGTCCAGTGCGCCAGTGGGAACTCTGCCGTTGTCATTGCCGTTCGCGGCTTCACGCGGACCGGATGGAGACGTCTACGTCGCAGGGCTCGTCGCCTCGCGCAACGTGATTGGAGTCGCGCGCTTCGACAAGAAGGGAACGATGTCGTGGTCCGCCGATGCGCTCACGGACGTCGCGTGGACACCCGACGCAGAGGTGCGTGTGCTCGCGGCGGAGGCAGGCCTCACCGTCTCTTGGCGAGGCACGCGCAGCAACGCGCTGGTGCGGCTCCTCGTCGCGATCGACAAATCAGGCAAAATCATTGGTGATCCGCAGCCGATCGGCGTGGGCGCATGCGCGACCGATGACGCGGTGGTGTGGCCAGAGTCGCGCGACGGCGGCGCCTCCGACATCATGCGGCGCCCGTTCGCGTGGACACCGGCCGTTTCGATCGGCTCAGTCACGCGCGACCTGGACCCTCTCCTCGCGTGCGGCTCGCACCGCGTGTTCGTGCTCGAGGAAGGCGACGAAGATGTCGGTCTCTCGGTGATGCCGGCGGACAAGGACGTCAAGGGTCCGGCGCCGCTCATTGCCGCATCGCCGAACGACGGCGACGACGAGCGCGAGCACGACGAGTTCACCGTGGGCGACGGCCTCGGAGTTGTACGTGCGACGACGCGCGGCAAGCTGATGCTCCGAGAGGCCACGCCAAACCTCAGCGGATGGAGGTCGTTCAGTAAACCGCTCGCGGAAGACGACGACGTGGTGGCGGTGGACGGCGACGCGACGTGGGCTTACGTGGTGATCACGCGTGACGCGATCGATCGATGCGACGCCGGCGGCACGGCGACGGACATCCGGCTCGTCCGCGCCAAGCGCGGCGCGGGCAAAGAGGCGAAGGACGAAGATCTGCTTCTCGCAAACGAACCCTGCGGTCTCGACGTTGGCGCGTTCTGGACGGGGTCGATCGGCGCGCGGTTCGTCGTCGCGTGGACGGAGCTCGCTCCGCGTGTCGGCGGCGCTCCGCCCATCGGCGGCTTCGCGTATCGCATCGTCGGTGAGCCCGACGTGAAACACGTCGCGCAACCCGCGGACGGAATGAGCTTCGCGGGATGCGACGACGTCGCGTGCTACGCAGTCGCGCTCGCACGCACCGACACAGATGCGATGGCACCGGGCGTCGCGCGTGTCGTCAGCTTCCCGTGATCGACGCGGTTGGGGGGCTCTCCCGAGCCTGCCTGAATGGTTCGGAGTGGGACGGACTTTGGGACACCCGACCCGAGGACTTAGAACGTTCCGAGGATCGTAGCGCCACCCTGATCCGTGCCGATCCAAGGCACGAACACGGGCTTGGATGAAGACGCGGCCTGCTTGTCGGGCTTGCCCGGACCTGCGAAGTAGTAAACCACTGCGCCCACGACACCGGCGATGCCGAAGCCGAGCGCGACGTAGCCGATGGTCGCGTCCGTGTTCGAATTGTTCTGGCTCGTGTTGAGCGAGTCGCAGTTGCTCTTCACTTGCGGTTGAACGCCTGAAGGGAACTTGGCGATGCTCTGCGGGCTGCACGCGCCGTTGGTCGGGACGTTGTAGGCCTTTGCAGCGGCCGCGATCTGCGCCGCCGTGCTCTTCGCCTTGTCGTTCGCAGTCTGGCTCACCGCCCACATAGTGATGCTCATCCCGACTCCTGCGACGCCGACACCGCCGAGCACGAAAACGGGCCACAGCGGCTTCGGCGGCGCGAGCCAGTTCTTGTGGCCGCTCGCGCCAGTGTCCGCGGACGCCGGGTCCGGGGGTGGATTCGGAACGACTGCTTGGGTTCCGTCCGGCGTCTGAGTGGGGGTCGGAGTGGGAGTCGTGTTGGTCGCCGTTGGCGTTGGCGTCGGAGTCGCTGCGGCGTTGCCCTTCACTTGCAACGTCTGACCCGCGACGACCGTCACGCGTTGCTCGCTCACGCCCTCGGGGCCCTTCGTCTTGACGACGTGCGCGCCAGGTTCGACATCGAGCGGCGCGTCGAGCGGTGCGAAGCCAATCTTCTCGCCATCGACGTTGATCTCGGTGCCGTTCGCGACCTGCAGGTCCAAGCGAGAGATCTTCGCGCGCGCTTCGGACAGGCCTGCTTCGGCCTCGCCGCGTTTGTCGGCGGGCGCGGTGGGATCCTTCAGGTACTTCTGGAAGAGCCTCGAAGCCTCGAGAGCATGTCCTGATTTCAGGCTGCTCTGCGCGTAGTTCAAGAGTACCGCGGGGTGACTCTTCAGCGCATACGCCTGACTGAACTCCACACGAGCCTTCTCGTATTCACCCTTGTCGTAGAAGTCGACGCCCGCTTGGAATCGCGCGCGCGCAGCCTTGGTGGCCGCGTCATCGGCGGGAGCCTGCGCCATCGCGGCTCGCTCGAGGGCGATAGGCATGAGTGGCGCAGCGAGCGCGACAAGCAGAACAGCAGTCAACGTGCGGGTCGTTCGCATCACAATCCTCGTTCCAAAACCATCGGAGTTGAGTCGGATAACGCGCTCCGCTCCTATCATCCGGTGCTGCGACGATGGATCAGAACGGGTTGTCGTGGACGATACTCCCTTTGTTCGTCTTTGGCTTCGCTGTCGTTGCCGGCGGTGCCGTCGTCGTGATCTTTGCCGTTGGCGCCGGGTTCGCGGCGACGACAGGCGGCGGCTTTGGGGTCGTCGGCGCGAGAGTGGTGTCGACCTTGGCGGTCGGCGCGGGAGTGGTGTTGAGCTTCGCAGTCGGAGTCGCCGCGGGCGTGTCCGTGGTGTCGTTCATGACCGGAGGCGGCGGAATGCGCGGCGTCGTCTCGCTTGTCTGCGCAGGCTGCGCGATGCTGGTCGCAGGCTTGCTGTCGTCCTTGCCACCCATCATCACCTTTACGCCGACGCCTACCAAGAGCAGCGCGACGACCGCTCCCACACCGATGAAGATGCCGGTGTTCGACTTCTTGACCGGCATGTATTCGTCGGACGCATCCGCAGCGGCGACCGGCGCGCGCGGGCGAACCTGCTGAGCGGGGGCGCGAGGAGCCTGCGGCCGTTGCGACGCGGGTTTGGCGAGGATCGGCGCAGGCGCCGGGGCGGACTCGATGTCGACGTCCACGATCACGGCTTCGGCGGGCGCGGTGTCGACGTGAGCGCGCTTGGGCACGGTCACGGTCGGCGCGGCCTTCGCGACCTCGGCGTTGAGACCACCGCCGCCGAGCGCGTCGATGTCCGCGGCAGAGAGCGAGTTGCCCTGCGCGAACGGCGCGTCATCGAGCTCCCAAGCGGGTCGAAACGACGCCGCAAGCCGCTCGGCCTCTTCGGGCGTCAGCTTGCCCGGCACCATCTGTAGAGTGTTGGCCATCGTCATATCCTCATTCGCAATGTCGAGCCTCTAGCTTGCCACGAGATGCGGCCCCGAGCACTCGCGAGTCACCGTCTTTTCGCGTACGGCGCAGCTCGGGATTTGTGCCTAAGACATGAGAGGATTGCACTCTCATGTTCGGGCTCAGTGCTGCCCGAACTCCTTCTTCAGCGCGTCGTCCCACTCGTCGGCGACCTTGCCGACCGTCTCGACCAAGTCCTCGAACTCCTCGTAATCAAGCCCAGAGAGACGCCGCAGGGTTCGCACGTAGATCTCGTCTTTGTCTTTGTCGATGCTGAACGCCGCGTCGCTCGTCGCGATGAAGGAGAGCTCGAGGAGCCGGCGGTAGAGCGTCTCTCTTCCAGTCAGCGGCACCTTCATGACCGGCGCGAGGATGAGGAGCACGCCGATGTCCTCGACCACGTTGATGCCGACAAAGGCCGAGCCCTTGCGAACCTGCGTGTACCCCGACGTGTCCAGTGCGTCGATCTTGATCGAGGCCCGTTCCGCGAACATCACGAGGTAGGCGTCGACCATGGTGCGCGCGTCCGCGAAGCTTTGACCTGATGCGCGGTCGGCGTAGATTGCATTCTGCGACAAGACGGTTTCTCCAGTCCGAGTGAGAGGAAAGTCGATCGTGCCGTGAGGCAGAGTCGATGAAGAAGGTGTTGTCCAACGGGCTCGCTTTAGCGAGACTGCTTGGAGGTTGCAGGATACATCGGCACGGCCGCGGCGACCATGGACTGCACAAACGGCGCGGCTCGGGCTGATTTTGGCCGCGACGCTCGTGCGTTGTAGCAACTGCGGGCACGACGGGAGCGGCGCCGATGCGTCGAGCAAGGAGGCCGAAGACGTAACGAAGGCGCGCACGTTGACGCGGCTCGACGCGTCTCTGCCGCCCCGCCCCGAGGTCCTCGCGCTCGCGCAGACCCTCGAGGCTCACGCATTGAAGGAAGGCGCGGGGCAGCGCGCCGCCGAGCTGCACGCGCTCGCGGGCGCGCTCTTCGAACGGACGTGGCGAGAGGATGGAGTCGAGGAGGACGCGAAAGAGGCGATGCGTGCGTACGCCGCCGCGTCCCACGACACGAAGGTGGGGGGCGCGTGCGATGCGGCGATCGCCTCGGCGCACCTCGCGGGAGATTTCGCGCGCGACGCGGAGACCACGTACGCCGAGCTGTACCGCGTGATGCGGAGGTTCGCGCACAGCGCAGACGGTGGCGTGGATGGCGGCGTGCAGGTGTGCGCCGATCGCGCTCGCGACGAGCTCACGTTGCTTTCTGCGTACAAGCCCGCGGACCGAATCCTCTCCTCCATCGACGAAGCGCTGCTTGCGCAAGGCTCTCTCGGCTCTGCATCGCTGCTCGACGCGGCAGTCTCGAACGGCGGTACGCCGAAGGTCGTGCGCGTCGAGCGCTGGGACGGCAAGGACGCGGCGCGCGTCGTGATCACGCTCTCGGCGAAGGCGACGTTTCGCGCGGGAGACGACGCAGTCACGAACGCCGACAACAAGAAGGTGCTCCGGACGTTCGTCGAGCTGGACGGCGTGCAGCTCGGAGACGTCGATCGCGAGATGCCCACGAAGGGTGTGGTGACCGACGTCCGCGCCGAGTCGACCACCACCGGGTCGCGCGTCATGCTCGATCTCGACGGTCAGGCTTATCGCAAGGTGTTCTTCTTGATGGAGCCGTACCGCGTCGTCATCGATGTCGCTCGTCATCCACCCGGTTTTGGATCGCGCCGCACGGTCTCCTCCGTCGTGCTCGACCCCGGTCACGGTGGCAACGACTCCGGTGCTGTTGGACCGACCGGCGTCAAAGAGAAGGACGTCACGCTCGCCATCGCGAAGAAGACGCAAGCCGAGCTCTCGAAGGACGGCCTCCTCGTGACGCTCACGCGCGACGATGATCGGTACGTCACGCTCGAGGAACGCACCGCTCGCGCCAACCAGAGCGGCGCGGATCTATTCGTGTCGATCCACTGCAACGCGGCCGAAAATAGGGCTCGCCGTGGCGTCGAGACCTACGTACTCGACACGACGAAGGACGACATCGCCGCGCGAGTGGCGGCGCGCGAGAACGCGACGAGCGAAGGCGCGAACGCGGAGCTCGGCTCGATCCTCGCAGACATGCGCCTCGCCGACCAAGCGACGCACTCCAATCGCCTCGCCGCGCTCATGCAGAAGTCGGCGATGAGCAGCCTCCACGGCTACGACGCCGTGCTGGACGGAGGCGTGCACTACGCGGGCTTCTACGTTCTGGTGGGCGCGCGAATGCCTGCGGTGCTCTTCGAGACGAGCTACATATCCAACACCACCGAGGAGACCCGCCTGTCCAGCGACGACTACCAAACACGGCTCGCCGAGGCGATCGCCAACGCCATCAAGGCGTATCGCGAGGGCCGATGAGGCTCGTACCGATCCCGGTCAAGCGATTGCACGAGCTCGTCGACGATCGCGACGCCCTCGCGAAGCTCGCGGGTGCGACGCCGTCGCCCGAGTGGCCGAGCGCGGACCTTCGCGAGGCGCTCTCGTTCTTGGCGTCGCAAGAGGCCATCGTCTACGCGATCGTCTCCGGTCCCGAGATCGTCGGCGACATCGGCTTTCACGGCCCGCCCGACGAGCAGGGTGCGCTCGAGGTTGGCTTCTTCGTCGTGCCGTCGGCGCGTCGTCTCGGGATCGCGAGCGACGCGTTGGAGACTCTCGCTCGCGATGCCTTCGCGCGCGGAATATCGCTCGTACGAGCACGCTGCAACGCAGACAACACGGCGTCGATCAGGGTGCTCGAGAAGGCCGAATTTCGCCGCGTCGCAGAGGTCGAGAGCGTGATCGAGTGGGAGCTCTACTCGGGTCGCCAGTACTCGCCGCGCAGTACGTAGCGCGACCGGCCTTGCACGCGCGCCTCTTTGATCTCGTGCTCGGGATCTCCGGGTAGCGCGAGCGCAAGTGAACTCGACTCGCCCTCTCGAAGCTGAAAGAGAGTCGGACAGATCGGTCGCAAAGACGACCGAGCGGCGATCGCGAACATCTCGTCTACGTCCTTGGCGAAGGCGAACGTCTCGAGCGTGCGATGGGTGGGCGGGGCTACCTGGACCTCGTGTCGATCGAACCGAAGGAGCAGATCCGCCGGTCGTGCCCAGAAGCTCGCCATCGTCTCGTGCATGTCGTGCGCACCTGATTGCCCCAAGGGTGCGCGCGCCAAGAAGAAGCGCGTGTCGTAGCGTCGCGACTCGGCCACGGGCGTCACCCATCGCGCGAACAAGTGTAGACTGCCGGCATCGAGAATGAGCCCTTGTTTCTCGAGGAATGCGCGGAGCATCGTGGGGTCGTTCGCGAGCGCCGAGCGCAACGCGAGGACATCCGCATTGGCAACCTGGCGCGTCGTGAGCAAGAGCGCGGCCTCTTCGAGCGTCTCACGCAACGCCGCGATGCCGAGCGCCAACCGCGTCTCTTCATTCGGCGCTGCATCGTCTCGCGCGGCCCTCGCAGGCGTCGAGAGCTCGCGCCAAACGGGATCGCGATCCGCCGCATCGAGCTTGCCTCCAGGGAACACGATCGCGCCTCCCAAGAAGCGGCTCTTCTTGTTGCGCTCTACGCAGAAGATTTTGGGACCGTCCGCGTCGTCTTTTGCGACGACGATCGTCGCGGCGTCTCTTGGCGTCGAGCCCGCGCGCGCCGGATCGAAATCGAGGAGCGTCATCGGGCCTCTTGCGTTCGCATGGCGGCCTGCCTGGCGCGGCGCTCCTCTTCTTTCGCGCTCTCGCGCATCAGCTTCTCTGCATGGGCGTCTTCGACGAGCCACCATGCGTCGAGATCCTCGTTGCTCATCGCGCGATCGAAGAGCAGTGAGATCGCGCGCCCGGGCTCGATCGCGCCATGCCCGCGACCCGGGAGCTCCACCACGGCTTTGCGGACGCGCATCCCGATCATTGCGGAGACGATGCGATCGATAGCGTCGCGGAAGGTGCCATCGCCGAACGCCGCGCGCGCGCCGAGGCCTAAAATCAGCACCTTTTCGAACGGTACGTGCGGCCTACCCGGCACGAGCAAGGACTCGCCACCCGTGCCGTCTACGAAGCGAGACTTCACGAGCGCCGCGATGCGACCGCCGAAGCGCCAGTCGAGCATTCCTGCGAGCGCGCCGAAGGGTCGCTCGTCCGACCACACGCAGCACACCACCAGCTCGCCCGAGAGCTCATCGAGCCTGCGCAGATCCGGCGCGACGAACTCCAGTTCCATCTCAGCGATCCAGGTCCTTGCGCGCGACGTCGTCTGCGATCTTTGCGAGCACGCCGTTCACGAACGCGCTCGACTCCTCGCTGCCGAACGATTTGGCGAGCTCGACGGCCTCGTCCAGGATGACCGCGCGCGGTACGTCGAGGCGGAACATGAGCTCGTAGCCGCCGAGGCGCATCACGTTTCGGTCCACGCGCGTCATGCGCTCGAGCCGCCAGTTCACGGACGCGCTCGCGATGCGCGCGTCCACCTCTTCGCGCTTCTGGGTGACGCCGCGCACCAGATCGTCCGCGTAAGCCTTGCCCTCGGGTTCGGCCTCGAAGTGCCTCCAAAACAGGGCGATTTCTTGATCGGCGGACGCTCCTGAGGCCTCCACCGCGAACAGCATCTGCAGCGCCGCTTCGCGACCGCTACGGCGTGCGCCCATCAGAACCCCGCGGTCTTCAACGCGCGGGCGAGCGAGACCATTTCGATCGCCGTCACCGCCGCGTCCCACCCTTTGTTGCCGGCCTTGGTGCCCGCGCGTTCGACGGCTTGCTCGATGGAGTCTGTGGTGAGCACGCCGAACGCGACCGGCACGCCCGCTTCCATCGACGCTTGGGCCGTTCCCTTGCTCACCTCCGCCGCGACGTAGTCGAAGTGCGGCGTCGAGCCGCGGATGACGGCGGCGAGGGCGATCACGGCGTCTACCTTCTTGCTCTCGCAGAGTCGCTTGACGACAATCGGTATCTCCCAAGCGCCGGGCACGCGCACTAGCGTGGTCTTGCTCACGTCTCCTCCGTGTCGCGCGATGGCGTCGAGCGCACCCTCCACGAGGCGGTCGACGATAAAGTGGTTGAAGCGCGCAGCGACGATTGCGAAGCGCGCGTTCGCGGGGGCGACGAGCTGGCCTTCGACGATGTGGTGTGAGCTCATGGGTGGGTCAGGATACCGCAAGCGGCACGCTCTCGACGACGTCGAGACCGTAGCCACGAATTCCGGCGATTTTGCGCGGGTTGTTCGTGAGCAAACGCAGCTGTTTTGCGCCGAGATCCGCGAGCACCTGCGCGCCGAGGCCAAACTCGCGCAGGGTCCCGCCGGCCGCAGGAGCGCCTGGCGGAGTGCCTTCTTCGTCGGCGTGATGCAGGAGCTCGTCCGCCCAGCTCTCGCGTCCGGGTAGGTAGACGACGATGCCCGCGCCCGACTTTTCGATGCGAGCGATGGCCTCGCGCAGATTCTTTCCGCCGTCGCGTCGCGTGCTCGAGAACACGTCGGCGATGGTGCTGCTCGTGTGCATTCGGCAGAGGACCGGCGTTCCCTCCTGGGGCGTGCCCTTCACGAGCGCGAGCAGCTCACGCTTGTCTGTCGCGACCTCGTAGACATACGCGGTCCACTCGGTGCCTGTCGCGTCGAGCACGAGCTTGCGCTCGGTCACGCGGCGGACGAGTCGCTCGGTCTGCAAGCGGTACTGGATCAAGTCCGCGATCGTGACGACGCGCAGGCCGTGTTTCTGGGCGAAAATCTCGAGGTCCGGCATGCGGGCCATCTCGCCGTCGTCCTTCATGATCTCGCAGATGACGCCTGCTGGCGTGAGACCCGCGAGGCGTGCGAGGTCCACGGAGCCTTCGGTCTGACCCGTGCGCACGAGCACGCCGCCGTTCTTGGCGCGGAGCGGGAACACGTGTCCGGGCGTGACGAGGTCTTCGGGCCGGCACACTGGGCTGGCGACGAGGCGCGTGGTGTACGAGCGGTCGGCCGCGCTGATGCCGGTGGTCACTCCCGTGCGCGCCTCGACGCTCACAGTGAATGCCGTGCCGAGCGGAGGTCCGCTGCGACCGGGGCTCTGCATCATCGGCAAACCGAGCCGCAGGACGTGCTCCTCGGTGAGCGTGACGCAAATGAGCCCGCGCCCGTGCGTCGCCATGAAGTTGATCGCCTCTGGCGTGACGAAGTCCGCCGCCATGCACAGATCGCCCTCATTTTCGCGGTCTTCGTCGTCTACGAGGACGACCATCTTGCCCGCGCGTACGTCGGCGATCGCGCCGTTGATGCGTGTGAGAACGCTCGGATCCAAATCAATGAGGGTCGACATATTTGCGGCGGGCGGGGGGCCCTCCTCCTTCACATATATCCGGCGCGCTTCAGACGCGAGAGCCACTCTTGGTCCGCGGTGGGATCTGCCGTGGTGACCAGGCGCTCGAGGTAGCGCGCGACGAGATCGACCTCGAGGTTGACCTTCCCTCCCAACGTGAGCTCAGAGAGCGAGGTATCGCGCCACGTGCGCGGGATGATCGTGACGTCGAACGTCGCGTCGGTCACCGCGTTCACGGTGAGGCTGATGCCGCTGACGGTGATCGAGCCTTTTTGTGCGACGTAACGCGCGAGGCTCTTGGGCATCGAGAAGCGCAGCGCCCACGCTTCGCCGGCTACATCTTTCGAGACGAGCGCTCCCGTGCCGTCCACATGCCCGCTCACGATGTGGCCGCCCATGCGCGCGCCGAGCTGGGTCGCGCGCTCGAGGTTCACGCGCGACCCCAAGGTGTGCGCGCCGAGTGTGGTGACCCTCAACGTCTCGTTCGAAGCGTCCGCCTCGAAGCCGCCGGCCCGAATCGCGTCGACCGTGAGGCAGCACCCGTCCACCGAGATCGACTCACCGAGCACGAGCGCGTCTCGCTCACCTAGCTTCGTCTCGACGAACAGCCGCGCGCCGGGTCCGCGGCGCTCACGCGACGCGAGCTTGCCCGTGGCTTCGACGAGACCCGTGAACACGCTCGGTAGGTAGTGCACGCGGGGACGATCGTAAAGGCGCTATTGGGGTATCATCGGTTCATGCGTCGCGTCGTTATCATCGCCTTGTGCCTCGGCTGCGGGCCTAGCTTTCAGGCCATCTACGAAGGCGATGCGCGCTTCGAGCACTGCTACGCGCTCGAAGAGACCACGAACACGATGCAGCAAAAGGCCGAGTGCTGGCGCGATTGGACGCAACGGCACACGTACGGGCAGACGCGCGATCGCGTCGAGTACGCAGCGTCTCGCTATCACGCGCTAGTGAACCCCGAGCTGCCGACGGACGAGGCGATGATGCAAGCGGCGCCCGGCATGGTGGACACGACCAAGCAACTCGCCGCCCCCGCCCCGACGAGCGCGTTCGCGCCTCCGCCCGTGACGACCGTCGGCGGAAACGTAGCCAAGCCGCCACCCAGCGCCGCTCAGGCGCCGCCACCGCCACCACCACCATCATCCAGCGCGTCAGCGTCGTCGAAGCCCATCACCAAGCTCAAAGAGTGCGTGGACGAGTGTGACGTCCATTTCGACACGTGCATGTCGCAAGCGAACGGCGACCACAACAAGTGCGATGGCCTGTTCAAGAGCTGCGCGGCTCCGTGTCTCAAGCAGAAGTAGCGCGCAGCTTTTCGTAGTCCAGGATGGCTTGGCGGATCGTCTTGTTTGCCTCGAGCGGCCCGAGGAAATCGTCGACGATCACGGCTTTGTTCTCCAGCGTTTTGTAGTCCAAGAAGAAGCGCTACAGCTCGTGCAGCGTGTGCTGTTGGAGCTCGCGGATGTGCGTGTATTGTGCAAACGCGGGGTCGTCGAGGTGGATGGCGATGATCTTGTCGTCGAGCCCTTTGTCGTCGCGCATTTGCATCATGCCGATGGCGCGAGCGCGCATCATGCAGTTGGGCGCGACGGGCTCTTGGCAGAGTACGAGGATGTCGAGCGGGTCTCCGTCATCGCAGTACGTGCGCGGGATGAAGCCGTAGTTGGCCGGGTAGTGCACGGCAGACCAAAGCACGCGATCGACCTTCAACAGGCCGGTCTTCTTGTCGAGTTCGTACTTCACCTTCGAGCCCTTGGGGATCTCGATGAAGCCGATGAGCGACGCGTCGATGGGCTCGGGGATCTCGATGTCGTGCCAAGGGTGCATGGTTGCGATCCTAGTCCTGTGACGAGTCAACCGATGCGTCCGCGGTCGGTTGGAAGTGAACGACGACGCGCACGAAGTAGTCTCCGCACGTGTCGTTCTGCACGTACACCTTCGCGCCGCTGAGGATCTTGATGACCGACAGGTTGCCGCCCGCCATCGTGAACTGAGTGCCGTCCGGACCCGGATGCGCGGAGGTGCTGATGTACACGATGACCTCGTAGACATCGGGCGACAACTCGACCGGAAGCTGCAGGGAGTAGCCGCGCTCGCCGGGATACGGGAGCCATGTGCCGTTGGGGCTCGTCGACTCCCAAGTATGCGTATCGACCAACTGACCTTCGCAGGGGAAGTCCGACGGCGTGGAGCAGTAGTTCTTCGCCGTGTACGCGCACGCGCCTGCCACGGTGCACGCGGACGAACTCATCGCGGTGATCGCGCCGACGAACGCAATCGCTGCGGCCCCTACAAACAGGCCCGCTCTACGCATTTAGCAGCTCTGCCGCGCGATGTGCGTGATACGTGAGGATGCCGTCTGCGCCCGCGCGTTTGATCGAGACGAGCACCTCCATCATCGCGCGATCCAGGTCGATCATCCCGGCCTTCGCGGCCGCGTGGAGCATCGAGTACTCGCCCGACACGTTGTATGCGAAGAGCGGAAGCGTCGAGGCATCTCGCACGCGGCGGATGACGTCGAGGTACGAGAGCGCGGGCTTGACGATGAGCATGTCCGCGCCCTCCGCCTCGTCGAGCGCGATCTCTCGCAACGCTTCGCGCGCGTTCGCAGGGTCCATTTGGTAACCCGCGCGGTCACCGAATTTCGGAGCGCAGTCCGCGGCCTCTCGGAACGGTCCGTAGAACGCGCTCGCGTACTTCACCGCGTAGCTCAAGATGGGTGTGTGCTCGAAGCTTGATGAGTCAAGCGCCGCGCGAATCGCGGCGACACGGCCATCCATCATGTCGCTCGGGGCGACCACGTCCGCGCCCGCCTTTGCGTGAACGAGCGCCATTTCGGCCAGGATCGCGATCGTCGCGTCGTTGTCCACCTCTTGGGTGCCGTCCGCGCGTGTCCGCAATACGCCGCAGTGACCGTGATCGGTGTACTCGTCCACGCACACGTCGGTCATCACGACGAGCTCGGGTGCGGCGTCCTTCATGGCGCGCACGGCGACCGGCACGGGCCCGTTCGGGTCGAGGCCACTCTTGCCCATCGGGTCTTTCGTCTTCGGCAGACCGAACAAGATGACTCCGCCGAGACCCGCCTTCTTCGCGGCACGCGCGATCTCGGCTGCGGCCTTCACGGGCTCTTGCATCACACGAGGCATGGTCACGATGGGGCGCGGCTCGTCGAGGCCCGCATGGAAAAAAAGCGGCAGGATGAGCTCGCTCGGAGACAAGCGTGTCTCGCGCACGAGCGAGCGGAGCGCGGCCGTTTGCCGAAGGCGGCGCGGCCTCTCTGTCGGGAACGCCATGCGCGATGGCATACCACGGCGACATGAAAAACCCCTCCCGGCGTTGGGCGATTCTGGCGGCGCGTTCGTTCGAGGGGAGGAGGGAAGGTCCGCGACGCTTTCCAAGACCCTTAGCCGCCGGGAGGAGCACTCGGGTTACGCACGAACCAATCTGGACGTTTCGCGGGAATTCATTATTGACGGCGAATCTTCACCGGCCACGTTTTTAGGGCGATTCGCGATCGGCAGACTCCTTGCCTTGCGAAACGATCGAGACGATGGTGACGACATGAGGCAAAGGGCGTGGAAATTCCTGGGAGTCTCGGCGACGGTCGCCGGGCTGATGATCGCGTGCGGCGCGCGCACTGGGCTCCTCGTCCCGGATCCACCCGCAGACTCGGGACCCGACGTCATCAAGAGGAAGGACGCCGGCCGGGACGTGCTGCCGGACGAGTTCGTTCCGCCGCTCGACGCCACCAAACTCGACGCCAACAGGAACGACTGCCCCGACGCGGACGGCACGCTCGTCTACGCAGTGACGGAGGCTGACGAAATGCTCAGCTTTTATCCGCCGGACTCGTCCTTCAAGGTCATCGGGCTGATCAAGTGTCCGACCGGCCCCACCAACCACCCGTTCTCGATGGCCGTCGATCGCAAGGGCGTGGCCTATGTCGAGTACAACGACGGCAACATCTTCAAGGTGTCGACCGCGAACGCGAGCTGCCAAGCGACGAGCTACGTCGCCAATCAAGGTGCGTTTACGACGTTCGGTATGGGCTTCGCGACGATCGGCGCGGGTCCCGCCGAGCAGCTGTTCATCGTCACCACGGATGGCACGCTCGGAGTCATCGACACGATGACGCTGAAGACGAGCACTGTCGGCCTGCTCACGCCGACCATCGTCGACTCCGAGCTCACCGGCACGGGCGACGGTCGTCTCTACGGGTTTTATCGTCCGGTTTTGAATAGTCGAGAGAGCGCCGTCGCCGAGTTCGACAAGAAGACCGCGAAGGTGCTCGGCGCCGATCCGTTGCCGATGGTCGATCAAGGCCGCGGCTGGGCGTTCGCGTTCTGGGGCGGAGTCTTCTATCTGTTCACCACGCCGAACCCCACGGGGCCGCAGTCGACGTATCGCTTCGACCCCATGACCAAGAACGTCGTGCTCGTCGCGCAGTACGCTTCGGCGATCGTCGGCGCTGGCGTGTCGACTTGCGCGCCGCAGTAGGCGATGCTCCGGCCATGACGATCTCCTTCGTGGGCGCGGGTCCCGGGGATCCGCGGCTGCTCACGCTTCGCGGCGCGGAACTGCTCGCCCGTGCGGACGTCGTCGTCGCGAGCCATGGCGTGCACGAAGAGACGATGCGGCAGGCGAAGAACGCCGAGCACGTGCATGTCGCCAAAGGCGAGCGGCCCGAGACGATCGCGGCGTTGATGATCGAGCGCGCGAAGGCCGGCAAGCGTGTAGTTCGGCTCTTTCGCGGAGACTCCATGCTGTTCGGCACGGGCCAGAGCGAGGTCGCGCTCGTCGCGCGCGCGGGCCAGCCGATCGAGATCGTCGCGGGCGTGATCATGCCTACCGCCGCCGCCGCGTATGCGGGCCTGTCGCTATCGTCCTCTTCGGACATCACGCCGAGCGTCGCGTTCGCGGTGGTGCCCGACGCGTCGGCGCTGCACGATTGGAAGGCGCTCTCGCTCGCGACCGACACGCTCGCGCTCTTGGTGGACGCGTCGCAGGTGGACGAAGTGTGCTCGACGCTCACGTATCACGGTCGCTCACCGGACACTCCGGCGGGGCTCGTTCGAGACGCGTCGCTGCCCACGCAACGCGTCGCCTTCGACACGCTCGTACGCATTCGAGAGCACGCGGCGTCGTTCGGCGCGGGCGAGGTGCTGCTGCTCGTCGGCCAGCCGCTCGCGCAGCGCGAAGGCCTGCGCTGGTTCGTAGAGCGGCCGCTCTTCGGCAAGCGTGTGCTGCTCACGCGCCCGCGAGATCAGGCGGACCGCACGGCGTCGATGCTGCGCGACGAAGGCGCGGATCCGATCGTGATCCCGACGATCGAGATCGTCGCGCCGGTGGATTTCACGCCGCTCGATCGCGCGCTCGCCGAGCTCGAGACGTACGCGTGGGTCGCCTTCACGAGCGAGAACGGCGTACACCGCACGTGGGATCGACTCACGAGTTCCGGCAAAGACGCCCGCGCATTCGGACGCAGCAAGTTCGCCGCGATCGGCCCGGGCTCGGCAGCCGCGCTGAAGGAGCACGGCCTCACCGCGGACGTAGTCGCCAAGGAGTCTCACGGTGAAGGTCTCGCGCAGACGCTCCTCGATGCGATGGGCAGCACGCGGGGACGCGTCCTCGTCTTACGCGCGAAAGAGGCGCGCGAGGTGTTGCCCGAGATACTCCGCGCGGCAGGCTGCGTGGTCGACGTCGTGACCGTCTACGAGACGAAGCCGGCCTTGGGCGCGCAGTCGATCGCGACGCTTCTCCTCGACGGCGCGATCGACGCGATCACGCTCACCTCCGCCAGCACGGTGACGAGCCTTTGCGCCGCGCTCGGGGAGCGAGCCCCCGTGTTGCTCGCCAAAACAAGAGTGGTGAGCATCGGACCGATCACGACCGCCGCCGCCGAAGCCCTCGGTGTTCGGGTGGACGGCACGGCGACGCCCCACACTCTTGAAGGCTTGATTCAGGCCCTAATGGAGGTTTTTTCGACCAAGTGATCGCGCCGCGCGATCGAGAAGTGGCGCGGTCATCGAGGCAGGTTCTGTCCGAGCGACCTGCGAGCGCCGGCTCGGAGATGAACGCGCGATTGACAGGGTAGGGCCGTACCAGGGATGCTCTTGATTCGTGCGTCTGCGGCTCGGCTTTCCTGCCGCGCGCGGCCCGCGAATTTCCGCCTCCACCCGACTGACCTCCCCAATGTCCCTCAGCTCGCTCATCGTGCAGCGTGAGATCGCGACGATTCGTCAGGTCGAAGAGGCGCTCGCGCGGCAGGTCCTCTACGGCGGAGACCTCGTCACGAATTTGCTGGAGGTTGCCTCCGATCTTTCGGAGGCGCAGCTCACTGCGGTGCTGTCGGTGTCGTTCGACAAGGAGCCGGCGACCGCTGGGCCGTTGCCGACCCCGTCACCGCAAGCGCTCGCGATGATCCCTTCGGAGCTCGCGAGTCGCAGAAGCGTGTTCCCCATCGAAGCAGACGCGCAGCGACTCCTGCTCGCGGTGGCGGAGCCCTTGCCGCGCGAAGAAGAAGAGGGCCTCGCGTTCGCGCTCGGCCTGCGCATCGACTCTAGAGTCGCGCTGTATCCACGCGTGCGCGAGGCGATCGCTTTCGCCTACGGAATCCCGGTGGATCGACGCGTCGAGCGCTTGCTCACCAAGCTGCGCGGCGGCGACTCGCAGCAGGGGCCCACGTCTCGCCCGCCGCTGCTCTCGGCACCTCCCGAGGTCAACGCGCCTGATCGACCCAAGAGCATACCGCCGTTTCGTTTGAGCCCTGCCTATGGCGTGGCCCCCATGCCGCCGCCATCGACGCGCGAGCCGCTGCGGCACGTCCCCACGAACGCCGGGTTCCCAGCGCCGGTCCTCCACATTCCGATCGGCGAGCAGGCCCAGCCCGAGGTGCACCAAGCGGTGACCGTGCCGCCGCCCGTCCTCACACCGCCGCGCGTAGAGACCCTCACTACGATGCAGCCGACGCACCCCCCCGACGTCGCGAGCGCGACGCGCACGTTCGCGAAGCCGACCAGTCAGGAGGTGCGCCCCGCCCGCCGTCGCCGTGGTCCGCTCACCTTCGACGTCGCCAAGCAGGAGCTCGAATCCGCAACGGATCGAGACGGATTACTCGACCTCTTCTTCGAGTTCTCGCGCCAGTTCTTCGACTACGCCGCGATGTTCATCGCGCTCGGAGATTTGGCGGAGGGGCGCGATGCCTATGGAGATGGCGCGTCTCGCGAGGTCGTCGTCGGCATTGGTGTCCCGCTCGATCTGCCGAGCATTCTCGTCGCCGCTCGCGATCAGAAGAAGCCGGTCGTCACCGCGATTGCCGATGGAGGTGTCGATGCCGTGCTCGCTCACGACCTCGGTCGGAAGGCCGGCGTCGAAGCGCTCGCGCTGCCGCTCTTGGTGCGCGGTCGCGCTGTCGCGATCCTCTACGCGGACTCCGGCTCGGCCGGGATCGACCGCGACTCGATCAAGGACGTATTGGCGTTCGGCGCGATGATCGGCCAGGGCTTCGAGAAGCTCATCGTCAAAAAGAAGCTTGCCGGGTTCGCGTCTGCGTTGCCGTCCGACGCGCTGGCGGGCAGGGCAGAAGTCTCCGCGCTCGCGCCCATCTCGAAGCGCGCGGCGTCGCGACCTCCGCCCGACCCGTCCGCCCGCGCCGAAGCGCTCGCGAACGCGATGAGCAGCGTGCCAGCTGGCAGCGAGCGACCTGGCGCGTTTCGTCCGCAAGTCGGCGAGAAACGGCAACCTACGACCAATCCGGAGACGCCGATCGCGCGCGGCAGTATTCCGGCCGCACTCAGGCCCGACAGCGTGGTGCCTGCCCCGCCCGAGAGGCGTCGCGACCAACCCAGCGTGCCACCTCCGGCGGTCGCACCTGCGCTCGTGCCCCCGACGGGCGGGGCGATCGTCGGCCGCGATCGAGGGAGCAAGCCTCCTCCGCCGAACCTCGCCTATGCACGCGTGCCCAGCGGCCCACCGATCCCGCGTGAAGACGAAGACGCAGCGCCGATCGAGCTACTTGGACCGCGGATCTCGAGCCCGGTGGTCGAGTTGAACCTGCCGAGGAATCTCGAAGTCCCAATCATTTTGAGCGAAGAGGTCGACGATGAAGAGGCGGCCGCGCTGCTCGCCGAGATCGACGCGGGCGAGAGCGGCGACGGGTCCCATACGCTCGAGATCGAGGAAGACTCGGACGTTCCGAGCAGCATCGTCGTGCCGCCGAGGCGCCCTCCGTCGTCGCGCGGAGTGACGCCGTCTTCGACGCTGCCGTCCGTGATCATCGACATGGATCACGAGATGCTCGCGCTCGTCGATCTCGTCGCGTTTGGGCAAGACGACGGTTCTTCCGAGGGTGAGCTCCTGCGGCAAGGCCAGCACGCGATGCCCGCGATCATGGCTCGTTTCCCAGGGCCGCTGCGTGTCGATCGCTCGCAGCTCACTCCGCCGCTGCCGAAGGCGAGCGACTGCGGGGCGGTGCTGCGGCTCGTCGCGGGGCAGCGTCGCGTCGCCGTGCCGTTCGTGCTCGCGGTCGCCGTGAGCGATGACGTTTCCGTGCGCTTCTGGGCGACGTTTCTGTTGGCGGAGCTGCCGTACGTGGAGGTCGTGCCCACGATCGTCGCGAGGCTGTACGACGCAGACCCGCGCGTGCGCATGGCGTCGCGCGCAGCGGCGAAGGCGACGAGCGATGTAGCGCACGAGGCGCTGCTCTCCGAGATCGGCAAGGTCTTACGCGACCAGAACGCGACACGCGGCGCGCGGATCGGCGTGACCGAGGCGCTCGGAGAGATGCGCGAGTCGCTCGCGGTGCCGGTGCTGATCCGCTCGCTCTCCGATCGCGACGAGGAGCTGGCGACCGTCGCACGCCGAGCGCTGATTGCGATCACGCGACAAGACTTTCAGCGCGACGAGAAGCGCTGGCTCGCGTGGTGGGGGCAGAACTCCGCGCGTCATCGCGTCGAGTGGCTCGTGGACGCGCTCACCGACGAGACCCCGGGCATCCGGCGCGCCGCGGCGGACGAACTCAAGAGCATCACCGGTGAGACGTTCGGCTACTACGAGGACCTCCCGAAGCGCGACCGGGAGCGGGCCCAGCAGCGCTTCCGTGATTGGTGGCTGCAAGAGGGACGCGCAAAGTTCGTCGCACCGTGATCAAAATGCCTCGATGTGACCCTACGGCACATCCAGGCTTGTTTGAGGGAGGCGGGGGCTCCCGAGTTTGCGTGCACGATCCGGCCGTTTTGTAAGCATGCTGACAATCCGGGGGGCGCTGAACAAAAGCCGACGGCCACGACAAATGCGGCAGCGACCACAAATGTCGAATATCGAGCGATTCGATGCGTCAGACTCTTGGAGCGCGTCTTGCTAAACTCTTTAGCCGACGCACTGTAGGAGTCGCGATGAAGCTCGTTGCCGTATTCGGTCTGTTGGGAACACTCGCTCTTGCTGGCGTCTCATTCGCAGACGGGCAGGCTCCATCGCCGAACGACCCGGACCTCGTCAGGCTCCAGCCCGCGAACGGACACTCGCTCAAGTGGAACTACGTCCCTTCGGGCAAGAGCGACCGATACGGTCACGCCGAGGTGCTCATCTCTGCGCCGCTCTCGTACGTGCGCGAGCTCGTCTTGGACTACGCACACTACAAGGACTACTCCGGCGGCAAGTTCAGGACGTCGCGCCTCGTCGACAAGTCGGACACGACCACGGACGTCTACTTCCAAGTCCCCGTGCTGCACGGGATGGTCATGCTCTGGCAGGTCGTTCGCTTCCAGCCGCGCGTCGCGCAGCCCGGCGTCGAAGTCGTGCAAGGGACGTTCGTTCGAGGCAACGTGAAGGGCTCGGACCTCGTGTTCACGCTGCGTGCGATCGGTGACAAGACCGTGCTCAAGGCGGACTTGATGGTGAACCCGGATTTCGCGGCGCCCCAATCGATGATCGACGAAGAGCTCCGCGACGCCGCGCAGAACGCGGTGGACGCGGTGCAAGCGCGCGCGCAGCAGAAGTACGCGCAGTGGGTCGCGCAGCAGCCGTCTGCGCCGGACGCGACGACGCCGACCGTCGCCAGCGCGAACCCGCCGACGCCGCAGCCCGTTCCGAACGCGAACCCCTGAGAGACGATGCGTTTTCTGATCGGGACCGACGAAGCTCGCACCATCGTCGAATCGATCGCTGCGCGCCTCCGCGAGCGCGGTCACGAAGCGCGCGTGCTGCCCGTGGGCACATGGGGCGAGGTCGCCACGGTGGTAGCGCGGTCGGTCGCGTGCGGTGACTCCGATCAAGGCGTCGTCTGTTGCTGGACGGGCACGGGCGTGTCGATGGCCGCCAACAAAGTGAAGGGCGCGCGCGCCGCCTTGTGCGCAGACGCAGCGACCGCGACGGGCGCGCGCAAGTGGAACGACGCGAACGTACTCGCGCTCAGCCTGCGCACGCTCGAAGAGCCGATCGCGGCAGAGATTATCGACGCGTGGCTCTCGTCCACCTACGATGGCTCGGAAGATGAAAGCCTCAGCGCGATGGGTGAGCGTTAGCGCGCTCGTGGTTACAGGTTG
This sequence comes from Myxococcales bacterium, assembly GCA_043784605.1. GTDB lineage: Bacteria > Myxococcota_A > Polyangia > Polyangiales > Polyangiaceae > JANYHY01. The sequence goes on along the minus strand of JAYVYD010000214.1, from coordinate 16,655 downwards.
CGCGAGCTGCTCGCAGACGGACACGACGACGGCCTCACCCGCCGACGCGAGTGTCGCCAACGACACCTCGAACCCGCAAGATTCGGCCGTCGCAGACGTTACTCCGCAGTCGGTCGAGGACGTGCATTTCATCGGTCGCTTCGACACGAGCGATCCGAAGCAGCCGCTCTTCGCGTACCCAGGGACGGCGATCTCCACGCGCTTCACAGGCACGGGGATCGACGTCGCACTCGCAGACACGGGCAAGAACTGGTTCGACGTGATCGTCGACAACGGCACGCCCAGCCTGCTCCAGACGGGTGGCAAGACCTCGTTCACGCTCGCGTCCAACCTCGCCATGGGCACGCACGACGTCACGATCGTCAAGCGCACCGAAGGCTTCGTCGGTTCGGTTCGCTTCAGCGGCTTCACTCCCAAGGGCGGTGCGATCGTCGCTTCGCCGTTCCCGTACGCGCGCCGCATCGAGATGATCGGCGACTCGATCACGTGCGGCTACGGCGTGCTCGGCGCGAACGCGACGTGCCCCTTCTCCGCGGACACCGAGAGCGAAACCGCCGCGTGGGGCGCGCTCGCGAGCAAGCAGCTCAACGCCGCGCACACGGCGATCGCGTATTCGGGTAGAGGCCTCTATCGCAACTTCGACGGCACGCTCACCGATCCGATGACGCAGATGTGGCGGCGGATCGTGCCCGACGATTCCAAGAGCGTCTGGGACTTCGCGCGCTACACGCCCAACGTCGTCGTGATCGATCTCGGAACGAACGACTACGCCACGGGCGATCCCGGGATGCCGTACCAAGATGCGTACGTGGCGTTCTTGAAGAAGCTTCGCTCGACGTATCCCTCCGCGCACATCGTCGCGGCGCTGGGCGTGATGCTCGGAGCAAACGAGCAAGCCATCCTCAAGGGGTACGTGCAGAGCGCGATCACCGCGACGGGTGATCCGAATGTGAGCCTCCTCGAGATGACTCCACAGGACGGGACCGACGGCTTCGGGTGCGACTATCACCCGAGTGCGGCAAGGCAGCAGAAAATGGCAGCGGCGCTCGTAACGCACTTGAAGCAAAAATTGGGTTGGTAACGGACCCGTCGCGCTCTCGCGAGTCGCACGAATCACGAGGGGTGAGGTCCGCGAGAGTCCTCTAAACGGCACCGCTGGTTCCGAGCTTCGTGCGCCAGTCTCCGGGGAGATCGAGGAAGCCTTCGTTGTAGAGGAAGTCGTAGCTCGCTTCGCAGACGAGCTCGCAGACGTCGCTGAAGATGTGTGGGTCACTCACGAAGCGGAGCGTCTCGCTTCGGAATTTGCCTTCGCCCGCGTGCACGCGCTTCAGCATCTCGTCGGCGGCGAACGGGACGAGGCGCTGTAGAAAGCGGCGCTCGAAGGCCTCCCGGAACTGCGTGAACATCTCCGCGGACACCTTGTAGCCGCCGCGGATCTTCGAGTCGGCCAGGCGCGCTTCACGAACGACCTCCCACGAGAGCTCTCCCACGACGGGCGGGAGCTCTTGCATGAAGAACAGCGAGAGCACCTCGTTGAGCAATCGCACGAGCGCGTTGAGCTCGGGAGTGGTGCGCGTGAGGAATCCGTTGCGGAGCTCCTTGACCCAATCATCGAGGCGTAGGAGCGCGTCGGTCTTCACGTCAGGGTTGTGGTACTCGAACTTCGCGAGGTCCGCGCGGATCGCCGCCTCGTGCTTGCTGATGACGTGGAAGAGCGCCTGCTCGGAGAAGCGCATCGTCTTTTGTTCGTTGCTGCCACCCTTGAGCTTGTCGTGCAGCTCGGACTCGAAGAACAGTCGCGCGAAGCGCTTGCTGACTTCGCCGAGCTTGCGCTGGACGATCGACGCGAGCTTGTCGCTACGAAAGAGCTTCGCGAGCATGAGCTTGAGGTTGCCGATGAGCTCGATCTCGATCTGCGCGCGATCCTCCGGCAAGGGCCGCGACATCGACTTTGGCGGCTGCGCCGCTTGCTGGAGCATCTGCAGCTCCGCGATGACCTGCGCCGTGACGGCGTCCAGCTCCGCGTTGGTCTCGAGCTCCCGTTTGTAGTGGACCACGTGAGCCCTGAGCTGCTCGTCGCGGAGCTGCAGCGCGATCTCCGCGAGCGACTCCTTCGCGCTCGTCGACATGTTGCCTTGCGAGGGCGGCGAGGGCGCGTTGGGGAAGGGCTTGTTCATCGGTAGCTGCATCATCGCGTGCATCCACGCGCTTGGAAAGCCACGGCGAACCCCGAAGACTCGGGCCTCGTCAGGCGGCGTGATGTTGCTCGTCGGTAGGGCTTGCTCGTCAGGCTGCTTGACAGAGCGGTCACAGAGAGTACGTTGCGCGCCGAAGTCCGAAACGGCGGAAGCCGCTAGGAGTTCGGAAGTCGAGCCGGTTGGTTCGATGTGTCGCGCGGTGGAGCAGCCTGGTAGCTCGTCGGGCTCATAACCCGAAGGTCGCTGGTTCAAATCCGGCCCGCGCAACTCTCGCTGGATGACGATACGTCGATCCAGCACACACGAAGAAGGCTCGGTTCCGGAAGGGATCGGGCCTTCGTCGTTTCTCGGAGGCCGCTCGGGGCCGCGCGGCTACCCATGTAGCCGTCCGTCGCTCCGAGCGCGCGGGAAGTACCGTTCCGGGTCGGAAGGGCGGGGCCGCGCGGGCCCGGGGGCTGTCACCCAGCTCGTCCTGGAATCGCGATGCCCTTGAGGCGGCGGTACGTCGCGAGGGCATGACGGTCGGTCATCCCGCTGACGAAGTCGGTGACGCGGAGCAGTCGCTCGTAGAGGGATGCAGAGTCCACATCGACTCGACGTCCTCGAAGAAGCTGGAGTGCCTCGCGCTCGGGCCGCGCCTTTCGCTCTGCGGGCTCGGGGGACGACTGCCGGAACGAAGGGGGTGCCGTCCTTCGGCTACGTTGCAGATATCGTCGACGGTTCGCCACTGGTGGGCACGGTTCCCGAGATGCTCGCGCTGCACATCGCGAAGGCACGGCCCCACTTGAGGAGCGCCCCGTTGCCATTCTCACTGCCGCTCGCAAGGCTCGACCTTCTATGGTCGCGCGTCGCGGACGACGACAAGGCCGTCAGCTTCGCCGGAGGTCTTCTCGAGCAGGTGGTGCGCTCGCTCGAGGCGGAAGGACGTGGACGCCGCCGCAAGGGCAAACGGGCAGGGCGTTGAATCAGACGGAAGCCGCCCGGGCGGCGGGATTGTTAAGCGTGCGGCCGAGATCCTCACCGGCCTCGTTTGGCAGCGGCGCGTCTCGCGACGCACGCATTGGACGACGTGGCGCATGCCAAGCCCGCGAGCTTGACGGTCTTAGCTGCGGCTGTGAGACCCGCATCTCGCCGAAGGCCTGAAACGGATTCTTACGCATCGCGCGACACGCGCGCAGGTCTCGCCGGCGCTCTCCGGAAAGATCGTCATCGACGTCGTGAAGTAATAGGCATTACGCCGGGTGCCGGCGCAAGGTCGCGCGTCATGCGTGCAATCCGTTCACAACCGAAGATCAATCCAGGCCGCGACGTCGAAGTGCACGAGCACCGTCGCCGGATTCACGCGAACGCGTCGATCGCCGCGAACGTCGCCGCTGGTTGCTCCAGGTGCGGCAGATGTCCCGCCCCGCGGATGAGCTCGAAGCGCGCACCAGGGATCGCTGCGGCGAACGCGCGACCGTAGTCCGCGGTCATCACGCGATCAGCCTCGCCCCACACGACGAGCGTCGGCACGCGGATTCCGGCGAGCCGGCCGATCAGCGTCGGGTCGCACATGTACGGATCGCTGGTGATCGCGGCGAGGGTGGCCTGGTTCGCGCGCAGCATCGCGATACGCTCGGGCGTGGGCGGCGGCAGCACCAGCTTCGAAGGATCGTGGAACGACAGCTTCGCGATCTCCGGCGGGGCGAGCCCGCTGATGTTCGCGATCGGCTGGCCCGGCACCTCAATGCCGCCACTGTTGATGAGCACGAGCTTGCCGATGCGCTTGCCGTCGTCGCGCAGCGCGAGCTCCGCGGCGATCCAGCCGCCGATCGACGAGCCGATCACCAACGCGTCGTGGAGGTCGTGCTCCTCCATGTAGCGCACGTAGCCGTCCGCGAACGCGGCCACGCTGTTCTGCTCGGGCTTGCGCGCGGTTCCGTTCCAGCCCGGCAGCGTCGGGGCGAGGACCTTGGAACGCTCGGAGAAGTGGCCCACCAGGTTCGCGACGGTCGCCGGTCCACCGCCGCCATGAAAGATCACGACGTTCTTCATGTAGACCTACATATATAAGCTTAGTTATATACGCAAGCTGATTCGCAAGGTGCTATCTTGTTTGGCATGACCGACGTGCAGGCGACCGGGCGCCTCTTGAAGCGCGCGCAGTACCGGAACCACCGCGCGATGGAGCGCGCCCTGGCGACGGTCGGGACCACGCTGGCGCAGTGGGACGCGCTGCGCGCGATCTCGGAGGCGCCGAGCTCGCCGGCGCACGCGCTGGCCGTCGCGACGTTCCAGAGCGATCAGTCGTTCGGCACGCTCGGCACACGGCTCGAGGCGCAGGGGCTGATCGAGCGCACGCCCGGTAAGGGTCGAGTCGTCGAGCATCGCCTTACCGCGGCCGGCAAGAAGATGCTTGCCGCCGGAAATGCCGTCGCGCTCGGCGTGGCAACGCGCGCCTTCGCGCAGCTGTCCAGGGCCGAGATCGCGAAGCTCCACGAGCTGCTCCTGCGCGTCGGCGAGGTCATCGAATAGTAGCGCGGGCCGCCCCGGTTCCGGAGGACTCACGCATTGTTCGACCGCAAGTTGAGCCCTGCTAGGTGTCGATGCCTCGTTGGGCAGGGAGATCGAACAGATGGAGCTTCGTCACCTGCGCTACTTCGTCGCGGTCGCCGAGGAAGAGAACTTCCACCGCGCAGCGGAAAAACTACACGTTTCACAGTCACGATGACATCTCGGCATCAGGCATTGCGCGCAAGGTGGCAAGTCACGAGTCGTTACAGGTATTCTTTGGTGAGGTCGGGCACGGCGCGAACCGCCCACTCTCGGTGAAGGGCGCGAGCGCGACGCTCGACAGCGCAAGCGGCGGCTGCCGTGTCGATGTGAGCCGCGACGACCCGACGACCGCGACCGAGATCGCAAAGCGAGCACACGCGCTCCTCGGCAAGTGACGAGACGACGAATCAGTTCATCGTTAGAGTGATTGTCGCCTTGAGGGTGTTGCCGTTCCCCTCCGTCGCCGTCAACGTGATGGTGCGCGTCCCCGGGAGCATGAACCTGTGGGCGAAGTTCTCTCCGGTCCCGATTTTGCCGGCAAGACTCTCGGTCCACACCAGGCTGCCTCCGCTGATGGGAACGCAATTGGCTTCGCGCGCCGACCCAGTGAAAGGCACCTCGTCTACGATCGAGCGAGTCTCACCGTTGCCTGGATGACTGATCTCCGCCCACGGACACGCACGCCCGGCGTCGTCGACCACCGCGTCTTGGACGTTGGCGTCCGCCGCGTTGGCGTCCGCCGCGCTGGAGTCAGACTTGGGGCTCGCGTCCGCTCCGCTCGAGAACGCATCACTGCCGCAGCCGCCGAGCGCGAGAGCAAGCACGACTAAGCGCGTGAGTGTGGATTGCTGCATGAAGACTCCTATCTGTAGATGGTATCAGTCCAACACATGCAGCGCCAAACACGCTCTCTTTCGGTCGATTCGCGCAGGACGACAGAACTCGACGACGATGGGCGCCATGTCCATATCGCTCACCTCGCTGGTGACCAAGACGCGCTCGGGAAGATGAGCCATTCGCGTCAGTGCGATCTCGACGTCACCCCTGGTCTCGGCGGGGAACGCGCAATACGCGATATTGGTACGCGCGAAGAAGCGGACGCTCGCGGACCCGAAGACCACGTCGCGGGGATGACTCCGCAGGTAGGTCACGAGCTGCTCGCCCGCGGGCGGCGTCGTCCTGCGACCGTAGCCGTCCATGATGGTTCTCGTGAGCATCAAGCCCAATAAAGGGAGCGCGAGCTTGAGGGTCTGCGCGCGCGCGGCGCCTACGCCGACCACGGCGATCGTGGCGACGACGAGCGGAAGCGCGTGACGCGGCTGATCGCGGAGGTTTTGACCCACGAAAATCCAAAGCGCATAAGGCGCACCAATCGCGGCGAGAGTGCCGGTTCGAGACAAGCCTCGACCTTGCACGATCACGGCGATCACCAAGACCAACACCACAGCCAGCGCGACGCCGACGACGTCCGAGTCGACGCCGATACCGTCCACGAAGATGTCGCGAGCGAAAAGCGCGAGTCGTCCGATCGGGAGCGGATCGGCGAGCGCGGTGCCGCCCCATCGCTGCGCGTGACCGGCGAAATGGACGCCATAGATCTCGACTAAATGTCTCGGCCCCACAATGGCCAGCAAGGGCACGAGCCATGAGAGGACGCTGAGCGTCATGACCAAGAACGCACGCGGACGCGCACGCGACGTGATGAGCATCGGCATGGCCAACAGCAACGGAGCCCAAGAGAGCCGCACTCCGAGCGCAAGTCCCAAGGCGACCGCGGCGAATGTGAGTCGTCGCCCTCTAATTGCCCAATACGCAATGGCAACTAGCGCCAACGCCGGGGCCTCGCTGCCCACCGCCGTGAACGCGCGCCAAGCGAGCGGACTGCCGACTACCGCCGCTGCAATCAGCGATGCCGCCAGCTCGCCCCATTGCGCAGTCACGGACCGAGCGCACACGAACACGACGATGCCGCTCGCCACGGATACTGCGATGGCAGTGTGCATTGGCTCGCGAAATACGACAGCGGCGAGTCGGAGCAGCGCCACATAAACCGGATAGCCCGGTGGGTGCGGTGCGAACCGATCCATATCGAAGTGGTCAATCGACTCGAGGAAGCCGAGGCCGTCCCAATCGTCTGGCCACGGTGGAGCGCTCCACCCCAGCAGCGCTGCGAGGACCAGCGGCGGCGCCCAAGCCCACGCGATCTTGCGCGCGCGAATCACGCCGTGACGGCGCGCGACTCGACCACGTGACGCGCTCGACCGATCGCGTCCAGGCGTGATGCGTCGCGCGCTCCTGCCGCCATTTGGTCGGCCGCGAGAGAGCCCATTTGCATGGCGGCGTCCATGAACACGTAGCGAAATAGCCCTTGGCGGCCGGCGGTTCGTACGTTCTGCCACTCCGCCACATGAGCCAATAGCGCGCTGCGGTCCGTCTCGTAGTCGAGGTGATAGATGGGATATCCGTGCGCGACTCTCACGGAGAACGCACCGAGTACGTCGTCGATCGAATGCCCCAGCTCGCGGAGCTCCCCCTCCATGCGAATGCGAAGCTCGTCCGTGGACGCGCGCCAGGTAGCGTCACCTACACTGCAGGGGATTTCGAGCATGATTGACGTTTTGCCCTCCGGTGCCATGCTCGCGCTCCGTCGTTTGGGCTCTTGAATCCTGGACATCGAGAGCTCCTTGGAGGCCACATACATCCAAGTATTCTCGGAGAAGTCCCGTCTGCGGAGCATCACGTTGAGGAAGACGAGCGCGCGAAAACGGAGGGCGCGTGCGGAGCGATCGATCGCCGGTGGTAGATCACGATTCAACGCGCGACACAGGTCGGGCAGCGGAATGGTGGAGAGCATCTCGCCGACCGGGATGCGCTCGGGACCCGCTTGGGTATCCACATGGAGTGCAGTCACACGCGCGCCCCGCGTCTCGAGCGCGGCCACGCTTGCCGACGTGAGAATCGTCCCGCCCAACGCCCGAATATCGCGTGCCATGAGCTCATACAGCTGTCCCATCCCGAGCTTCGGATAGCGGTAACGGCGCGCGTAGGTTCGCACCTCTGTCTTCCTCAAGTGAGCGAGGCGCAGTGCGACGTCCCCGAGGTTGAGCAAGGAGATGCGTTCTGCGGCCCAATCCGCCGAGATTTGGCCGGGATGAAGGCCCCATAGCTTCTCGGTGTACGGACCGAAGAACGTGTCGTAGAGCGGGCGCCCAAAGCGCGCTGTCACCCAATCCTCGAAGGAGCGGTCCACCCTAGGGCTGAGGCTAGTGCTGAGGCGCGCTCGCGCATAACCGACTAGTGCACGCGCATTCTCGTGCAGTCCGAGATTGCGGATCAAATCGCCCGCCTCTAGCGGATAGCGAAACGCTCTGCCTTGGTGGAGCACCACGCTGCGTCGCTCCGGCGTGAGCAAATCGTCGCCGAGCAGGTCCTCTAATCGCTTGGTGAGCTCTGCGTCGCTCGAGACGAAGCGATGGCCTCCGAGGTCGAAGCGAAAGCCGTCTCGCTCGTGTGTCGCGCAGAGCCCTCCGACCAATGGCTCGCGCTCGATGACCACAGGACGAAGGCCGAGCTTGGCGAGCCGCCAAGCCGCCGCGAGTCCACACGGCCCTCCGCCGAGGATGACGAACGGCCCGCTCATTGGCAGCTTGGAATGTCTCCGCTGTCGATGGGCGGCAGCGACGTCAAGTAGAGTCCGATGTCCAGTGTGTCCGAGTCCGTCAATCCACCAAAGGCACCGAAGGGTCCAGAGGGCATGGGTCTGCAGAGCGGCGTCTGAGCGCGGTCAATTCCGGTCTTGATGGCCACCTGAACGTCTTGCGGGCTCCATCGGTCGAGGCCGCTTTTGTGAGGTGTGAGGTTCGTCGAATAGATGACGCGGCGGGCGGGCGGGGGAACGCTCCAATCACGCGCCGACAGCGCTCGATTGCCCGCGAAGAGCCCATCGAGATCGAGCGGCTGGTCGCGGCCCAACACCCAATGCGTGTGACAATCCATGCAGAAGCCGACCTCTGCTGCGAGATAGCGCCCGTGCTCCGCCCTGAGCGATTGAGGATTGGAGCTCGGCAGCGTGGTGTGCGGTATCGCGCTCTGGGGAACGGGAGAAGCAGGCTTGTCCTGCGGGATGGGGAGCGGTTGCCGCTCGGGGAGCTTGTTGGTGATGGGTCTCAGGGTCGTCAAATAAACTGCAATGGCGTGGGCGTCCTCGTCTGTCATGTTGTGAAAGACATAAGACGGCATCAGCGGCGTCATCACGCGATTGCCCGGGGCGATGCCGTCGCGGATCGCGCGAACGATCTTCGCTTCGGATACGCCACCTAGACCCGTGGGGTCCGGCGTCAGATTGGGCGCGGGAACTTGCCCGATGGCCGGATCTTGCGGCACCAAGTCGAAGCGGTCCGCCACGCCCGCCATCCACATACTCATATCGAGATTGCCGAGAACGTCTCGCGGCGTATGACACTCGCCGCAGCCCGCGACACTGCGCGCCAAGTACTCGCCGCGACCGACGATCGCGGGGTCTACGAGGCCGGTCGCGGGCGGTGTCTGCGGATCACTGCTGCAGGCGACCAGGGACAAGACGAGGGCGACGCTACTGAATGTGCGCACGCGCCACCTCGACCTCTGGCGCTGTCGCCGTCGCGTTCCCCGTGGCCGCTCTGAAGTAGGGCGTTCGCACGTTGCGATAATAGAGGACTGCGTCCAACCCCTTTGCGCCTTGTGGGATCGCCGGCAGCGAAAGCGGGAGCGACAGGATCTTGGAGGGTTGCCCCTTGGACACGCTGCCGAACGGAAACGCCCTTTGATCGTAGGGGATGCGCGTCGTCTCCGTGAGCTCGTGTCGCAGCAGGATCGTCCCGTCCGTCGACGCGATGTCGATGCCCAATCGCGCGGCCGTCGCGGGGATCAATCCCGTTCCGTCCGGGCCGCCGAATCGCTGCACGGTCTTGCCCTGCTCGTCCACGGCGTCGATCTCCACCCAAGGCTCGCGGATGTCCGTGACGCCGGTGGGGAAGGAGTGCCCGACTCCATTGTTGATCACCGAGACACTGACCTGATTAGGACCCGAGATGATGACCTGCAATGCAATCGCGCTCTGCATCTTCTTCTTCACGACGTCCGCGAACGCATTATCGGTCAATGTACTCGCGAGATAGACGTTACCGCCTGGCGCGGCGTGGTCGGCGACACCGGCGGTCTTCGGCATGTGACAATCGACGCAAGAGACCGTCGCGGACCCAGCGTCACGCGGGGGCGGGCTCGCGTCGGCGCCGCCGTCCGTAACAGACGAGAGGTGACCGGAGTATGGGCTCGATTGCCATTCACCGAACGTGCTGAGCGCTACCAATCCGGTGCCCGGCACGAACTGTTGATGGCAACCGGCGCAGAATTCCGCAGAGCGCAGCCTCACCAAATCCGCGGTTGCGCGGGCCTTGTGACTGACGGTCCAGTCGTGCGAGGTCGCCTCCATGTCTCCGTTGCCGCCCGCGCGAATCGAGCGCGACACGTCGTGGCAGCCGAGGCAGCTGACTCCTCTACCCGAGCCCAACGTCGCGTCGCCGCCGCGCAAGCTCACGGGATCGTGGCAGCCCGCGCACTGACGAGAATATTGAGGGCCGCGCGACGCCTGCTCGACGCCCATTCCGTATTTGACCATCGGGTCCACCGCGGCGTGAGCGTGAGCGCTCTTCTTCCAGGCCGCGTATTCGTCTGCATGACAATTGCCGCACCACTCGAGATCGTATTGAACGTTGGGGGCCGTGCCGGGCGCCAATAGCCAACTAGGCGCGAGCGGGAGGTCTCGCGCAATGACGAGGCCGAGCCGCGCGGCCATCTGCGATGCGTCGGCCGTCGGTGCGCTCGGATCGATGGCGCCCACACGAATCTTGCCCGTGCGGTCTGGCACGAGCCCGCCTTGATCGAGGAGCGCGACCAACACATCGTGAGGGTCGAGCGTCTTGCCGTTGGGAGAGGTAGAGAACAAATCTTTCAGTCCGACGTGCCCAATCTGAGCGTCTTTCGTCGCGTCGGCGGGCGTCAATGCCTCGAAGAAGACTTGGTTCGTGGACACGAAGCCGTCGAGGTGACAGCCGCCGCATGACATCCAATCATTGCCAGTCGTCGGCAATGACCCCTTGCTGGAGTTCGCGCGCGAGAACAGCTTGAGACCCTCACGCAGCTCCGGCGGCACTGGATCCTTGGCCGCGAGCGACAGCGGCCCGGCGATTACTCGCGCGTGCCCGAGTACGCTCCCTTTGGCGAGATCGAGCGTCAGGAGCGTGTGCGATTGATCGGAAATGATGAACCCGCGTTGGCCCGCATCGTCGAGCGCGATGCCGGTGGGATGGTCACCGGGGAGGTTGCGCAGTAGGTCGATCGCGATGCCGCTCGTGACGTCGAACGTGAGAAGGTCCTCGCTCGCGCAAGCGATCACATAACCGACATTGCCATTGGGGTGCATCGCTGCCGCGCACGGCTGAGAGACGATGGACGTGTTGCCCGCAGCGTCGGGGATGTTGATGGCGTCGAAGAGCAGCTTGCGCCCTGCAATCACGCCTGATCCGGCGATCGTAGGGACCTCCGTGCGCCTCTTCAGATCCACGACGCTGACGGACGGAAAGAGCACACGCTGAAATTGTATGGGGTGCGCACTCGAGATGAGCTCGTGGGGGACCCAAGCGGTCTCGCCGTCTGCGCTCCACGCGAACGAGTCGAACGCGAATGGCGTGCCATTGGGAATAGTCGGGTCCCCCAACGTTGCGGGTTGATTGGCCATGCCGACGTCCACGAATGGCTCGCCTTGGTCCGCCGGCGCGAACACTCCCGCGAGCGGGAGCAACGTGGCGTTGGCGTCGATGCGGTGCGTGATCGCCAGCTCGTGACGCGCTCGCGAGACCGCGAGGCCCGCGGGCAGTCGCCCCACCGCGACGACGTGATCGAGGACGCCGCGCGTGCGATCGATGATCGCGACTCCGCCGTCGTCCTCCAGCGACACGTAGAGCCAGCGAGGGTCCCACGCGTCCCAAATCGCGGCGCGCGGGTGCATGCCTACGCCGATGGTTCGTTTGACCTCGCGAGTCTCTGCATCCACCAGCGTGATCGACGCTCCGTCGCGATCGACAGCGGCGATCCACTTCTTGTCCGGGCTGAGCGCGATGGATGTGATCGTCTTTCCGATCGCCACTTCGCCGACAACCTGCTGCAAGTCGATGTCCGAATAGCTGATCGACCCCACGTCGCCATTGGCCGTCCACACTCCGCCCCTTCGCTCATCGAACACCACAGGCGACGAGCTCTGGTCTCGTCGGTCTTTCGATTTGATCGGCGGCGGCGGCGCCGACTCCAGCGCGGCAAGACCTGCCTCTCGATCCATGCCCGCGTCGCCGGCCGGCTTCGTCTCCGTGGACGAGCACGAGAAGCCGGTCGCCGCCGCGAGAGGCAGGCCGAGAGCAGGGACGACGACCAACCAACGCAAAATCTGGCCTCCGAGCTTGCGCAATCTATCTCGCACCCACCGATCGAGCAACGACAAGCATTGGTGGCGCGCACACGAGCGTTCGCCTATCTTCCCGGGAGCGCGAGGAAACGAATGCGGTCGACGGCATTATTTACTGGGCTGCTCGTGGTGGTTGGCGTGTCTTCGGGCTCGTGCTCCAACGGTGATGGTGCGCAGCCGCCGGCCGCCGATGCAGGCCTCGACGTCAACCGTGACATTCCCGACGTCGTGCACGAGCGCGTCCCGTACTCGCCTGACTCCGGACCCTTCGTGCCGCGCGTGCCCGTGGTCGCGCAGACGATCTCCACACGCGTGGACTCGCAGTCCCTGCTCTTCGCCGCCGGAGAGATGCAGATCAGCGGTGAGCCATTCGCCGCGAGCTTCGCCGGCCGTAACTTGGCAGATTATGATCGCAATCGGCTGCCCACGGATCAATACGTGCTCAATCTCGGCGGCGCCAACGAGGTCCCCGTCACGGATCTGTTCGGCTTCAGTACTGCTGTCGAGTCTTACGAGTATTCGAAATATCATATGAACATGCTCATCGAGCAGACGAGCGCGGGACTCTCGCTCGCCAATGGGCCAGTCGTCGCAAAAGAGATTGGAGCAACGACTCTCGATAAGCTCCGCAATCGCGCGGCCGCTCTCATGACCAGCGCCGGCACCGACATTGGCGGCTTCGCCACGCTCCCCGCGCCGACCAACAATCCGCTCAACTACCTCGGATTCGCCGGTCTTTGGCCGATCATGGCGCCGTTCACGAGCTTCGACTCCACGCTCGCGCCGACGCTCAACGTCGTCAAGTCCTGCACCTTCTCTGGCGGATATGGAGGCATTGGCAACGGCACGAACTACAGTCCTCAATACGAGTGCGTCTATAATTCATTGCATTTGCCCAATCGAGACGCGCAGGTCGAAAAGACGATAGTGCCAGGTGTGCTCGGGTTTGCGACTTGGAAAGAGGCGTTGTGGGCGATCGATTTTGCCGGGCGCATCCATGACGTCGCGGGCAATCAGCTCACCGGCGTGGCGAAGGGCGACATCTCGAAGGTCGGTACGCCAAAGAACACGGTGAAGGGCACGGACCCCGGCGCGGCCTTTGGCACCTATATCGGCTCGAGCCCGCTCGAAGGTATGTGGGGATTGTTCATGTTGGCGATGGCAGACAACGAGTCCGAGTGGCTCGTGTCGTCGCTGCTCACGCGTGACGGTGCGACGTTGGGCGGCTTCGCGAAGAAGTCCGACGCCATCGCTTACGACTACACGTCACCGCTCGCGTGGTTCCCGGCAAAGGTCAATGTGACCGAGAACGGAGCCGTCGTTCCGTATCCCACGATCACTGCGCTCACGATCTCCGACGCGACGAGTCGCTCGGTAGACCTGTCCGCATTGCTGCTCGGACACGCGATGTTCTTCGGTATGACGGACCCGAGAAATGCGGGGCTCGGCCAACGTGTCGGGCTGCAAGCGACGTTCGACGGCGACCCGTTCGCCGCGGACAACGGCCTCGCAGACGGCGAGGACACCGCGCACGATCGCTCGCTCTCCGTGCTGCGCGTAGCATTCATCGATCTCGATCGCATGCACGCAGACCCGACGTTGGGTGTGCTCATGGATAGCGCGACGGTCAATGGCGGAGTGGTCACTAGAGGAGATACCGTCTCCGTGACTGCGCTTTCTCATTCGCTCATTGCGTTGCGCCAAACGCTATTGTCGCTCAATGGGTCGATTACACAATACGGCGCGCCCGATCCAGACCCCGCAGCCGATCTCGGCGGGATGCTCAACACGGCAATCATTCATCCGCTTGGCGGCGGCACTCCTTCGATGAGCGCGCGCGTGCGTCAGGTGTTCTTGACCAACGCCGCCTTCGTTCGCGACGTGCTCACCAAGGCAGACGGCACTGTCGCCAACACGGCGATGGTGTCCAAAGGCGTCGCGACGGCGAGCACGGACGCGACGCTGCTGGAGAGTCAGGCCGCCGCCATACGCGCGCTCGTGGAGGCGTTCTTGTTGTCGGGCGACGACACGTTTCGCGTGCGCGGGCAGGCCGTCGCGAAGCGTTTGGAGAGCGTCTTTTACAGCGCCGCGGCGCGCATGTATCGCGCGCAAGACGCGGGTCCCGATCAGATTCACATCAACGCGGAGCGCTTCTCGTGGCTGCAGAGTGCGCTGCGCGAGACGTACAAAGTACTCCAGTCGCCGGGGGACCCTGCGCTCGATCGCACGGTGCTCGCAGACCGCATCGGACGAGTGCACAAACTCTTCTTGAATGGTTGGGACGATCTCAATGGCGATCAATCCGTCGACACGAAGACTGAGTGTTTGGTTGGTAGGTTGCAGATGTCGGAGCAAGCTCTCACCGGAGAGATCGGTCGAGACAACAACGGCGTGGCGACCGCCGACCGCGACAGCGATTGCGTACGCGAGCTTGCCCACGTGAAGAACGCCAGCGTCCTCGCGGGCGACGTCTACTTCCACAGCCCATGAAGAGCCTCCTCCTCGCGGCGGTCGCGAGCCTCTTCGGGTGTTCGACGGCTGCTCCACCCGGACCCTGCGTGGCCTACCAAGTGCCCGTGGGGACGGACCTGTCGCAGCCGACGCTCTCGTTTCAAAAGGACGTCATCCCTATTCTCCAGACGAACTGCGCCAAATCGGCGTGTCATGGGTCGTCGCTCGGGAAGAACAATGGGGTCTATCTCGGAACGCCCGAGGGGCCCGTGGACGCGTCGCGTGTCCATGGCGCGCTCGTGAACGTGACCTCGCCGACCGCGCCTGCGCTCCAGTTCGTCACTCCGAGCGATCCGGGCAAGAGCTTTCTTCTGCGCAAGGTGGATGGCGATCTCTGCATGATTGAAGCTCAGTGCGGTCGCAACTGTGGGCTCTCGATGCCCAAGGAGGCACCTCCGCTAGACGTCGCCTCGAGAGACGTGATTCGTCGTTGGATCGCGCAGGGCGCGACTAACAACTAGTGCGAGTTCGAGAAGGCGCTCCTCTGCCAACCGTCGCAAGCATGGTGGGCGCGGAGTTCATCGTCGGTGTCGGTCGCTCCGCATTACCGGAAACCACTCACCTTAAACATCATGGGGCTAGAGCGACAAACAGTTCGATTGTGATGCAATTACGCGGCAAGGGTGAGCTCCCTGCGGTGGATGGCTTCGAGGTTGACGACAGCGGCGTGACGGCCGAGGTCGAAAACGTTCTTTCGGATTCCGAGGTAGCGAGCGCGGCGACCCTGCTTGCGTGAGCGGTGCGCGAGCGCATGTTCGACCTTCACGCGCTCGCGCAAGCGTTCGCGTCCCTTTGATGAGGCAATCAACTTGCGGAGTCTGTGCTGTAGAAGAGTAGGTGCATGTTGGCCCAAAAAATGTTGCCGTTGATCAGCGCGCCCGCCTGGAGCCTGTGGTGGTTCCAACAGATATCGATGGACACGAAGCTCAACAGGTAGGTGAGGAACGTCAGAAGCATCGAGCGCAGCGCGGTCTGACCCCTGTGGGACCTTGAGCTTGAGCATGAGGATCGTGATAAGTATCGCCATGCTCCGTCGCTGAACGCCTCAAGCCGTCCCTTCGATATCTTCAGACCCCAACCCCTTCGACGGCCCACGGGTTAAGGAACTCTGAGACACGCGCGGCGAAGCTATCACGCAGTGTCTTTTGAGCGCATCATGCGCCGACATGTCCGACGCACTCACTCCCGAAGACCTGGCTCGACTCACGGCGCAGACGCTCGCCAACTATGACAACGGCGCCGAGGGCTTCTGGGCGGCCACGCGCGACCACGACGTCACGCAGAACTACGAGGCGCTCCTCACGGCCCTAAAGGGCGCACCGCCCTATTCGATTTTGGACCTCGGGTGCGGACCGGGCCGGGATTTGGCCCACTTCAAGAGCTTGGGTCACGAAGCCATCGGCATCGACGGCAGCAAACGCTTCGTCGAAATGGCGCGCGCTCACAGCGGCTGCGAAGTCTGGCACCAAGATTTCAATCGATTGAGCCTGCCGTCGGCGCGCTTCGACGGCGTCTTCGCGAACGCCACGCTCCAGCACGTCCCCAAGCAAGAATTGGAGCGGGTATTGAAAGAGGTTCGACTATCGCTCAAAGCCGATGGCGTGCTGTTCAGCTCCATTCCGCGTGGCAATGACGAAGAGAAAGTCCACAATGAACGATTGAGTGCGTTTCACTCGTTCGAGAAATGGATGGCCTTCATGAGGGCCGCAGGTTTCACCGAGCTCACTCACTACTATCGTCCCAAGGACAAGCCGCTAGAAGAGCAGCCGTGGCTGGCGTCTGTGTGGCGGCGTTGATGGTCTCGATCAAGCGGCGACGTGCTCTTCGTCTTCTAGCGGGATGATGTCGCCTGGGTCTGCGGCTGCGCCCAAGTCGGCGAGGAATTCGACGAGCTCGCCGTCTGGGTCTGGCTCTGG
>JAYVYD010000213.1:0-24398 GCA_043784605.1 Myxococcales bacterium | reverse complement strand
GGGCACGAACAGCAGCGTGGGCACCACCACTTCGGTGTCCTTGGGCTTGGGAATGCCGTAGGCGTCTTCTTCCATCGGGCAGCCGGGGTACCAGGCATGCGAGACGTATGCGGTCTGCAAAGCCGACATGCTGCTCAAAGGCGAAGGCGAGAGCGCCGATCACATCGTCGGAGGTGCGGAATGGTCAACACTCTCCCACGATGCTTTTCCTGCGCATCTCGATGTAGTCGACCGCGTCCTGGACGGTGCGGATCTTCTCCGTGTCCTCGTCGGGGATGTCGATCTCGAATGCTTCCTCGAACGCGAGGACGAGCTCGACGAGCCCGAGTGAGTCAGCGCCGAGATCGTCGATGAAGGTCGATTCGGGCTTGATGTCCTTCTCTTCGACGTCGAGCTGCTCCTTGATGATGCGCCTGACCTCGCTGGGAATGTCCTGAGCCATAGATTCCTCGTGTTTTCAAAGCAGGCTGCCCGATCAACTCGGGGTCCCCAAAACGGGGCGATTGATACTCGAAGCCGAGCAGGATTGGAAAGCGTTTCGCTTCTATATGTACATTCCACCGTTCACGCGCAGGACTTGGCCTGTCACGTAGGCGGCCTCGTCGCTCGCCAGATACACGCACGCTGCTGCGATGTCGCGCGCCGCGCCGGTACGACCGAGTGGAACGGCCTTCAAAACGGCCTCTTTTTGCACGTCGTTAAGCGCGTGCGTCATGTCCGTGTCGATAAAGCCGGGCGCGATCACGTTTACAGTGACGTTTCGCGAGGCGTACTCCCGCGCAATGGACTTCGCGGCGCCGATGACGGCCGCCTTGGTCGCCGCGTACGCCGTTTGCCCCGCGTTGCCCATCTCGCCGACGACGCTCGACATGAACACGATGCGCCCCGTCTTGGCGCGCATCATCGGCTTGCTCGCGATGCGCGCGCACTGCACCGCACCGCGTACGTTCGTGGCCCAGAGCTTGTCCATGTCCTCGTCCTTGATGCGCAACAACAGGCCGTCGATGGAGATGCCTGCGTTGGCGACGAGGATGTCGAGCTTGCCGTGCTTTTTGATCACGCCCTCGAGCGCGGTCTCGGTGGCGGCAGTGTCGGCGACGTCGAAGGCGACGATCTCGGCGTGACCGCCTTTTTGCGTGATGGCGTCGGCGCACTCACGCGCGGCCTGCTCACCCTTCACGTAGTTGACGACGACCGTGGCGCCTTGAGCGGCCAGCGCTTCGCAACACGCACGACCGATGCCGCGCGAGCCTCCGGTGACCACTGCTACTTTTCCGTCGAGTCGAAACATGGGCTGAGCTTCTCTCACTTTTTCGAGTGACGGTGAAGAGTGAAAGGGATCACGCGAGGAACGACGCGACCTGATCGAGCGCGGCCTTGTCGCACACGCTCAGCACCTTGAGGTCCTTCGCGATGCGACGAACGAGTCCCGCGAGCACCTTGCCTGGTCCGATCTCGAGCGCGTGCGTGACGCCTTCACGATGCATCAACGCGATCGAGTCTTCCCAGCGCACGGCACCGTCGACCTGCCGCACGAGCAGATCCTTCACTCGTGTCGGATCGACGTTGGGCTTCGCGTCCACGTTTGCGACGATCGGAAACGCGAAGGAGCCTACGGTAACCTTCGCGAACTCCGATTCGACGACACGCGCCGCCGGGGCCATCAACGCACAATGGAACGGCGCGCTCACCTTGAGCGGGATCGCCTTGCCCTTCGCGGCAGCGACGAGCTCGTTGGCGCGCGCGACTGCGGCGGCGTTGCCGGCGATCACGATTTGCCCGGGCGCGTTGAAGTTCGCCGGGCTCACCACCTCGTCGCCAGAGGCCTCCGCGCAAATCTCTTCGACCTTCGACCGCTCGAGCCCCATCACGGCGGACATCGCGCCCATGCCTGCGGGGACGGCCTCCTGCATCGCCTTGCCGCGAGCGCGCACCAAACGCACCGCGTCGGCCAAATTCAGGGCGTTCGACGCAACGAGCGCGGAGTACTCACCGAGCGAGTGACCGGCCGCGAACGACGGCAGCGCGATGCCGGGCACGCACTCACGAATGGCCGCTAGGGTCGCGACGCTCATCGTCACGATCGCGGGCTGTGTGTTTGCCGTCAGGGTGAGCGTCTCTTCAGGACCCTCGAGAATCATCTTCGAGAGTGATTCTCCGAGCGCCGCGTCCGCCGCAGCGACGACGTCCCGCGCGGCCTTCGATGCCTCGAGGATGTCCCTGCCCATGCCGACCGACTGCGATCCCTGCCCAGGAAACAGCCACGCAACTTTGCCCATGCGGCGCGTCTAACAGAGGCGCACTCGTGCGCCAAGCGCGTCAACGACCGCTCGTGCAATCCCAGCACGTCGACGAATCGGACTTGGGACACACGCGCGGCTTACCGGCCTTCGGCTTCACGATGACCTTCTCGCCCAACCGCACGTCCACCTCACTGTCGGCGCAGACGTTCACGAACTCAGGCGGTTCGGATCGAGGGGGCCGCAGTTCCGGCAGTTGCAAGTTCCGTTGACGGAAAACGAGAAAGAGAGCGATCTCCCCGCAGTGCCAGTATCCGCACGCGTAACACTTGGACTTCAGTGGATCGACGGAGCTCGGCGGAAGGTTGTTTGACGCATCGACGCGATCTCCCGAGATCGGTGCCGGATCCGTCTTCACGATTCCGCCGTCGGCGAGCGACCTCGGACCTTCGGTGCACGCGATCATGATCGCCGAGGCAAAGCCAAGACGCATGAGTCGGCGATCAGCCTGCGTCGGCGAAGGCGGTCTTCTTGACGAGCTCGCGTAGCCGAAGTTGAGCTCGGGGATGACCTCGAGCGTGAAGTGCTTGGAGTAGGCGAGCGCGAGGGGCACGCCCGCATGGAGGCCGAAGCCGAAGACCGAGGGGCGGTCTGCCGACACCGTAGGCTGCCCCGTCTGCGTGGTCGTCTCCGTGGCAGATGCGTACGCGAAGCCGAGGCCGAGATCGATTCCGAGCAGCGGGCTGAGCCAGTAGCGAGCGCCGATGTAGGGCGCCGTCACGTTGCCCTCGGTGATGTTGAGCCCGGGACCGCCGTTGTTCACTTGCGCGATCGGGATCTGCGAGGCGCCCATGTAGCCGACAGCGAAGTGGTGGACCCTCGCCTCGTGATCCGAGAGCTCACTCGCGGCGTGCGCGGGAGCGGGAGTCGGAGCGGCGTCCTGCGCGAGCGCGACGGACGAACCAAGTACGATGAAGGAGGCGATGGGGAGGGCGAAGGTCTTCATGCGTTCGGCACACCGATCGCGGAGACCTTGGGCCAAATTTGTCGTCGCCTCTCAACAACTGAGCGGATTGGCTTCGCCAGCAACCATTCTCTACATTCGAACGAGAGCCGCGCCCCAAGAGACGCCCGCGCCGAGCGCGCACATCAGGACGACATCTCGCGGCTTGATCTTGCCACTTCGGAGGCTCTGGTCGAGCAGGATGGGGATCGACGCGCTCGACGTGTTCCCCACCATCTCGATGTTGGAGAGAACCTTCTCCTTCGGGTACTTCGCGCGATCGGTCACCTGGTCGATGATTCGGAGGTTCGCCTGGTGAGGCACGACCCAGTCGACTTGCTCGTTGGTCATCTGCGCGGCGTCTACCGCGGCCTGGCTTGCGGAATACAAGTTCTTCACGGCGGCGCGGAAGATGTCCTGCCCCTTCATGGAGATCTTGTCCTTCTTGGCGAGGTGAGCTTCGGGCGTGACGGCCATGAAGCTGCCGCCCGCTTGGATCATCAACGACTCCGCGAGGCTCCCGTCGGTGTGCGTGTTGGTCGAGAGGATGCCGCGATCGTCGTCGCTAGGGCCGAGCACCACGGCGCCTGCGCCGTCGCCGAAGAGCACGCAGGTAGTCCGGTCGGACCAGTTGACCACGCGGCTCAAGAGCTCGACGCCCACGACGAGCACGCGCTTCTTGAGACCCGAACGAATGAACGCGTCGGCGATCGAGATTCCGAAGATGAACCCTGCGCACGCCGCGCTGATATCGAAGCAGGGAATGCCCACCGCGCCGAGTTTGCGCTGAACGATCGCCGCAGTCGCTGGCATCGGCATGTCAGGCGTGATCGTACCGATCACGATCATGTCGAGCTCGGAGACTTTCGTATCGGACGCCTCGAGCGCGCGCTTCGACGCGGCTACCGCCATGTCGCTCGTGAGCATCCCCTCAGGTGCGATGCGCCGTTCGCGAATACCTGTGCGCTCGCGTATCCACTGATCGGTCGTCTCGACTCCCAATTGCTCGATGTCGAGATTGGTGCGGACTTGGTCGGGCAGAAAATGGCCCGTTCCGAGGATGCGAGTTTTGGGTTGGATGGCCATTGAGTGATTCGAAGCGTTCGAACGACAAGCGCTGAGGTTTGGCTCCGCGAGCCTCAAGTGAGCCAACATTAGCGTTGGCTCCCCTCAGCGCTCACTCACTCTTTCGTGGTCTTGCCGACTTTGACGGCTTTGCCCTTGTAGTGACCGCAGGACGCGCATGCGCGGTGCGGGACGCTCGGCTCACCGCAGTTCGCGCAAGCGATCAGCTGGGGGACGACGACCTTGTCGTGGTTGGCGCGGCGCATGTTGCGCTTACTGCGACTGGTTCGCCTTTTCGGGACGGCCACGGCTACTCCTGCTTCTTCGGTTTGAACGACGGTTTGAAAGACAATAGTGGGGCGAGGCGGGGATCCACGCTCGGCGTGGAACTCGGCTCTGAAATCGGAGGCGCGGCTATACCGGGGCAATCCTCCGAGCACAAGGGGATCATGGGAATCTCGAGCAGAAGCTCGTCGCGGATCAGGTCGTCGAGCACCAGCGTCTCGCCCACATACGTGAGTACGTCGGCCTCTTCGGCTTGGAACTCGTAGTCCTTGTCGCCTGGGGTCTTCATCGAGGATTTCGGCACGAACAAGCCGCTCAGAGCTTGATCGATCGAGAAGTGCGCAGGGCCGAGGCAGCGACCGCACGTCGCCTCCAAGCGAGCGCGAATGCGACCGTGAACGGCGACGTCGTTATCGCTCTTGCTCAGGCGCACGTCGACCGCGCCGTCCTTGCCGTCCGTCGTCGCGTCTGCGTCTTCGAGCACGGAGCGGATCCACGCCGCACGCAGGACAAGGTGGTAGTCCTTGCCGCCGGCGTCGACCTCGGAGAGCGGGATTTCGAATTCGTGTGCCACGGGGGCCGCGCAGTAGAGCACCAAGCCCACCTGATGCAAGCCCCTCCTTGCGGTAAAGTGTGCGCGGCTTCAAAACAAAGCCGGCACGGGTACGGGCAGGTACGCGCGCGTGCACGTTTGCGGGGCAGAAGTGCTAGTGGGCGGGCGATGCCACGCCCTCTGATGATCAAGCTCGTCCGTCACGGGCAATCGCTCGCGAACGTCGACGGCTTCGATCCGCAGCTCGCCGGAGACTTCCGCACGCCGCTCACCGAGGTCGGCATCGTGCAGGCGCGCGCGGCGGGAGAGGCCATCGGACATGAGTTCGTCGCGGGCTCGCTCGTGTACCTCTCCCCGTATTGGCGCACGCGCGAGACGCTCGACGCGCTCTTGAACGGTGCGAAAGCGGCGCGCGAGGATGCGATCGGCATCTACGAAGACCCACGCCTGCGCGAGCTAGACCACGGCTACGGCAACGTGAAGGACCAAGCGCACAAGCGCGAGAAGCACGGCTGGTTCTACTACCGTTACGAGGGCGGCGAGAGCCCGGCCGATTGCTACGACCGCACGAGCGGCTTTCTTGAGAGCATGATGCGACAAGTGGAGCGCAAGGCCGCATCTCGCGTGCTCATCGTCACGCACGGGATGGCGCTTCGATGCTTTGTCATGCGCTTCTTGCGGCTGTCCATCGAGCAGTTCGAGGTGATCGAGAACCCGCACAACGGAGACGTCGTCACGATCGCGCCGGCCGA
Organism: Myxococcales bacterium; assembly: GCA_043784605.1. Lineage (GTDB taxonomy): Bacteria > Myxococcota_A > Polyangia > Polyangiales > Polyangiaceae > JANYHY01. Next base: position 18,500 of record JAYVYD010000213.1, on the reverse strand, counting down.
GTCGCTCGCCGACTTCGAGCTCGAGTTGGGCGGTTGGCGCGTGCGCGGTTTGAGGCTTCGGAGCTGAGCGCTTACTGGCAGAAGCTGGGACCGCTGCTGACGGGCGGGCAGACCTTGGAGGGCGCGATGGGGCACGGCGTTGTGGGGCACGCGATCGGACCGCACTGACTCTTGTATTGAGCGATCGCCTTGTCCAAAGCTGGCGCGCTGTCGCCGGTGATGCTGATCGTGCAGCAGAGGCCCTGCGCGACGTGCATGCACTGCGGCGTGCTGGATTGCGGAAAGCACGTGCGCGCTTGCTGGCTGAGCGAGTCGATCTGCGAGCGCTGCACGTTGCAGTCCGGGGGCGGCGGCGGCGGCATCGTGTCTGCCGAGCCGTCCCTCGGGAGCGTCGAGGTGTCCGCGCCGCCGTCACCGACCGTCGCGACCTGACCGCCACACGCCACCGCAAACGCCCCGAGGAACAAAGCCATACGAATCATGCTCGCACCATCTCAGCCGCGAGACCTGTTCGCAACCCGAGAGACGTAACTCATTCATGCGTTACGTTTCGCTTGTCATTGGGCGGAGGTCGTGCGAAGGAGGCGCCCGTGAGAACGCTCGACCGTACCGCCGGGGTCACCCTGCCGCTCTCGGCGATTCGCTCGTCGCGCGACTGGGGCGTCGGAGAGATCGCGGATCTGCCGATGTGCGCCGCGTGGCTAAAATCAGCCGGTTTTAGCGTGCTGCAGCTGTTGCCGGTGTACGAGCTGGCTGAGGGCGAGACGTCGCCGTACGGGGCGCGTACCGCGTTCGGACTAGACCCGATCTTCTTGTCGATCTCCGAAATCGCTGATCTCGACCACGCAACGAACGCCGACTTCCTGAGCGAAGACGACGAACGCGAGCGGCAGCGGCTCACGTCGCTCGACCGCGTCGACTTCCTCGCAGTGCGCGCGCTCAAGGAGAAGGCGCTCGCCCGCGCATTCGAGAACTTCTGGGTGCGCGAGTGGGTGCCCCAGACGGCTCGCGCGAAGGACCTCGCCGCGTTCTCGGAGCGTGAGGCCGGGTGGGAGAGCGACCTCGCGCTCTATGTCGCAATCCGTGAAGAGCAGAATCGCATGGGCTGGGAGAGCTGGAGCGCACCGCTCCGCTACCGCGATCCCACTTCGCTCGCGGACGCGCGACACCGACTCGCCGAGCGCATCTTGCGGCACCAGTACGAGCAGTGGCAGCTGGCCAAGCAGTGGGGCAACGCACGCGTCGCGATCGATGGCCTCGGGATGAAGGTGATGGGAGATCTCCCGTTCGTCGTCGGACGCGAGAGCGCAGACGTCTGGGCCGAGCAGCGATTGTTCCAAGAAGGAATGTCGCTCGGCGCGCCCCCGGACGAGCTCACGCCCAAGGGTCAAGATTGGGGTCTGCCTCCGTACAACTGGAAGAACCTCGCGGAGAGCGATTTCGCGTGGCTGCGCGCGCGTGTGCGTCACGCTTCGCGCCTCTATCACGCGTTCCGCGTCGATCACCTCGTGGGATATTTTCGCCAGTACGTGCGCAAGCCCAACGCGCTCGGCGTGTTCGATCCTGCGAACGAGCCAGACCAAAAGGAGCACGGCAAGGTGCTGTTGGCGGTGTTGGCGGAGGCGGCGGACGACGCCGATCTCATCGCGGAGGACCTCGGACTCATCCCGAAGTTCGTGCGCGAGACGATGAGCGCGCTCGGTTTGCCCGGGTACAAAGTGCTCTTGTGGGAGCGCGACGAAAAGACGAATGCACTACGCGAGCCCGCGACGTACGAGGCCTCCAGCGTCGCGACCTGGAGCACCCACGACACGCAACCCATCGGCGCGTGGTGGGAGGAGCTCAAACAGACCGAGCGCGCGGAGCTGTTGGCGCTGATGAAGCTCGACGACAAGGCAACGCCCGAGACCATCGACGAGGGCCTCTTCGCGCTGCTGTTCCGCGCAGGATCTCGCCTCGCGCTCGTGCTCGTGACCGAGCTGTTGGGTGAGCGAGCACGCATCAACGAGCCGGGTACGGTCGGCGCGCACAACTGGACGTATCGATTGCCGAGCACCGTCGAGGCGCTCGTCCTGCACGAGCCAACGAAAGAGCGATGCGTGCGCTTCCGGGCTCAGCTCATCGCGAACGGGCGCGCCACCAAGTGATCTGAGCTATATCGCCATCATGCGCACCGCTCACCTCGCTCTACTCACGGCGACCGCCGTCGTCTGCTCGTTCGCGCACTCCACGACTGGCTGCAAATCCGAGACGGGCACGCCTGATGCTCGACCACTTGGCACTTCGGTGCCGGTCACCGGCAACGTGCAGCTCGACGGGCTCGCGGGGCCTGTCGATGTCGTGCGCGACTCGTTCGGGATGATCCACATCTACGCCACGAGCGTCGCGGACGCGATCCGCACGCAGGGATATCAGGTCGCGCGCGATCGCTCGGTGCAGCTCGAGCTCATTCGGCGCACCGCAGAAGGGCGCACCGCGGAGGTGTTCGGCAACGTGAGCCTTGGCCTCATCGACGACGACATCACGCAGCGCACGATCGGCCTTACGCGCGTCGCCTCGAAGATGTGCGACGCGCTCGACCCGAAGAGCGACGAACGCGTGTGGCTCGACGCCTTCGCCGACGGCGTCTCTCAATACTACGCGCGAGTGCAGACCGGCGATGAACAGCTCCCGAAGGGCATGATCGGGCTGAATCCCGCCATTCTCACGAAGTGGTCGTGCGCGGACTCGCTCGCGATCGCGCGTTATCAATCGCAGGCGCTGTCGTTCGACTCGGACAGCGACATCGAGCGTCAGGGCTACCTCGACAAGGTGCGTTCGGTGTTCACCGACACGTCGATGGATCCGGACTTGAAGGCGCGCGCGGGCTTCATCCGCGACACGATGCGTTGGGCCGCACTCGACCCGACGACGACGCTGCCCGGCTTCCCCAACGACACCAACCAGACGATGTCGTTCGGCGGAAACAAAGGCGCCTCTCCGAGCAAACCGATCGCCGCGAACGTGACGCTCGCTCCCGGATTGATGGACGACGTGCGCGGCTGGCTCGACGCGCAAGCGAAGGACGAGCGCGTTTTCGGCGATCGACTCTCGCGAGGCTCGAACAACTGGATGGTCTCTGCGGGCAAGAGCGCGACGGGCCACGCGATGATCGCGAGCGACCCGCACTTGTCGCTCAGCTCGCCCGCGGTGTTCTGGATGGTGCACCTCTCTGTGCATGCCAAGCCGGGTGGAGATGCGTCGAAGGATCTCGAGAGCGCGGGGCTCTCGTTCCCAGGCATCCCGGGCCTGATTCTCGGCTTCAACGAGCACGTCGCCTGGGGCGCGACGACGGCGAACTACGACGTGACCGACGCGTATCAGGAGACGCTGTCGCCGGACGGCGCGTCCGTGAAGTTCAAGGGACAGGACGTTCCACTCCAGAAGATCCACGAGACCATCGCGGTCGCTGGCGGTGCGCCCGTCGAGTACGACGTGCTCATCGTGCCTCACCACGGTCCGATCGTTCCGAACATCGTCAAGCACGCGGTGGTCCCGCCGGACCCGAAGAAGGGCGCGATCAGCTATCGCTGGACCGGCCTCGATCCGACGAAGGAGATCTCCGCCGTGATCGGGCTCATGTACGCGAAGGACGTGGAGGGCTTCCGCGTCGCGATCCGCAACTTCGGAGTCGGCGCGCAGAACTGGGTCGTCGCGGACGACTCGGGCAACACGTTCTATACTTCGCAGTCGATCGTCCCGCAGCGCATGCCGGGCGCGCTCGCATGGGACGCCTTGAAGTATCAAGGCACGCTGCCGATGCTGGTGCTGCCGGGAGACGGCAGCGCGGAGTGGACGGCGCCGCTCGACGAGGCGTTCATCCCTCACGTGAAGAACCCGAGCGCGGGGTTCTTGGCGACGGCGAACGCGGACCAGACCGGCGTGACGCTGGACAACGACCCGTCCAACGACAAGCTCCCCAACGGGCAACCCGTCTATATCGGGGGTGACTACGATCTCGGACTGCGGCTCGGGCGGATCACCAAACGTCTGCAAAACGTGGGGCACCCCATCGCTTTAGATGACTTGGCAAGCATTCAAGCGGACGTGCACTCGGGCTTCGGCGAACGGCTCGCGCCGGTGCTCACGCTCGCGGTCAACGCGGCGAAGGACGAGAAGAAGACGCCGGGCACGCACCCGGATCTGACCGCCATCGCCGCCGACCCGAGGTTCGCCGCCGCGAACGTCGACGAGCTCACGGGGTGGCTGGCACAGTGGAGCGCCAACGACTACTCGGCCGACAGCGGAGTGAGCCCCGACGACGGCTCGCCCGTCTCCGACGGCAAGGAGAAGGTGAACAGTCAAGCGACGCTCCTGTTCAACGTGTGGCTCGTTCACATGGGCAAGCGCACGCTCGACGACGAGCTCGCGTTACTCGCCGGCGCGCCGCTGCCCGTCGAGGTGCCGCGCGTGCTCGCCTGGATCTGCACCGCGCCGAAGGATCAGCTCGGCACGCTCGACATGATGAGCGGTGAGAGCATCCTCTTCGACGACCTCACCACGAAGATCGTCAAGGAGACGAAGAACCAGCTCGCGATCACCGCGCTGCTGGACTCGGTGGATTGGTTGACCAACAAACTCGGCGGAGACCGCAACAAGTGGCGTTGGGGCTCGTTGCACGGGATTCGATTCAACTCGCTCGTGGGCCTGTGGAACAACTTCAGCAACCCCACCGCCGACGACGCGCGGTTCCCGCTCGGCTTCCCCCGGCACGGCGAGCTGCACACGGTAGACGTCGCGAACTATGGCAGTCACCCGGGCAAGGTCGCCGACCTCGGCTTTACCTACCGGAGCGGTCCCACGCAGCGCCTCGTCGTCGAGATGGATCCGAAGGGTCCGATCGCGCGCAACGCCCTCCCCGGCGGAGAGGTTTGGGATCCCGCGGACCCGCACTTCAAGGACCAAGCGGAGATGTGGCGCCGCAACCAGAACCACCCGGTGTGGCTCGCGCGCGCCGACGTCATCAAAGACGCCAAGGAGCGCATCGTCTACGCGAAGTAGCGTTAGCGATGCGGTACTATCTCCTGCGAAAGTAGTGCAGGCCCTTCTTGTTGCTCGTCACGATGTCGACCTTGCCGTCACCGTCTACGTCATCGACCGCGAACTGGATGCCCACGCCGGAGTCGTCGTCGACGACGTGCTTCGTAAAGGTGACCGCGCCGTGATCGCGCTTGATTGAGTAGTAGACGAGCACCGCAGGGTCGCCGACGCCGGGGTCGTTCGTCGCGAAGTGCGCCCACCACCGCTTGCCCGTGATGATCTCGGGCACGCCGTCGCCGTCGAGATCGTCCAGGCGAAGCGCGTGCGTCTGCGAGACGCTGTCGTCGATGAGCACGTCGATGAACGTGGGCTCCGCGCCGAGCGACGCGCGATCGCGGCGCCACCAGTGCAGGCCATAGTCGTGCGGACGAGAGCAGATCACGTCTGCCGCGCCGTCGGCGTCTACGTCGTATGCGAACATTCTGCTGCATGCGCTGGGACCGAACGCGAACGGGTGCCACTTCCACAGCGCGCGATCGCCGGTCTGCTGGAACCATCCCGAGCCCGTCAGTACGTCGAGCTTACCGTCACCATCGACGTCTCCCGCGCCCATCCCGTGCACGTACGCGGCGGCCGGTGGAAATGCGGGCCCGCTGATCGGGTGCAGCACCCATGGCGCGTTGACGTCGGCCGCTGGCGTGTACCAGCCGAGTACGGAGTTCGTGGCGTCGCCCATCAAGAGCTCGTAGCCACCGTCGCCGAAGAGGTCGACGACGATCGGGTTCTCGGTCCCCGCCACTCCGACGTTCGTGATCACGTGAGCTGTCCAGCGGGTGTCGGCGCCCTTCGGGTTCTGGTACCAGAGCATCACGTCCGTCGGGTGCGGCGCGACGATGATGTCGGTCCACCCGTCGCCGTCGATGTCGCGCGGGTAGATCGCGAAGCCGTGGCCAAACTGCGATCCGGGGTCGAACGTCTCGGGCGCGCGGATCCCGTGAGGAGTCACGCCGCGCGAATACCAAAATTCGTCCGTGACGATGTCCATGTGACCGTCTCGATCGACGTCGAAGATCGCGACGCCCTCCGCGCGGTATGCGGTATCGAGCGTGTGCTTCTCCCAGTCGCGCTGCGGCGGCGCGGCGGGCTGCAACGTGCACGCTACGAGAGAGGCGCAGAGACTAAACCGATAAGAGAAGTGGAAGGTCACGCCACAAGCGTAGCGCATCTCGGGTTTCGCTTGGGCGGGCGGCGACTGACGCGCATGATGCGGCATCGGACGTTGCCGAAGAGATGGATCCCAAATCATGAAGACCAGAAAGCTGCGAGACCTCGAGGTGTCCGCGATCGGACTCGGCTGCATGGGGATGAGCGAGTTCTACGGCGCGGGGGACGAGACAGAGTCGATCGCGACGCTCCACCGCGCGGTCGATCTCGGCGTCACGTTCCTCGACACGGCCGACATGTACGGGCCGTTCAAGAACGAAGAGCTGCTCGGTCGGGCGTTCTCGGGCAAACGAAACGGGTTGGTCATCGCGACCAAGTTCGGAATCGTCCGCGACCCGAACGACCCGACCAAGCGCGGCATCAGCGGCAAACCCGACTACGTCCGCGCCTCGTGCGAGGGGAGCTTGAAGCGACTGAAGATCGACACCATCGACCTGTATTATCAACACCGTGTCGATACGAGCACGCCGATCGAAGAGACCGTGGGCGAGATGAAGCGCCTTGTCGAAGAGGGAAAGATTCGCCACATCGGCCTGTCCGAAGCCGGACCCGAGACGCTGCGTCGCGCGTGCACGGTTCATCCGATTACCGCTTTGCAAACCGAGTACTCGCTCTGGACGCGAGACCCCGAGGACGACGTATTGGCCACTTGCCGCGAGCTCGGGATCGGCTTCGTCGCCTACAGCCCGCTCGGGCGCGGGTTTCTCACCGGAGAGATCAAGCGCTTTGAAGATCTGGCGCCCGATGATTTCCGCCGAATGTCTCCGCGCTTCCAAGGAGAGAACTTCGGCAAGAACCTCGAGCTCGTGCACAAGGTTGATGCGCTCGCCAAGGCGAAGGGATGCACTACGGCGCAGCTCGCGCTCGCGTGGGTGCTCGCGCAAGGGGAAGACGTCGTCCCGATCCCGGGGACGAAGCGGCGCAAATACCTCGAAGACAACGTGGGCTCGCTCAACGTCACGCTCACCGCGCTCGACTTGCAGAAGCTCGAAGAGGTCGCTCCGAAGGGCGCGGCGGCGGGCCTGCGCTACCCCGAAATGGCCATGCGCACGATTGGCAAGTAGTGATCGCGTGAGTTTGCGTTTCGACGCGCTCGTCAAAGCGCGGTCGCTGCGTTAGCTTCGGTCCGTGCGTCGCCTCATCATCGGTCTCTCTGCTCTCCTTGCGTGCACGACCACGCCCAGCTCGCGACGCCCGGTCCCGGCGTGCATCCCCGATGGAACACGCGCCGCGGAGCCGCCGCACGGGCTCGCTTGGCCGACGTTCGGCGGGGAGCGCGGTCGCACCGCGTGGGACCCGCGCGAGACGATCCTCACGCCGAGCGCGATCGCCGCGCACGGTCTACGGCAAGCGTGGGAGTCACCGCAGCTCGACTCGATCGCGATCGGCGGACAGACGTATGCGCCGCACGCGTACGCGTCCCCGCTCTACGCGGACGACGTGCCCATCCTCGAGTGCGGCGCGAGGATGAGTGTCTTGTTCGTCGCCACCAGCAACGGCTACGTGCATGCGATCTCCGCGTTCGACGCGACCGCGAACGGCGGCTTCGTCAAGGCCGGCACCGTGCTCTGGAGCACCGCGCTCTCCACGCCCATCGTGATCCCGAAGCTCGACGGAGGCATGCCGCTCGGAGTGCTGTCCACGCCGGTCCTCGATCTCGGAGCGTCGCCGCCGACGCTCTATGTCGCAGCCATCGACGCCGCTCGGGGCTGGCAAGTCCACGCACTCGACGCGACGACGGGCACAACGCTGCCACGATGGCCCGTGACGATTGACGACGCGAGCACGCGCCTGGTCAACCGCAACGGGCCCGCGCATTTCGAGGACGCTACCGTGCTTTCACAGCGAGGCGCGCTCGCGCTCAGCGAAGACGGCGGCACTCTCTACGTCCCGTTCGGCGCGTACTTCGACGGAGGCGTCGGGTGGATGGTTGCGGTCAGCACACGTTCAGCGAACGTGATCGCGGCGCACTCGTCTGCGCGAACGACCGAGGCGACGGCGAGCGGCGGCATTTGGTCTGCGGGCGGTCCGTCGATCGACTCGGACGGAGTTCTCTACGCGACGACGGGCAACAGCCCCAACGACTCCGCGGGCGTTCCGCACGTGTGGGGCGAATCACTCTTGGCGTGGCGAGCGCCGCTCGAGCTCTCCGGGACGTACACGCCGTTCAACTACTGCGCCCTAGACGTGTCGGACTCCGACCTCGGCGGCGACTCTCCTATCGTGCTGCCTGATTTCGATCTCAGCGGCACGCAGACGCCGAGGCTCGTCGCGTTCGGAAGCAAGCAGGGCAACGTGTACCTCGTCGATCGCGCGCGCCTCGCCACGACGCTGGACGCGCGACAGCCGTGCAGCAAGGATTCGACGACCGATCGCTCGCTCTTGCCGCCGGATCCGCAGCCGCAATTCGGCGCACGCGGTCCGCTCAACGTGTTCGGTCCGTACTCGGACGACTTCGGAAACCTCGACCACGCCAAGATGCGGACGTCGCCGGCGTTCTATCGATCGGGCTCCACTTCGTACCTAGTCGTCACGGGCGCGACCAAGGCGAAGGTGGACTCGACTCAATCGGTTGCGCCGTCAATTGTTCGTCTACGAGTCGTCACGCCGCCGGGCGCGGCAGCGTACTTGGCAATCGATGGGGCGGATCCGACTACCGTGTTCAAGAACCCTGGAGCCCCGATCGTCTCGAGCGACGGTCCGAACGGCCCCGTGATTTGGGTGCTCGACGAGAACGCGTCTCGGCTCGCCTCGCTCGTGGACCCCAACGCGCCGCACCCCGTCCTCTACGCGGTGGACGGGTCTACCCTGCAACCGCTCTGGGACAGCGGCACCTTGCTCCACGTCGGTGGAAAGTACTCGACGCCCGTGGTCGCGCACGGAGTCGCGTTCGTGGCGACCGATCGCGTGCAAGCGTTCTCTTTGTCGTTGTAGTCTGCGGCGCATGGTCGTTTCGCCTGGAAGGCCCTACCCGCTCGGCGCGACGTTGTCGGCCGCCGGCTGCAACTTCGCGGTCTACTCCGAGCGCGCGGAGAAGATGGAGCTCTGCCTCTTCGACGAGCGCGGCGCCGAGACGCGCGTCCTTTTGCAGGAGCGGAACGCATTCGTCTGGCACGCGTTGGTGCCCGCCATCCGCGCGGGCCAGCGCTACGGCTTTCGCGCGCACGGCCCTTGGGATCCTGCGCGCGGGCTGCGCTTCAATCCGAACAAGCTGCTCGTCGATCCCTACGCGCTCGCGATCGACGGCAAGGTCGACTACCGCGCTCCGGTGTTCGCTCAAGTCCGCGACGGCTCGATGGACACGCGCGACGACGCGCACGGCGTGCCGCACTCGATCGTCACGGACCGGAGCTTCGACTGGCGCGGCGACGCTCCGCCGCTCGTTCCATGGAACGACACGGTCATTTACGAGGCGCACATCAAAGGCATCTCACGCCTGCACCCTTCCCTGCGTGCAGACGAGCGCGGCACCTACGCGGGCCTCACCAACCGGCCGTTGCTCCGTCACTTGGAGAAGCTCGGTGTGACGTCGATCGAGCTGCTGCCGATTCACGAGTGCGCAGACGAGCAAGAGGTCGCGCGGAGGGGGCTCACCAACTACTGGGGATACTCCACGCTAGGCTTCTTCGCGCCGGATCAGCGCTTTGCGCGCGAGCCCGGGCAGCAGGTGCGCGAGTTCAAGGAGATGGTGCGCGCGCTGCATGCCGCGGGCTTCGAGGTGATTCTCGACGTCGTCTACAACCACACGTGCGAGGGCGACCACACCGGCCCGACGCTCAGCCTGCGCGGGCTCGACAACCAAACCTACTATCGACTCCAAGAGTCGCTAGACAAATACGAGGACGTCACCGGGTGCGGCAACACGCTCAACCTGCTCCACCCGCAGACGCTCAAGCTCGTCACGGACAGCCTCCGCTATTGGGTGACCGAGATGCACGTGGACGGCTTCCGCTTCGATCTCGCGTCCGCGCTCGGTCGAGAGCACGACAAGTCTCTAGGTGCGTGGGAGCAGACGCCGCAGTCGATGCCGGGCAGCTTTCGCATGAGCACGTTCTTCGACATCGTCCACCAAGACCCTGTGCTCTCGCGCTGCAAGCTGATCGCGGAGCCTTGGGATCTCGGACACGGCGGCTACCAAGCCGGCAATTTCCCGGTGCTCTGGACAGAGTGGAACGGGAAGTACCGAGACGCGATGCGCCGCTTCTGGCGCGGTGATCCAGGTCAGATTGGCGAGGTCGGCTACCGACTCACCGGCTCGTCGGACCTGTATCAGGACGACGGGCGTCATCCGAGCGCGAGCATCAACTTCATCACGGCGCACGACGGCTTCACGATGCGCGACCTCGTCAGCTACTCCAAGAAACGCAACGACGCGAACGGCGAGCACGACCGCGACGGCACCGACGACAACATCTCCGACAACCACGGCGTCGAGGGCGACGCGCAGAGCCCCGACGTCACCCAAGCGCGTGCTCGCCACGTGCGCTCGCTGTTGGCGACGCTCTTGCTCTCGCAGGGCGTGCCGATGATCACCGCGGGAGACGAGCTCGGAAAATCGCAGCGCGGAAATAACAACGCGTACTGCCAAGACAACGCGATCTCGTGGATGGATTGGGAGCTCGGTGACGCGGAGCGTGAGCTCTTGGAGTTCGCGAGCGCCGTCCTGAGGATCCGCCGCGATCACCCTGTTTTCCGCCGCCGTACGTACTTTCGCGGCGAACGTCACGGAGCGGCTTCACTCAAGGACATCAGCTGGGTGCAAGAAGACGGCACGGAGATGACCGCTGCCGCGTGGAGCGATTCGGACCGGCGCACGGTCGGGTTGCTGCTCGGCGGTGACGGCGTCGGAGAGCGCGACACGACGGGCGCGTGGACCGTGGACGACACGTTCCTGCTCGTCTTGCACTCCGACGATGCCCCGATCTCGTTCAAACTCCCGAAAGGCAGCAACGACAGCCCCTGGGAGGTCCTCGTCGACACACGCACGGCGAAGGTGCCTGCCGACGGGCAACACGCGCCTCAGTCGATCATCACCGTAGAGCCTCGCACGATGCTGGTGCTGAAGCAGCCTCGCAGCTGATTGTTGATCCGACCTTCGCTGTGCGCTCGTTAGCGATCCCAGAGGACCGAGAGATCGAGTTCGAACGCGTCGAAGGGCTCCGCGCGTACGGTGATGCGGCCGTTCCAGGTGTTGATCATGCGCCACGCGTCGCCGTGCAATCGAAAGACCTCTAGCGTCTCGCTGGTCGGGTCGATGAGCCATAGGTGACCGACAGATTCGCGCGCGTAGAGCGTCATTTTGTCCGAGCGATCGATGGCCTCTGTGGATGGCGAGAGCACCTCGCACACCCAATCAGGAGCCACGGAGACGTACGCGGCATCGGGTGCATGAGCCATCCGCGCACGTCGCCACCCCGCGAGATCAGGCACCACGACGTCTGGCTCGGGACCGAGATGAATCTCTGGCTCGTCCAAGATGATCCATCCGCCTGGCCCGCCGCGCCCGCGATGGAACGGTCCGAAGATTTCGCCGCCCAGCGCAGTTGCGACGTGCGCGTGTGGGATCGCCGGTCTTGGATGCGAATGAAGCACGCCAAAAATGAGCTCGCCGACGTGATGCGCGGGGAGTGCTTCGAGATCAGCGATCTTGGCGCGCGTCGGTTTGGCGACCATCAGAAGCTGCCGCTGAGACCTGCGCCGCTCGGACCGATCCACGGGACGACGTGCGCCGCAGCGGGCGCGGGCTCCGGCGATGCGGGCTTGCCGATCAAGAGTGCGACGACGCCGACAGCCACACCGACGCCGCCGACGATGAAGCCGACGGTGGAGAGCGTCGCGAACAAGTTTGCGGAATCGAGCTCGCCATACTTCGACGGACCGCAGACGCGGTTGGGACAGCTGGCCGTGAGGTCCGATTGCTTCGAGAGCAGGAGCAAGCCGGTCACGCCTCCCATGACCAAGCCGGCGCCTCCTACGGTGAACGCGATCGCGGGCACGAGATAGGAGCGGTGACCCTCCACCGGCGCAACGGGCGTGACGGGTTGCGGCGCTGTGACCGGTTCGGGAGTCACAGGCGTCGCGTGCGCGACCGGCGCGAGCGTGATCGTGATCTCTTTCCTCTCGCCCTCGCTGATGTCGAGCTCCTCGCGACCTTCGGAGGTGCTCGTCGTCGCGATCATCACGTGATGCCCTGCGTTGAGCCGCCGCGGCAATCCGATCACAGCCGACGGCACGGCGACGTTGTCGATGCTGAGGCTCGGCGTCGTCCCTGCAGGTGCGCCGCTTACCCTCACGGTGAGCGCCGGCACGCGTGCCTCGAGCGAGTCGTCGAGGGTCTGCGCCGCCTTGCGTGCATCCTTGAACTGTTGCGGCTCTCGCGGCGATGGGATCGACGACACGATGCGCGCGAGCGTGTCGCGACACTCGACGAGGAGCCCCAACGCCTCTTGCGTGCGCGCGACCTCGAGCGCCGTCGTCGGCACGTGCATGATCTGGTCGGCCGCCTCCAAGCGCGCGAGCGCGGCCTTGTAGTCCTTCTTCTCGCGCAGCTCGAGACCCTGGTCCATCAGCGAGCGCGCGGTCTCTTTGTCTGCGGCGGACTGGGCCAGCGCAGGCGCCGTGAGACCCATGCATGATACAATCAACAGCGCGACACCGGATCTAGAACCCATAGCTGCCTCTCCTCTTCGCGCTGGCCGTGGGCGTTGCCGTGGTCGTCATGACTGGCGTGGACGCCGGCGCGCTTGGCTGAGGCTTGACGGCGGTGACCGTGCTCGCCGCGAGCGGGAGCGAGTCTGCCTCGAGCACCGGAATGTCATCGGTGCTCGTCGTCGGTAGAGGCTGCGCGTTGGCCTTGGTCGGCGGGCTCGCGCTCGTGGGCTTGCTGACGGCGGCGGCAACGGTGGTCGGCGCGCTGTGGTGAGTCACCACCAACAAAAGCACGACTACTGCGACGATGAGGAGGCTCGCCGCCGCGATCAAGACGAGCGTTCGTTTGCTCGAGGGCGCCGGTGGTTGCGCCACGAGCGGAGCCTCGAGCGTCGCCGAGCCGAGCGTCGCGTACGACGCGGAGGGTGCCACCTGCGATGGGGGTTGCTCGTTCGCGAAGGGTCCTGTTTTTTGAAAGTCCGTCGAGCTCGCTAGGACGCCTGTCGCGGACACCTCGGGGTTCGGCCGCAGCACGCCTCGCATGCGCGCGCGCTCTGCTGCCGCGCTCAGCGCTAGATCGATCGCCTCCTTGCGCGAGGCCGTGCGAGTCGCTCCGTGCTCTGCGACGAACTCGGCGACCTGCGCCTGCGTGCACGTCAGCCGGGCCTCGACCATCGCCAACTCGAGGGCAGCCTGTACCTCTTCGGACGTCGCAAAGCGCTGATCTGGCGAGTACGCGAGGCAGCGCTTGATGATCGCCGTCACGGCCGGATGAACGGTGTTGGGCAGCGGCATCGGCGGCTGCTTGGAGCTCAGACGATTCAAGACCGCGAGCTGGTTCGGGCCGTCGAACGGCGGAGCGCCCGTGAGGTAGTGGTAGAGGATCGCGCCGATCGCGAAGACGTCCGCGCGGCGATCCACCGCGGAGCCGAGCGCTTGCTCGGGCGCCATGTAGTGAATCTTCCCCTTCATCAACCCGGAGTTGGTCTCGCCTCCGAGTCGATCGCGCGCCTTCGCGATGCCAAAGTCGATCAGCTTGGCGACGCCGCGCGTGCTCGCGAGGATGTTCTGCGGAGAGACGTCTCTATGCACGACGCCGAGCAGCACACCTTTGTCGTCCCTCAGCTCGTGTGCCGCGTGCAAACCGCCGCAGACGTCCGCGACGACGCGCAGCAGCACGTTTGCGGGGAACTCAACGCCCTTCTTCTTCAGTGATCGGTAGAGCCGCGAGAGCGAGTCTCCGTCTACCCACTCCATGACCAAGTAGGTGATGTCGTGCTGCTCGCCGAGGTCGACGATCTGCGCGACGTTGGGGTGCTCGATGCGCGACGCGATGCGCGCCTCGTCGAGGAACATCTCCTGGAAGCGCTCGTCGCTCGCGAACTGCGGCAGGATGGTCTTGATCGCGAGCAGCTTCTCGAAGCCGTGCTTGCCGCGCAGCCGCGCGACCCACACCGAGGCCATACCGCCATCCGCGAGCGGACACAGCAGCTCGTAGCGGTCCAGGAAGTAGCCGGGAGTGAGCGGTGAGCTCGGCGGCTGACTCGGTGAGACCCGCGCTTCCATTTCAGTTCCACGTCGGGTCGTTGGCGCTTGGACAGAAGCAGCTCGCCGAGCCCGACTTGTAGACATGGCCCACGCTCGCGCCCATGTAGTCCCAGCACACGCAGCTGTTGTTGATGGTGCCGCACACGAGCATGTCGCCGGCGTCGTTGCTGCAGTTCGCCAGGGTGCACGCGAACTGGTTGCCCGTGTAGGCCGTGCAGGCCTTGAGACCTTGCGGTTGGTCGTACGTCACCTTGGCCACGCAGTCGTAGAAGGACTGACCGACGCCATTGGTATGGTCGGTCGCGCAGGCCGCACCGCAGCACACGGGCGTCGGGCACTCGCACCCGCCGAGATCGGGCGGTGCCGCGTCGCAGTTCGAGTAGCCCGTCTTGCAAGCGTATTGGCAGCTCGTTCCCGTGCACGACGCGTCGGCGACATTGGTGCTGCCGCACTTGGAGCCGCACATCGAGCAGTTGTCGATCGTGTTGGTGGGACCGCACCCAGCGTCGCTCGTATCGGGGGCGTCCGCGCCGGCGTCCAGCGTGTCGCTGTCCACCTGGCTAGTGTCCTGCAGCGTGGAGTCGACCGTGGTGTCGTTGCGGGCGTCGGCGTTCTGGTCTGCGAAGGTGGCGTCCGCGATCGACGCGTCGTCAGTGCCTTTCGCGAACTGATCCAGCCCCGTGATAGCGGCACACCCCGACGCGAAGACTGCGGTGGTGACCGCTAGCCACTGAAGGAAGGTGCGTGCGCGTCGGGTGGGAAACTGCATTGCGCTTTTTAGAAAAGTATCACCCCGGACCGTCACCGTCCATCGGCGGCGGGATCGCGATCGGGGAGCCTCGTTCGAGAGACCCAGCGCTGCGTGGCCGCGAACGCGGCGACCGCGCAGACGCCGAGCGCGGCCTCGGTGAGCAGCATCGTCGCGACGCCGCTGCGATCGGCGATTCGTCCTAGCAACAGCCCCATCCACCAGATGGGGAAGTTCGCGAGTGACGCGAGCACGTTGTACTTGGTCGCCGCTGCGCTCGCGCCGATGCCGATCGCGTTGAGCACGAACGCGGTGAACGGCGGATAGGTCGCCCCGACTGAGAATGCGTAGATCAAATTGAACGCGACGTACATCGGCACGGTCTTCGGACCGAAGGCCATGATCACGGCGACGACGCCTGCGCCGATGCCGGCGATCAAGTAGGCGGCTCGCGGAGTGAAGCGCTTGGCGACCCAGCCGCCCGCGAAGCAGCCGATGGTCACCACGATGCCGGCGAAGAGTCCCTGGACGAGCTCGACCTCGGTGTCGCCCGCGCCCCAGTGTGCGGCGACCTTCGATTGCGTCATCACTCCTTGCGCGGCGCCCGTGCCGATCGGCAACAGGCAGAGCACCGCAGACAGAAGGCCGCCTTTGGTCTTGACCATCGACACGAGCGCCGTGCCTACCGCCTTGATGGCGGCGACCGGACGTAGCGTGCGCGCGTGAGCCTCTACGAGCGGGACGAACTGCAGCGCGGCGCTGCACGCTACGAAGATGCCGCCGATGATCACGCCACACATCCACGGCGCAGGCAGCGCCTTCATCAGGTAGAGCGCGAGACCGCCACCAAGCGCCGATCCGCCCAAATTTCCGGCCTGAAACCACGCACCGGTTCGACCCGCCTCGTCGTCCGTGGTCACGCTCGCGATCATCGCCTCGACCGACATCCCCACGATCGAGTTGATGAAGCTCGCGGCGATGACCATACCGATCAGGATCGGCAGCGTGCTCGGAGACATGGGCGTCGCCGCCATCCCGAGCACTCCGAGAGCAGAGCCTGACGTGGCGAGCATGTACCAACGCTTCGGCGTGAGCGTCACGTCGACGGCGGGCGCCCAAATCCATTTGAGCCACGACATGAGGAACTGTGCGCCATTGAACAACGAGCCCTCGGTGATCGAGAGGCCATGTTCGGTTGCCAAGAACGTGAGCGCGATGCTGACGAAGCCACCTAGCGCACCGAACGGCACGTAGAGGATCGTCCAAACGACGGGATGGGGAGAACGACGAGCGACCATCGACCGCGGCGACGCTACCTCACTTCAATCGCACGTGCAGTGCATGGGCCTGAGTTTCGCACGAGGCATTTCCAGTGGTGGCTCGCGCAGCTACGCTCGTCGCCATGGCAAGAGCTTTAGGGGCGTGCTTCGTCATGTTGGTCGTGATGTCGTGCAAAGACACGAGCTCGCCAGCAGTGGTTGCTCCGGTCGCCGACGGCGCGCCCGTCAAGGACGCCGCCGCGCATGCCTTGACGCTCGATCCGAGCATCACTTCGATGCTCTCTTCTACGGACAGCGCGCGCATCGCCACGAACATCAAGACGCTGGTCGCCTTCGGAACGAGGAGCTCCTGCTCCGACGCCAGCCTCACCACGCAAGGGATCGGCGCCGCACGTGACTGGATCCAAACGCGGCTGACCGCTCTCCCTGGCGCGCAGGTGCAGCTCTTCGCGTACGACCAGACCGGCTGCGCGACGACCGCGAAGCGACATGACGTGATCGCCTATTGGCCGAGCGCGACGCATCCGAATCGACTCGTCGTCATCGGCGGTCACTACGACTCTCGCCCCGTCAGTGTGTCCGACGGGACCTCCGCTGCGCCCGGCGCCAACGACTCCGGCTCGCAGACGGCCGTCGTGCTCGAGGCGGCCAACGCGATGGTGGGACAGACGTTCGACGCGTCGCTGCTCTTCGTCGCGTTCGCCGGTGAGGAGCAGGGGCTCGTGGGATCGGCCGCGCTCGCGAAGGCCATCGGCACCTTGTTTCCCGGGGCGGCTGTGGAAGCGATGCTCAACTGCGACATCGTCGGCGGCGACTCCACGTCGAACGACGCGACGGCTCAAAAGCAGTTCCGCCTCTACTCGCCGGGGACACCTCGTGAGCTTCTTGCGGGGGACGGCACTACGGACAACACCTCTCCCTCGCGCGGCCTCATGCGATTCGTCGGCACGTGGGGCGGCGCGTACGTCCCGGCGATGACCATGCTCCCCAAGCTGCGCGAGGATCGCCCCGGCCGCGGCGGCGACCACGAGCCCTTCATTGCGCAGGGCTACCCGGGTGTGCGCTTTATCGAGCCCGTCGAGACGCTCGCGCACCAACACAGCCCGGACGACTTATTCAACTACGTGACTCCCGATTACACGGCGAACATCGCGCGGCTCGTCATCGCCGTCGGCGCGAGCTTGGCGAGAGCTCCGTCTGCGCCGGCTTCGTTCGGGGGCTCGGGGAGCGCAGCCTCGCCAGTTTTTACTTGGGTGACGCCCGCGAGCGGCAAGGTCGATCACTACGTATTGGCGGCTCGACCCGTCACCGAGAATTTCTATCGCATGAGAGTCCCCGCGCGCACGACGACTGCGAGCCCGAGCGCGAGTGAGCTCGGCATCGACCCTGGCGTGCCCTATTTCGTCTCGGTCGCGGCCGTGGATGCGGCGGGACACGAATCGCTATTTGCCTATCCAGAGTACCGATGCGACGACAGCGCCTGCGTCGTCCCCGCCGGAGCGCTGGACGTAACCGCGACGAATTAGGCGCTAGCGGCTAGCGCTCTGATCGAACACTTCGACACCGAAGACCACGCGCCACTCGGGCTCGCCGAAGTAAGGATTGATGCCCGCGCCGGCGCCCACCTTGAGACGTAGCTGCGGGCCTTCGCCGACACCCTCCAAGCGCGTCGAGACCAGCGCCTCGAGCGCGGTGGAGGGTCCGCTGAAGAACGAAGAGACCGCAGTCGCCCCATAGATCTCGGGACCGACGACGAGTGCGTGATGAAGGCCAGACCCCACGAGGACACGCGGCCCCGCGGCCACACCGAAGATGAACTCGCTGCCGTGAGGCGTCCACGGCGCCGACGGGTCGTCGAGGGGCCTAACGTGCACGCCGAGGTGACCCGCGTACGTGAGGCAGCTCACGTCTCCGGCGAACAGCGCCCGGAACATCGCTCGGTAGGTGCCGTCGGTGAGGTAATCCGAGCGCAAGCCATTGGGGATGAAGAGCTGCGCGCCCGCGCCGAGTCGGAATGCGTCCCTCGGATTGCC
>JAYVYD010000212.1:0-24397 GCA_043784605.1 Myxococcales bacterium | reverse complement strand
TGCCGCCGTCTCGCACCGCGATGACCACGCTGCCGTCCACGCCGCTCGCGCTGATCCGTACGGCGCCTCCGCGCGGCATCGACTGGATCGCGTTCATGGCGACGTTGGTTATCGCTTGATGTATCAAGCGACGATCCATGGCGATTGCAGGCAGATCGCCCTCCACCTCCGTCTCGAATCGGACGTCGGCGGGGTGCTCCGGCTGCGCTTGGACGGACGTGATCGCCTCGGCGATCACACGGGCGATGTCCTCCGGCTCGAGTGAGAGCTCGCGCGGTCTCGCGAAATCGATCAGCTCGCTGACGATGTTGTTCAGCCGTGCGCACTCCTCGTCCAGGATACCGAGCAGGATCGTGTCCTCGACGGTGGCTTGGTGCCTGCGCCGGAGTGAGCTCGTCGCGTTGACGATGACGCCGAGCGGGTTGCGAACCTCGTGCGCCACGATCGCGGCGAGCTCTCCGAGCGCGGCGAGGCGCTCTCGCTTGAGCATTGCTGCACGCGTCGTCTCGAGGTCCGCATAGCTGCGCTTGAGCGACTCGTAGAGTCGAGCGTTGGCGATCGAGAGCCCCACCTGGTTCACCATCGCCTGGGCGAGCTCGACCCAATCGGGCTCGAAGGCGCGAGGCTCGCGCATTTCGCCGAAGATGATCACACCCTCGAGCCGCCCACGCAGCGTCATCGGGAACGCGGCGACCGCCATCGCCCGGAACTTGCGCACGAACGGGGACCCCATCGCGTGCTCGTTCATCGATGTGTCGGTGACGATGACGGGCTTCCTCCGCTGCGCCACAAGAGCTGCGATGCTCGACTCGTCGTCGAGCGGGATCGTCACGTCGCGGAACTGGTCGCGGTACGCCGCAGAGACCGCGCCGTCGCGCAGCAGCTGTGTCTCCTCGTCGAACAACATGACAAAGCAGCTAGACACGTCGAGCAGCGGCACGAGCGAGTCCGCGGTCATCTCGAGGACCACGCCGAGATCGAGTGAGCTCGAAGTGGCGCGCGACAAATCCAGCAAGATCTGAGTGCCGCGCAGCTTGTCGAGCGCGGCGGCTCTCCTCCGCACCTCCGAGAGCGTGGAACTCGCGAGATCCGCGAACAAGGACAGCATGAACGCGTCCGACACCTCCACGGGGCCGGAGACGATCAGCACTTCTCCGTGCGTGGGGTCGCTCATCGGGAGGTAGACACGGGTGGGCTCCACACCGCCGCTCCCTTCGAAGACCGGTCGCCGACTCTCGAGGGCGTCGCGCGCGAGCTCGCGTGACAGCTCTACGTGCGCGGACCAATCGTCTCCGAGCGACATCGCGAGAGCGACGAAACCCGAGCGACGAAAACCTGCCAGAGTTCGCTCGCGCACCTCGCTCGCGCTGCCGGCCGTGCCGAGCGAGCTCGCGATCTCGAAGAGCGCGCGAGCGACGTCGAACGGGCGCTCGTCGGTCGCCATGATCGAGACGAGCATGAAGTCGCCGTCTCCATCCGACGCGGGCAAGAGCGACGGCTGCGCGTGCACGTGGATGGGTTGCCCTGTGGAGGCTCGTCCCAACGTCGTCACGACGCCCTGGGGGATCTCACCAGAGAGCGCCGCGCCGACGAGCCCGAGGATCCGGCTCCGATCGAGCGAAGGAAGCACGTCGGCCAGGTCGCGTGCCACGAGATCCGTGCGGGCGTACCCAAACACGCGCGTGCACGCCTCGTTCGCCGCGACGATGCGAGTTCCGCGGAGAGCGATGACAGGATGACCCAATGCGCCCGCGATGTCGCAGACGTCAGTTGCGGTGTAGCGCCTGCCGCTCATCAGCAAACTAAAGCGTAGCACGCGTGCCTCAAGAGCCCGTGGATGAGGTAACTTGACGGGCTAAGCCCTTTCCGAGCATGGTCCTCGAGTAGGGCGACACAACGACATGGTTCACTCGTGAAAATATCGACCCAAAGCAGAGCGCCAATCCGAGCACTCGCCCTCGTTGTCGCCGCGATCCCGATCGTGGCGTGCTCGCTGTTGCTCAACACCTCCGCGGAACAGTGCGCAACCGACACGGACTGCGCGCGCTACGGGAGTGCCCTCAAGTGCATCAGTCGAACTTGTCAATCCATAGACCCTCCAGACGCAACGACCCCTGACGTGCAACCGGACACGACGCCGTCAGACCCGGTCTGGGGCTGCCTCGGTAACGTCGTCACGCCAACGCCCACGAAGCCGAAGGTCCACGTCACGGTCCCCATGTTCGAGTTGATCACCAAGCTGCCGGTCACGGACGTCACCGTGAAGGTGTGCGCGAAGATCGACGTGAACTGCACGACTCCGCTCCAAACCACGTTGCCCAGCGCGAAAGGCATCATCGCCATCGACATCGACGCGGGGTTCGACGGCTACGTGCTGATCGAGCCGATGCTGCCGGACGCTGGCTGCAAGATCGACTCCGGTCAGGACGCCGCGACTTGCTATTACGCGCTGCTCTCACCGTCGCTCGTGTTCTTCAACCCGCCGCTGATGGACGACACCGCGTACATCACCATCCCCATGTTGTCGCCCGACACGCTGGCGACGCTCGCGAAGGCCAACGGCGACACGGTGGATCCCGCGCTCGGCGCCGTGTTCATGGAAGCGGTGGACTGCTCGTTCCACGCCGCCAAGGACGTCACTGTATCGCTCGACTCCACCACCATGCAGACGCGCGGCTTCTACTTCACCGGCAGCATCCCTTCATTGACCGCGAGCGCGACGGACAGCACCGGGTACGCGGGCTTCATCAACACGCCCACGGGAGGGCGCAGCGTCACCGGGATGCTCAAGCCCAGCCAGAAGTTCATCGGCAAGACGAGCGTGTTCGCACGCGCCGGCCACATCAGCTACACCACACTCGCACCATCGCAGCCCTGAAGGAGGAGTGGGTGACTGAGGAGGCGGCGCAGAGCCTAGGCAAATACCGCCCGATCGCCGTGCTCGGGCAGGGAGGAATGGCGCGCGTCTTGTTGACGGTCGCCGAGGGCCCCGCTGCAATCCAGAAGCTCCTCGTCGTCAAAGAGATCCGCCCCGAGCTCGCCAAGGACTACGAGTTCGTGACGATGTTCATGGACGAAGCTCGCCTCGCCGCGCGGCTCAATCATCCCAACTTGATTCAGACCTACGAGGTCGGCGAGCACGACGGGCGCCCGTTCATCGTCATGGAGTACCTCGAGGGCCAGCCGCTGCACGCGCTGATGGGACGCGTGGGCCGCCCTAACGTGCCGATGAAGATCCAGCTCACCGTCTTGAGCAAGGTGCTCGCGGGTCTGCATTACGCGCACGAGCTCAAGGGGTACGACGGCGCGCCTCTCTCGGTGGTGCACCGCGACGTGTCTCCGCAGAACGTGTTCGTTTGCTATGACGGTCAGGTCAAGCTGGTCGACTTCGGCATTGCGAAAGCCGCCGGATCAGTGGCGCGCACGCAGACAGGCGTCTTCAAGGGCAAGCTCGGCTACGTCGCGCCCGAGCAGATCACCTCGTCGATGATCGATCGTCGAGCGGACCTCTACTCGATCGGCGTGATGCTGTGGGAGACGCTGGCGAAGCGGCGCCTCACGTCGGGTGACGGCGAGGCCGCGGTGCTCCACAAACGCACGAACGGTCTGCATCCGAAGATTCGCGAATTCACGCCCGACGCGCCGCCGGAGCTCGCAGACATTTGCGATCGTGCGATGGCCTTGCTCCCCGACGAGAGGTTCACGACGGCGGCTGAAATGCAGGTCGCGCTCGATCACGCGATCGACGCACTCGGCCTGCGCGCGACGGACCCGGAGATGGGAGACATCGTCCAACGCACGTTCCAGAGCGAGCGTGAGAAGCTTCACGCCGTACTCGAGCAGCAGCTCTCGAATCCGCCGAGGATCAGCATCGACTCGCTGAGGACGGGTCAGCTCCCGTCGCTGGCGCGCGAAGAGTCCGTGCCGCTGACGCTCTCTCCTTCCGTGCCGCCGCCACTTCGGTTTCCGTCCGCGCCGCCACCCGCACCGCTCGCCTTCGAGGAGTCGACGCCGAACTTCCGCAAGCGGTCGCCGCTGATCTGGGCCGCCGGCGCGATCGGCATCCTCGCGATCGGCGCGGTCCTCGGCTTCGCGGCGCTGCACGGAGACGGACCGAGCGCGGCGACGAGCACGACGTCGAGCGCCGCCGCGTCCGCCGCGCCCGTCGTGACTGCGCCTCCGGTAGACACCGTGCAGGTCTCAATCCAAGTACACCCCGACAGCGCGCACATCACGATCGACGGCGTCGTCACCAACGGCAACCCGTTCCACACGACGGTCTCGCGCGACGGGCACGCGCACAAAGTCGCCGCGCAGCTGCAGGGCTACACGACCGAGGAGCGGCTCGTCTCGTACGATCACGACGTCGTCGTGGAGATGAACCTGAAGAAATTCGGCGCGCCCGTCACCAACAACTACCCGACCTTGCCCACCGCACCCACCTCGAGCGCCGTGGATCCCGGCACGGATCTCAAGAACCCCACGCAGAAGCCAAAGCACACCATCGACGACAAGGATCCTTATCAATGAGGCGAACCCATCGCGCGCTCGCGCTCTTGCTCACGCTCGCAGTCTCGACGACGGCTTACGCGCAGAAGACCGACGAGGCGCGCAGCCGCTTCGTGCGCGGGGTGGACCTGTTCAAGGACAACGACTACCGCGCGGCGCTCATCGAGTTCAAGCGCGCGTACGAGCTCGCGCCGAACTACAAGGTCCTCTACAACCTCGGCCAAACGAGCCTCGAGCTGCAGGACTACGCGTCCGCGCTCAAGGAGTTCGAGCAGTACTTGAGAGAGGGCGGCAAGGACGTCTCGACCAAGCGCAGAGCGGACGTGGAGGCGGAGCTGAGCAAGCTGCGCACGCGCGTCGCCAAGATCACGGTCGAGGTGAACGTCGAGGGCGCAGAGGTCAGCATCGACGACATCGTCGTCGGAAAGACTCCGCTGCCCGAGCCGCTCACGGTGAGCGCGGGACGCCGCAAGATCTCTGTCTCGAAATCGGGCCTCGCCACCGCGACTCGCACGATCGACCTCGCCGGCGGAGACGCGCAGAAGGTGCCGCTCGAGCTCGTTGACCCGCAGCCGACGACCGTCCTGACCACCACCAACCCGACGACCGGCAACACCGAGACGACGACCGTGACCTCCCGACAACCGCTCAAGGTCGAGACCGTGAAGACCAAGAACATGACGCCGGTGTGGATCGGCCTCGGCGTCACGGGCGGCCTCGCCGTGGGCACCGTCGTGTTCGGCGTCATCGCGCTCGGCGCCAAGAGCACGTTCGACACGCGGGTGGACGCGCTCGGGCAGACCTCGCAGAGCATCGACGACGCGCGCACACGCACGCGAACGTTCGCGCTCGTCACCGACGTCTTCGGCGGCGCCACCATCGTCGCGGGTGCCGTCACGCTCGTCCTCGCGCTCACGCGACCGGCGGTGACGAAGGAAGCGTTCGTTCGCCCTTATTTCAGCCCGTTTGGCGGCGGAGTGGCCGGCGCGTTCTGACAGCCGAGCGCTGAGGGCGACGACGTTGCACAAGGATGCGACGCACAAGTGCGAAAGCGATCACGGCGACGCGTGTCGCCTTGACGCGAACGCAAGCGGGTGCAAAAGCTTGCGACATGCAAGTGGACGTCATCATCGTCGGAGGCGGCCCTGCGGGTTCGGTGTGCGCCGCCAAGTTGCGTATGCTCGGACGTAGTGTTCTCGTCCTCGAGAAGGAGCACTTCCCACGCTTTCACTTGGGTGAGTCGCTGCTGCCGCAGTCGCTCTACATCCTCGAGGACATCGGCGTGCTCGACGAGGTGCGGAGCCGCTTCATCAAGAAGTACGGCGCGCGCTTCCACGACGACCGGGACGGGCGCAAGGCGCGCTTCGTCTTCGCCAACGCGTTCGACGAGAAGTGGCCGCACGCGTTCCAGGTGGAGCGCTCGCAGTTCGACGAGCTCTTGCTCCGACACGCGGAAAAACTGGGTGCCGAGGTGCGCGAAGGTTGGACCGTCAAGCGCGCGCTGATGGACGGCGATCGCGTCGTCGGCGTGCTGGCCACGGATCCGAACGGTAGCGAGCACGAGATCCGCTCCGGGTTCACGGTGGATGCGTCGGGTCGCAACGCGCTCATGGCGCACGCCGCGCGCTCCACTACCAAGATTCCGCGGCTCGACAAGACCGCGTTCTACTCCCACTATTCCGGCGTGCCGCGGCCGGAGGGTGAGCCCGCGGGAGACATCGACATCGTGATCTTCGAGGACCGCCCGCGCGACGCGGAGACCGGAGCTTGGTCCGGCGGATGGTTCTGGTTCATTCCGTTCAAGGACGGCCGCACTAGCGTTGGCGCTGTCGTCGCGAGCGAGTGGGTCAAGGCGAACCGTCATCGCGGCAGTGCCGACGAGATGCTCCAGGCGGCCATTGACCAGTCAACCACCGCGACGGACCTCACCAAGAACGCGAAGAAGCTTTGGCCAGCGCGCGCCGAGGCCGACTATAGCTACCGCGTCGGCAAGATGACGGGCGACGGCTGGGTCTCGATTGGCGATGCGGGCGGCTTCATCGATCCGCTCTTCTCGACCGGCGCTCACATCGCGATGCGCAGCGCGTGGAAGGTCTCCGACGTCATCGACGCAGGTCTACGCGATGGCGACACCAGCGAGGCCCACTTCGCCGCATGGATGCAAGATACACGTACCGGCGTGGAGACGTTCGTCCAAGCCGTGGGCGCATTCTACAAGGGGCCACTCTTGAACTACCTCTTCATGGAGAACCCGCGCACGGTGTTGCGCCGCTCGATCACGAGCATCCTCTCCGGAGACGTTTTCACGAGCGAGTCGATCTGGATTCGCGATTTGCGCGTTCGCCTTGCTGACATGAACACCTAAGAGGTTCACGAGGTCGCTCGACTCACGTGACCTCGCGTGTGCGGGGTCAGGTCTTGCCCGCACGGTCCGGTCGGAGTGTCAGCATGCTTACAATCCAGGGCTTTGGGCGCCCCCGTCCTAGGGGGGCTCCCATCCTCTATCCCAGCTCCGTGGCACTCTTCAGAGGTGACCGGTGAGCCAGAGTACGCCCAAGACGAGGAGTATCAGGCCCGCCGGAGACCACCCCGCGAACCCGTAGCGGGAGTGACCCACGCCGCCGCCCAACAGCGCCACCACGAGGACCACGATTAGAAAAGTCATCAACATGATTCAAAGCTTTGCGACATCGATGCCAAGCGTGCCCTGACGTCGACCTGTGGCGCTCGTGCAAAGCACGATCGCGCGGCGAGCCACATTGGTGCCACCGCGCCTGGGCCCAAGGATTGCCAACCTTGCGATGGTCAGCAGCCGTGAGAGCGGCTGCGGATGCATGCGGTCGACGTGTGCTGCGCGCCCTGAATCGATGTGAACCTGACGAGGAGAGTTCCGATGGCCATTCCAGAGGTCCTTAAAGTCAGAAAGTAGTGCTCGTGCCCTGATGAGCACCTCGCACGTTCGATCGCGTAAGTCGGGCGATCGTCGACACGAATACGTCCGCGCTCGTCGCCTATGGCTACTCGAGGGGCGAGCTCCTCCAGAAGACGCATTTGGACTTGTGCGAGCCCACGCCCATCCACGCACGGCTGGCGGTCGGCGACGAGATGTGATTCGGGCCCTTTGCGCAACGCCGACGCGATGGCACGTCGTTCGCGGCGGAGCCCTGTTTGCTTGCCGGCGAGTGCGACGGACGCCTGCAGACCATCGCGCTCGTATACGTCTACGAAGCTGCCTTGCCGCAGTGAAGCTCGCAACAAAGCGGAGTGGAACGCGACCGCCGCGCCTCACTGTGACGTAATTGGAAGTGCATGCCTCAGGACTTCGCCAGGAGGGCTTTGCCGTCGCTCAAGTCCTTGTCTACGCGCGATTGCACGTTGGCCCACTCCGCGGAAGTGGAGGCATCGATCAGCCTTATATCGTCGCCGAGTGAGTCACGCATGGCTCGAACGCTGACGATCTCCGCGTCATTCTTTTGTTTGAGAACGGCCGAGGCCCCCACGATTCCGGCTTTGCGGTCCGCGATCCGCTTGTCGAGGTCTGCGCGCAGCGACGCCACACGGATGCGATAGTCGGATTTTGCCGTGGCGAGGGAGAGCGTGGCCTCCTGCTGCACTCGCTCGGCGTTCGCAATTCCGAGAAGACGCGCCTTGTCGGTGTCGAGCTGGGCCTGCTGCGCCTTGTCGGCAGCCTCCTGTCGGGCGAGGTCCGCTGCGGCTTGCTCCTTTGCGGGCGAATCGCACGCGAGCGCAAAACCAAGCGTGAGCGCCGACAGCGCGATAAGAGTCCTCATGATCGCGAGTCCCGCAATACGCGTGCCGCTCCGATTCGACGGTGCACCGATTCTTGCTTTTCCTTCCAGCGTGACCCCCGTCAACACGACCCCCGCTGCGCCCGACGACGAGGCGGGCCGAACCGCGGACGCCCGTTTGAGAGTCGGCACCACGCTGCACGGCAAATGGCATCTCGACTCGCTCATCGCAGTCGGCGGGATGGGCGCAGTCTACGAGGCGACTCATCGCAATGGGATGCGCGGCGCGGTCAAGGTGCTCGACCCGCTGCTAGGTCGATCGACCGAGCTTCGTGGCCGGTTCCTCCGCGAGGGCAAGCTCGCCAATCTCGTGCGCCACGAGGGCGTGGTCCAAGTGCTCGACGATGACGAGACGGAAGACGGCAATGCCTATCTTGTCATGGAGCTGCTGCACGGCTCCACACTCGAGACGCTCTCGGCGCGAACGGCTGGCAAACTCCAGGTCGTCAAAGTGGTCGAGTACGGCCTCCAAGTTTTGGAGACTCTCGAAGTCGCGGCCGCGAGCGGCGTGGTGCACAGAGACATCAAACCGGACAACCTGTTCTTGACGAACGAGGGTGTCGTGAAGGTGCTCGACTTCGGTATCGCGGGGATGCTTGTTCAAGACGGGTCGAAGCGAGTGACACGATCGGGCGAGTCGTTCGGCACGCCTGCGTTCATGTCACCCGAGCAGGCGCGCGGGCGCTGGGAGCTCGTCGATCATCAGAGCGATCTGTATTCGCTCGGGGCCACACTCTTCACGCTGCTCACGGGTCAAATCGTCTACGCGCACGCCGGCACGGCGGCAGAGCTCTTGGTGCTCGCGATCATCGAAGACCCGCGGTCGCTGCGGTTGCTAATCCCCGACGCGCCCGAACCCCTCGTTCGCGCCGTGGACGGGGCGTTGAAGCGAAACAAGTCCGAGCGATGGTTGGACGCCGCGGAGATGCGCGCGTCGCTCGAAGAGGCCCATGCGGCTCTCACGGGAGCGCCCGCCACGGTGGCAAGGATCGATGCGACGTTGCCGCCCGTGTGCGTCAGTCCGAACGCCTCACGAGCGGCCCTCGCGCCGACGGTTGCCGCGGTGAAGACCCCAATATCCAAGAGCAGGTTGTTCGTCATCGCAGCCGCAGCCGCTGTCGTGGGACTCGTCATGTTCGAGAGTCTGTCGCTCTCCGCGACGTCTGCTGCCGCGACCGCGTCGCCCGACCCCCTCGTCGAACACGACGCTGCCGAGCCGCCGGCGAGTCTCTCCGCGCCGCCAAGCGCGCCAATCGCCGCCCTCGCACCGCCCGTCGCAGTGTTGCCGCGGATCGCCGTCGCTCCGAGCGCGTCCGCGCCGGCAAAGCAAACCCGCTATGGCGCGGTCTACGATCGGCGCCACTAGTGAGAGCTCGATACATCGCGCTGTCGTTGTCGCTGCTCGTCCTCGCTCCGCTCGACGCGTTGGCGGACAAAACGGAGAGCGCAGACGCGCTCTTTCGCGAAGGCCGACGCGCCGCAGACGCGGGTGACTACGTCGCCGCTTGCACACGATTCGAGCAGAGCTATTCGCTCGATCCTGCGCCAGGGACTCTGCTCAATTGGGCAGACTGCGAGGAGCATCGTGGCGAGTCGGCCCTGGCGCTTCAGCACTTCAGGAGGCTCGACGACCAGCTTCCGGCCGCCGACGATCGAAGGCCGATCGTGGAAGAGCGCATCCGCGCCCTGACGAAGACGGCGACACCCTCGACGACAACGGATCAAGAAGCGCCGCGTACGACCGCGCCCTCGACGGAGACGAGTCGGCAATCGCCTCAGATGCCGGCGCCCGCGACGGAGACGAGTCGGCAATCGCCGCGCCGCGCGCTGACGTTCGCGCTCGGCGGGGTGGGGGTCGCGTCTCTCGGCACTGGTGCCATCCTCGGCGTCGTCGCTCTCACGCGACTCTCGACCGCCAACGCGCAGTGCGTCGGAAATGTCTGCTCGAGTCCGGAGGCTGTCGGTCAGTTTCACAGCGCCCAGTCGTTCGCGCTCGCGGCGGACATCACGGTCGCTCTCGGGCTCGCCCTCATTGGCACCGCAGTGGTGCTCTTGATCACTGCGCCGCACGATGCGTCTCGTTCGAGCGTCGCTCAGGACTGGCTAGGAGGTCGATTTTGATTCGATGGCTTTTGTTGTGCGCCTCCGGTTGCAGCCTCGTCGTGGGCACGGAAGGGCGCGTCGTGGGCGACGCCGGGAGGCGGGCAGATAGCGCGGTGGTGGACCGCACGGCGGATGCCGCCTCGAACTGCGACAGCAAGCAGTGCGCCGCGCAAGCCCAGTGCAAGGCCACGTGCGCCAATGATCTCGCGGACTGCGAGAACCAGTGCAAAGACAACCAAGGCCAAGGCAGTCAGTGCAAACAGCTCTGCGCCGCCAACGCCAAATCGTGCGAGAGCGCCTGCGGTGCATGCGCGACGTGCAGCGACTGAAGTCGGCCCGCTAGGTCTTCTCGCGGAGCGCCTTCTGTACGACGGTCCACGCGGCGCCGGCGTCCGAGCCGACGTCGTCGAATCGCCCTGAAAAACGGCCGCAGAACGAGCTCTTGAGGATCTCGCCCAACATACGACGCTGGTCGCCTTCGAAGAGCGGGTGCTTCAAATAGACGCACGCTTCCTCGGTCGCGCGGACGCTCAGGCTCGCGCGCAGCTCGGGGGCGCGTCGTACGGCGTTCGCGATGGCGACGAGCTCCTCGATGAGCCCACGGCCGAGCTCGGGGTGACGCGCGGCGAGGAGCTTGGTCTCCTCCTCCGCGGGCGGGTAGTCCATCTGCAGTGGCGCGAAGCGATCGAGCTGCGCGGCGTCGATGCCGAACGTCCCGCTGAACTCCGAGCCGCGGTTCACCGCCGCGATGAACTGCACGTTGTCCGCGATCGGCAAGAACGCGTTCTTGATCGGGTGAAAGACGCGCCGCGTGCTGTCGAGCGCCGGCATGAGCGCGTTACGCGCGGACTCTTGGCAGCGGTTGAACTCGTCGAGGAACACGAGGTAGCGGCGCTGCGGGTTGTCGCCCGCTTGCTCGAGCGCGAGCAGGATCTCGGTTTTCACGAAGTCGGTCACGGGCGAGCCGCTCTCGGAAGCGCGAACGTGAATGGTGGCTAAAAAATCCGTCGCCTCGATCACCGCGCCGCAGTTGAAGAAGACGAACTCGAAGCCGAGCTGCTTGGCGATCGTCCGCGCGAGCACCGTCTTGCCGCAGCCCTGCGGCCCGTCGAGCAAGATGTTGAGGCCGGACTCGAGGGCGACCTGGAGCTTCTTCGCGACGACGGGGTCGAGGTACACGCCCTCGAGCTTGAACTCCTGCGAGCGTACGAACTCGACCTCGATCGCGCCGCGATCGTCGCGATCGGGCTTCGTCAGGCTGAGGATTCGCACCATGCACGGCACGCCGAGGCGGATGCGCGAGTCGTCGCAGAGCACGACCTTCGGCGCACGCTTGCCGTCGAGGTGGGTCGCGCGGAATCGAAACCCGCTATCCGAGACGGTGTTCGCGAGAAACGCCGCCTCCATCACGGCGCCTACTTTGATGTCGTCGATCTCGAGCTTGCCGGTCATGAATTCCTCACAATTGATGTATCAACCACTCGACATTGCTTTTTGTACGAGGCGCGCGATGACGTTGCCGAACTTCGCCACCGTCGCCTCGATGCTCACGTCGTTGAGCACCACGTAGTTCGGGAAGCACACCTCTGCGAGCGGCTGCACGGCGGCTTGCGCGCACACCATCCTCTCGCGCCGTGTGAGCGTGAGTACGAGCTCGCGCAGCGACGCGACGCTGCACTCGGTGGGCAGGCCGTCCGAGATCATCACGAGCACTTTGGCCTTGCGGCGGCTTGCCTTCGCCACGTTCGCGAGGTGAAAGAGCGCCGCAGAGTCGTTGTTCCCGCCGCCGGAGTGGAGCGCGTAGGCAGCGCATCGGTTGGCGTCTCCGCAGTCGTAGATGGTCTTGTCCGTGAAGCCGAAGACGCGCAGATCGACGCCCTTCATGCCGCGCGCGGCCTCGGCGAGGAGAGCGGCGAACAGAATGCCGCGCTGCATGTTGTCGCGCGACGCCATCGAGCCGGAGCAATCGACTGTGATCCCGAGGAACAGGTCCGTTCGGCTCTCCTGCTTTCGCGCGAGGAGCACACGCGGATCACGACGGAGCACGAGCGGCATGATGCGCGTCTTGTCCAGGCGAAAGCCGCTCATGCGCATGCGCTGCTGCACGCGTGCGAGGCCGAGCTCCTCGAGGTACTTCCGCATCATCCCGGAGGGGCGCTGAACCGCTTGCGCGAGACGGGATTGCTCTCCCGCGTCGTACGGCATGATCTCGATGTTGGTGATCTTGTCGAAGTCGTTCTTGGGGGCCATGTTGATCCATGGCGGTCCGGGCGGGCCGGTCTTGCTCGAGTCGTCGTCGTTCTTGCGTGGGTCCAGCACTCGCTGCACCTCGCGCTCCACCTCGTCTTGCGTGATGCCGTCACCCCAGATGAGCGAGTCGCTCTCCGACGCCTCGAGCGACTCGTGCGGACCGAAGCTCTCGACGAGCTGCGTCTCCCACCCGAAGATCGATTTCAGCTCGCGTGTGATGACCATGAGGTCCTTCATCTCGCCGTGACGAAATCGCCCTTGAAATAGCTCCAATGCGCGCGCTACGCGTGGGTCGTCGTGGCGGTTGCCAAGGCCCATGCGCAGCGCGCGGACGAAGCGCGAGAACGCGAGCCCTTGTCGCTCCATCATCGACAACAGCGCGCCGCTCTCGACGAGCACGCGCGTGTCGTCCTTCGCGACGCCCAGGCTCGTGGCGGAGAGCACCTCGAACGCGCGCCCTCCGAGGTGACCGAGCAAGACGTCGACTAGGATCTCTCGCGACGTGTGCTGGAACGCGAAGGCCGCGAGGCGCTTGAGGCGATCGCCGTAGTCGGGATCCATCGCGCGGAGGTTTCGCTCGAGGTGCTCGTCGGCGACGAGGTTGAGCAGGCCGTGCAGTCCCTCTTTCTCTGCCTCGGCCCACACCTTCTCCGCCCCGGCTCCGCGGTGATAGATGTGATGCCCGAGCTCGTGGAGGATGAGCCCTTCGACGATCTCGCGCCCGTGCTGATCGCCACGCAGCAGCGGCAGAGGCGTCACGAAGATGCGGCTCTCCTTGAGTCGCGTGTGCCCGAGGCTCTCGCCGCCGGTCATCTGCACCTTGAACATCTTGCCGAGCAGCTCACGTCCCGTGCGCACGCCCCACGCGAACGTGTCGGCGACGCGGCGGAGCTTGCGCATGCGGCCCATGCCGAACGCAGAGCGGAGCTTGCCGGCGACCTTTTGTCTGATGCCGTCTGACGTGGCCGTGGTGAGTACAACCGCGGTGGCGTCCTCGAGCGCGATCGGATCGATGCCACTCGGCGCGAGGTGATGCAGCAGCGTGGTCTCTTTCGCGATCACGTTGCCAGCGGCCAAGAACGAGAGCGTCGTCAGCTCCACCAAGCGCGCCGAAGCACCGACCAGGAGCGACGATGTTCCCTTGGTATCGTCGAGCGCCTGCTGGGCGACGAGCGGGAACCCGAAGCGATCTCCACGTGCGTGGAGGTAGGCCGCGGCGGACCTTCGCAAGCTACCCATTCGATTCGTTCCGAGGTCCAGGAACTCACGAAGTGCCTTGATCGCAGCCTCGCCGACGTCGCGTCCCATCACGATGCCAACGGCATGCACGTACGCGTGCGGGTGCGAAGCCGACACGAGTACGCGTGCCAGCTCGATCTCGTCGCCGCCGAAGCGCAGCAAGCGCTCCCAGTCCTTGATCTCGAACCAGCGATCTTCGGTAGGCTCCTGCGCGCACGACAGCGCGATCTCTCTCCCTTGGGTCTCGCCGCGCTCGAGCAAGCCGAGGGCGACGCGGAAGCGCAGCTCGGTTGGGGCTCGCGTTCCGATCATCACGGTGCGCGCGCGTGCGAGCGCATCCCCAGCTTCCCAGAGACTCAAGCTGTCCGAGATCGGTCGCGCTCGCGGGGCATCTTTTGTCCGCAGGAGCACGTCGGCGAGTCGCGCTTGGCCTGCTTCGCCGAGCACGAGCAGTCGCGTCGCGGCCTCGTGCACCAGTGCGACGTCGTCGGAATCGCAGAGGCGCTCGAGCTCGTCGAGATCGGACGACCCGCGAACCTTGATGGTGATGTCGTCTGCGAGCGCGCCCCGCACGACCACGCGTCGCGCCGCGGGTAGACCGTCGGAGTCGAGCCACCGCGAGAGGCGCGCGCGCGTCTCTGCGGGCAGGTCCGGCAAGAACTTTCGCGCCCGCGGCACCAGCGCTTCGAGGTGCTCTTGGGCCTCTCGCTCGCGCGCGCAGAGCGCGAACAACTCTGCGGCCCACTCGCCATCGTCGGTCGGCAAGAGGTCGATGAACGCCTCGAGGAGCGGGCGCGTGAGGACGACTCGGAACTTCGCGCGTTCACGCGAGACCATCAACGCGAGCGCGTGCACGATGGCGGCGATGAGATGCGCGCGTGCCCGCCGCGTTGTGAGCTTGCAATACACGTGCAGCGCGGCCAGCAGATCTCCGCGCATCCTTGTGTCGACCATGACCGCTTGGGTGTGTCGCTCCCAGCGCCACAGCCACGCGTGACCGAGCGGGGAGAGCGCGGTCGTTCGGTGCGAGAAGCGTCCCACCATAGCATGCTCGATCTGCTCGAGGAAATCCGGCGCGTCGCTCATGTAGCGGGCGAGCTGCGCGTCTGTCGCGTCGATCGCATCGGGCGACGACAACAGCGCGACGCACGCCGCGACGCTCGGCGCGTGGTCCGTGCGGCGCGCCAGGAGCGCCGCGACGCCGTTCGCACCTCCGGCCATGAACGGCGAGAGGTGCTTGTCGAGGTCCGCGAGCGGACACGTCGCGACCAACCTCTCTTGCTCCGCGCTCGTCGTCATCGGCACGATCTTCGGCGGCGGGCCCGCCGGTGTGCGCTTGTCCGCCCACGCACGCACGGCGTCGTTCGCGACGCCCTTCGGCAGGCCCCGAAAGAAGTCGCCCTTCGCGTTGGGCTCTCCGCGCAGCGCAGTCGCGAGCGCCATCTCCTTGCCATAGGGGAACGTCGTCTCGCGATCGAGCAGATCGAGGACGAAGGGAAGGACGGCAGACGCGATCACCGCGGAGACCCACACCTCGGTCGTGTGCTCCTTTGCCGACGCGAAGATCACGCTGCGCGCCAGATCGCCGTCCTCGGGAGATCGCCTTGCGCCGCGCCACGCTCCGAGGGCGCCGATCGCCGCCTCGGCACCGAGCTTGTATACGAGCGTCGCGGCGAGTGCGTCCGCGCGCGCAGGCGCGATCTTCTCGGCGCAAATCGTCTCGAGCACGTGGGCCACATCGAGCGCTTCGCACTCGCGAAAGAGGGCGAAATAACTGGGCGGCGTGAGACGCACGAACGAGACGAGCAGTCGCCTACGCGAGCGCGTGGAGCCCATCTGCTCGATGAGTCGGATCGGGTCGACGTTGTCTTGCTCCTTGAACAGCAAGAATCCGACGGACGCCTCCGGTCGCTGCATGAGCGTCGCAACAAGCGTCGCCTCTCCGATCCACTGGCGCGCGGCGACCCCACGACGTCGCGTCTCGTTCGGGCGAGTCGTCTCGCTCAACCGCGACAGCACGGCGCCGATCATCGACAGGTCCGGGCCGCCCTCGGGGTGCGTGCAGATCGGAGACCACAGCAGCTCTAGGATCGCGTCCTCGTCGAGGTCCTCGTCGTCCTTGAAGTCGAAGAGCGAGAACGCAGCGCTCTCACGCTCCGAGCGCGCGATCCACTCCCAGTTCATCGCCGCGAGATGGAGCCTAAAGACCGTGGTGAGCGCGCCGCGACAGAACCCGCCCCGCACGCGTGCCACGCGGACGATCGAGCACGCGCATCGCTCGGGCGTCGCGGCGAGGAGCGTGAACGACTTTCCGATGAACCTCTCGAACGTGTCGTCCTTCGCGTTCTCCGCCCAGAAGAGGTCGACGAGATCGTCGAGGTCGTCCTCTTGTTTGGCGATCGCCGTCTCGTCAGGCCCGCTCGCGCGCGAGGCCGTCGCGAGGTAGGCGCTGGCGGTCGCGCGCGCCCGGCTCGCCGTCAGCCATGCGTCGAGCCCGGCCGTTCCGATGAGCGGTCGAGCCTGAGCTTGCGTGAGCAGTTTGCGGCGCGCGTAGTCGAGCACGGGGGCGACGACGCCCTTCGTGTTCGTCAGGCCGTGCGCGATCACACGCTCGCGTGTCGCGTCGTCGGAAACCAAATACAGCTCGAGGTGACGCGCTTGCTCCGGACTCGGCTGCTCGGTCGCGGCGCGCCTCACCTCCACATCGGGATGAAAAAGCGCGTGCGCCCAACGCGCGGGGTGCGTCTCGGACGCGCGGCGAAGTGCGCGCACCGCCGAGAGTCGGACCTCGGGCTCCGACAGCGCAGCCACGATCGCGCGCACGGCCGCGTATCCCTCAGCGCCCGCGAGCGAGTCGAGCGCATCGGCGTGAAGTGACGTCGGACCCTCCGCGAGGATCTCGAGCAGTGCTCCGAAGTACGGCGCGCGATCTCGAAGCGACAGACGCGTGAACGAACCGAGCAGCTCTGGCAGCGCGGGGTCTCCCCACGAGCGATCCACGAGCAATCGGAACAGAAGTAAGTCGCGCACGGGGGCCGAGAGTATAGAGGCAACAACGAGGGAGTGGCAGGCGCTTCGTCGTCACCGTGAGTTGCCACACACCACCCAAGAAATAGGGCAGTGTGCGAAGTACATCTCGGATCGTGATGAAGGCTCCCGAGCTCCTGTCGCACCCAATCCTCGCGGCACGTTGCCGTGTCGCAAGTCAGCGGTGAGCGCGCTCGATCGACGGCTTGGTCACGGCGGCCACTACTTGTCCAAGCGACCCGTAAGGGTCCTTGGAGGTAGTCACCGGCTCAAAGGTGCCCAACGGTGGTGAGAATAGGGCTCCGAGCACCGCGCCCGACTGCTCCCACCAGAGAAGTCGCCAAGACCAGCGCGGTCTACCGATCGCGAACGAACGGCGGCTCCTTCGAGCCGCAACACGCGACTCACGAGCCTTTCGTCACGAGCGCGAGAGGTCGGGACGCGCGCTCAGTCGGGTTCGCCGAACCGAGGCCGCCTCGCTTCTCGTGCTGCATGATGTCTATCTTTCTTTACGCCCCGTATGGCGCGCAGGTGGAGAGACGCACGTCTCGCAGAAAGCTGACGGTCACCTCCAAGCAGGCTCGTCACTTCCTGACGCACGCTATCGCGGCGATCCAAACGCTGTATGCGGTGCCGCCGTCCTCGCTGGCGCCGTGGGTGACGTAGGCGATACCGATCTCCCCGACCGCCTTCGCGAGCGGAGGGCCGAGGAAGTCCGCAGACGCGGCCACCATCCCGGGGACGTCCTTCAGGAGCGCGGTATCTCCGGCGTAACGAGCGACGGCGGTCCCCTTGTCGTCGAACCAGTAAAAGTTGATTCCTTGCGCTTGAAACGGCATCGAGACCGAGAGCAGATTCTGGCTATCGGTGTAGACGTGCCAGCGGGCCTCTTCCCGGTTGACAGGAAGCTCCGGAATCCCGCTGACGACGGTCTTGGCCAAGGCTTTCTGAGCGACGAAGGTCCCTAAAGTCGACAGCTCCGTCTTGCCCACCCAAAGGTCGACCTCTCCGTTTCCGATGAGGTCTCCGCCGAAGAACATGACGTTTGCCTTGCCCGGCTCTAGCGCGTTTCGGATCGCGGCGATGTCTATGATGTCCGTCGGCTGTGCGAGCATCAGCTTGGTTGGCGGTGCCACTGCGAGGTTGTCGCGTGCGGCAACGTAGAGGTTCGGCGACGCGCCGCTCGTTGGTGGCCCGCCCGACGAGCCACTTCCGATCACGTACATGTTGTCTTTGTCGAACGCGATTTGCTCGCCGTGGGCGCTGAACTGCGACGCGTCAACCATCCACTTGGCGGTCGCCGGAGTCAGTCCGAGGCGATACGCGGTGAGCGCGTCTGCCATGTTGCAGTTGTTCGCGGTGCTGGTGGCGACGACGACGAACGTGTCTGCGCCTGCCGTACCGAACACCGCCTCACGCACGCAGAGCCCCTTGAACTCGCCGAGACCGCCGACTCGATTTTGTGGTGTCTGTAGGTCCCAAGTCGAACCGAGGTCCGCGAGCGAGCGCACGTAGACGTCTCCCGCGCTGTAGTCCTGAATGAGCGCCGAGATCTTCGTTCCGCCGGGCTCGCGCGATGCCGCTATGAGCCGGCCCGGCTCGAGGATCGGTACGCCCTTGACCATTCCCTGCTCCATGTCGATCGTGAACGTCTCGACGACTTCGCCCGTGTTGGTGCTGAGATCCATCACGACGCGCGCTTGGTGGTTGCCGAGGTCGAAGAAGTAGATGGGGCCGTTCCACTTGCCACCGCTCATGTTCGAGACCGAAAAGTTGGAAAACTGAAACGGTAGTCGGTTGTTGTCCGGCGCGCAGGTGAGCGGCTTGAAGATCGACCCGTCTGCCGCGGAGTCGGCGCCACCGTCACCCGTCGGCCCGCCGGTACCAATGGTGAAGTCACCCAAGATCGCGGTGCAGCCCATCGCCGCGGAAACTCCCACGGCGAAAACAATGCCCAAAGCTCTCATACCGGCGATGGTAACTGCGGGTCACCCAAAGAGGAAGCGAAGGGCTTTCGGCAGGCGTCTGCGCCAGGCAGCCTCGTTGTGCGCTCCCTTCTTGTCCGGCCGCCACATGATGCGCAGAGGTCCGCTCTTGGTGGACCAGCCGCGCGACTCGAGGTGCATCGCCGTGGACTGAACGAGCGGCAGCATCTGCCCCTTGTCCTCGCGGCCGCCGCAATCGAGGTACACGCGTGACAGGCGTGGGTTGGGTTGTCGCGCGACGAAATCGAAGAGCGCGTCTTTGCCGAACCAGATCGCGGGCGACATGCACATCGCCGCGGGGAACACCTCCGGGTAGCGGAAGTGCGCGTAGAGCGACGCGAGCCCGCCCATGGAAGAGCCTCCGAGGACGTGGAACCAAGGCTGAACCTCGAAGCGCGCGTGCACCGCGGGGAGCACCTGATTCGCGATCACGTCGAGGAACACCTCCGCGCGGCCACCGCGCCCAGCGTGCGAAAACGGCGAGTACTCGTCGATGCGTGCGGTGCCCCCGTTGTCGATTGCCACGAGGATCGGCGCGACGAGCCGACTTGCAACGACGCGATCGATCGACTGGTGAGCGAACCACCCGCCCGAGAACGAGCCCTCGTCACCGAGGACGTTCTGCCCGTCGAGCAGCAAGAGCGTCGGCCTGCGCACTCCGGGTGACGGCGAAGTGGGGACGTAGACGCGCACGCGGCGCGCTCCGCCGAGCGCCTCGGAGCCGAAGCTCCCGAGGTCGACGACACTTCCGGCGGGGACAGGGTGAACGCGGGGCATCGACGCTGCTTCTCCTAACACTGCAAAGGCTCGAGGCTCTACGATGACGGTGACATGCGTAGCATCGCTCTCGCACTTCCGATCTTGTGGCTGGCAGCTCACGCCCACGCGGACGAGCCCGACGCCGGGCCCCCGACGATCGCCGCGCCGACTGCGCCCGCGCCGACTCCGACAGCGCCGACAGCGACTCCGACTCCAACTCCGACTGTGTCCGCGGTCGACGAGGACCTGCCGCTTCGGTTTCGCGACATGCTGCGCCTCGAGGCGTCGCGCGCACGCGCGTCTCGCTATTTCAACGGGACGCTCTCCATCCTCGGGGGAGGAGCGGTCGTCGGCGTGGGCGTCTACAGTCTGACCATCGCAGAAGACAGTCTCACCAAAGATCTCTCTTATCTGATCATCGGCAGCGGAGGCCTCAGTCTGCTCAGCGCGATCCTCGGCATGTTCGGTCAGACGCCGATCGAGCGACTCTACGAGTCCTACGCGCCGTTCGCCGAGGACCACAAATTCAGCGCCAACCAACGTCTCGTCGAGGGCGAGGAGGCGCTGCGTGTGATGGCCGGGAGCGACGCGTCCTCTCGGAGGATCGGCGGCATCACCAACATCGTCGTCGGCGCCGTGCTCGGCGGGTTCGCCATATTCTTTGGAGTCACGTCGGACTTCTTAGCCCGTGATCGGATCGTGCTCGGGACGTTGACGGGGGTGTCTGCGCTCGTCGCGATCGGCTCGGGTGTCGGTCAGCTCTGGTTTCAGCGTGGCCCGGCCGAGCTCGCGCTCGAGCATTGGGAGTCCGCGCGCGGTTTGAAGCGTGAAGCGTTCACGATCGCTCCCATGCTCACGCCCGTGACCCAGGGCGCCGTCGGCGGAGTCTCTCTGACGTTCTGAGAGTTTGCCCGTGCCATGCGGTGCCTGTAACGTGGAACGTCGGGGGGGCTTTTGGCGACGGCATGTTTCGAGACACGATCCTCAAGCGATTGGAAGTCGACGTCAAGCCGCTCCCCCTCGGGGCGATCGAGGTGTTCATGTTGTCGCAGATCGACGGCACGCTCACGCTGGAGGAGATCGCGTCCATCGTCGGATTGGATCTGACCGTCGCGTCGCGGGTCGCGAGGCGGTTGGTGGACCTCCGCGTCATTTGCACGACCGAAGCGCCGGTGAGGACACGGCTATCGGTACCTCTCGAGGCGCCGCGGAGTTCGAGCACGAACGGCTCGGTGAAGCCGCCTAGCTCGCGCAGGCCGCCGAGCTCGACCAAGAGCCGCGCGGTGAGCTCCAGGCCGGCTCGGTCGACACGAACGTCGAGCATGCGCGTGCCCAAGCAAGAGGACTGCGAGCTCGACGACGCAACGCGCGCCGAGATCACGGTGATCTACGGCAAGCTAGGCAGCACCGATCACTACGCGTTGCTCGGGGTCGAGCGATCGGCGGACAAGAAAGCGATCAAGCGCGCATACACGACGCTCGCGGCCAAGTTCCATCCCGATCGCTTCTTCAAGAAGAAGCTGGGCAGCTTTCGCGCTTCCTTGGAGAAGGTATTCTACGGCATCACGGTCGCTCACGACGTGCTCGTCGACCGCGAGCGACGCGACGCGTACGACGCGAAGCTTGCACCGATGTCGGAGCCGCCACCCTTGGATGCCTTGCCGCAAACGCCGCTCCCGCTCCCTCCGCTCCCGCACGTCTCGATGCCGCCGATGTCGTGCTCGCCACCTCGGTCTTCAGTGGAGCCGCCTCGTCCACCCGAGTCTTGCGCTTCGTCGCGTCCGCGCATCAGGGCCGCTGACTTATCGTCGTCGCCGAGGCCACTGCTCTCGCGCGCCCCGGTCGTCGTATCGACTCCTCCGACTCCTTCGGTGCCGCCCGAGGACGCGATGAAGCGGATGCTCGCCAAGGCCAAACAAGAGGAGAAGCAGCGCCGCATGGATGTGTTCTTGCGCGCCGCCGACGATGCGCTCAAGCGAAACGACGTGGTGAGCGCCGCGAATAGTTTTCGATTGGTGCTCCAGAACGGAGAGGACCCTGCCGTGCGCAAGCAGCTTGACGCGATCGAGGCGGCGGCCAAGCAGAAGCAACACGCAGGGAGCCTCGCACGAGCGCAAGTCGCGGAGCGCGACGGTCGGTGGGAAGAGGCCGCCACCTGCTACGCGCGCGCGCACGCCTTGCTCCCGTCGGTGGTCCATGCGGAGCGTGCGGCGTACGCGCTGTGCAAGGCCGGCGGAGATCTGCACGAGGCCGTGAAGCTCGCCGAGTTCGCCGTCAACGCGCAGCCGAGCACGTTCGCGTATCAAGCGACGCTCGGAGAGGTCTACCTTGCCGCGAAGTTGTGGACACGCGCCGCGCGGGTCGCCGAGCGCGCCCTACAGCTCGCCCCGAACGACACCCGCGCCAAGGCGCTTGCTGCGGCGGCCAAGGCCGACCGTTGACGAGTCACCCGCCGGGGCCTGGGATGCCGCCGCATGTGCCGAAGCCCTGCGGTAGGCCCCAGTCCGCGATGTTCTTGTTCGAGCAAGCGCCTGCGTCTCCGCAGTAGCTCGCCTTCGGTGGCGCGTTGGCGCGTGGGTCGCAGAGCTCCGCCTCTTTCGGCAAGCACTGCGCCTTGCACTGGGAGGTCACGGGCTGCGTGTCGCTTGCGCAGCATACGTCGTTGCCGCAGTCGGCCGCGCTGCGGCACTTCAGCGCTGTGGCGGCCGGCGGGCACGTCGCCGCGCAGGTGAACTTGGGCGGGCCGCCGCCTCCGACGAGCTCCACGCAGCACTGCTCTGCCTGTAGGTTGCACGAGAGGGTGGGTCCACACGCGAGCGTCGCGGCGCCGCCTTCGGGGACGACGTTGCCGCCGTCGCCGGGGTTTCCGCCGTCGCCGCCGCCGTTGTTGCCACCATCGGTTCCGCCGTCACCGCCGCCTGGTGAGAAGAGCGGCGTCGAGTCGGCGCCGCCACACGCTGCCACCAAGACCCCAGCCGAAATAAGGCACACGATCACACGCATGGAGACCTCCGAAGAAAGTAACCGTTGGTAGTCAGTGCCCGAGGGTCACGAAAATCAGGCAACGCTTCCGAGAGGAGATCAGCCGTCGCCGACGGTCGCCCAGAACTCGTCGAGGATCTTGGCGAACTGCGCGCACACGGGCGCACTCGTCAGCAGCGTCGAGAGCGCGGGCCATGTTGCGTCGGCGAGCGCGTCTGTGTCGATTTCGGGAGAGCCGCCGTAGTCGGCCATCACCTTGCGCACGGGATCCTCGGCATGACGCGCGAAGAAGGCGTCGAGCTCGGATCGCCTTCGTTTCTGGACATAATCGAGGAGGCTCGAGTGCTCGATGACGTCGAGCACGGCGCCGTGCGTGAGCATCGCTCCCTCATCATCTCCGCCGCCGAGCAGCTCACGGACCTCCTGCTCGTAGATCCACGTGACGACCGCCTTGCGCAGCTCGATGAACTTCGGTGAGCCCGAATTCCGGCTCATGAGATCGCCGGTCTTGGTGAGCGCCTTGCGCGAGAAGGTCTGGAGGAACTTGC
The DNA here is from genome assembly GCA_043784605.1 of Myxococcales bacterium. Classification (GTDB taxonomy): domain Bacteria; phylum Myxococcota_A; class Polyangia; order Polyangiales; family Polyangiaceae; genus JANYHY01. The sequence goes on along the minus strand of JAYVYD010000212.1, from coordinate 1,186 downwards.
GCATCTCCGGCTCCATGCGCTTGTCGAACTCCGCGCGCACGCCGTCGACCGCTTTGCTCACGGGCCCGAAGCCGAACGGACCGAGCTTCTTCATGATGCCTGGCAGACCCCAGTCGGCGACGAACGGGTTCACCTTCTCGTTGAACTCCTTGAGCGCGTCGAACAACACGTCGCGCATCGTCTCTTCCATCGCGTCTTGCTCGAGCACTTGCCGCAAGATCTTCTCTTGGACGAGGTTCGGCCGAGCCAGCAGCGCGTCGATCTTCTCGCGCGCTGACTTGGGCACGTAGCCGCCGATCTTCGTCTTCTCGAGACGAAGTGCCTTCACGGTCTCGGCGTGGATCGACCTGGAAATAGGCCTAATCGCGCGAGCGAACGACCCCTTGCTCAGCGCGGCTACCACGGCGCGATCGAGAGACTCCGCCGAGGCAATCTCTCCGAGCTTCGACTCCAGCAGCGTGTTGACGCCGGCCCTCACGTGCGCGCGCCACTCGCGCTTGGCCTCGTCGCTCACCACGCGCGCGAGAAAGAACGCGAGCTGCTTGTCGCGGAGCGCTTGCTTGTCCACAAAGCGCTCTTAGCGCATTTCGCGGACCTCAACGACTCGGACTTGGGGCGGGCGCGCTCGTGATGCTGCTGCGCTGGGTCCACTACTCGGCAGCCCGCGCAGTGATTGCGGTCAGCGCGCGAAGCCTGCAGTCTTCGCCGCGTCGATTGGGCGATCCGGCGTGTTTGTCGCATGGAACGCGTGTTGCTGAGATTGGCGACATGTCTCCGAGCGATGTCCACGTGCTCCGCGTTCGACACGCAGGCGAAGGCGCTGGTGACGCGGTGGTCGATTGCCCGCGCTCCCGAATGCCGATGCCGCTCTTGGTTTGCGAAGCGTGCGCCGACTGCGTGCACGTGTCGCGCACGACCAACGTCGAGGACTGGGTCGTCGTCTGCATCGCGCCCAACGACCGCTAGTGCTTGCGGAGAAATTCGATCGGGTGTCGTGACTGGCGGCGAGCGAGAGCCCCGCCAGGCACTCGCCGACCACGGGCGCGAACTTGAAGCCATGACCGGAGAAGCCCGCTCCGAAGTGAACGTTCGCGTGCGACGGATGGCGATCGACGATGAAGTGCTCTTCCGGAGTCATCGTGTACATGCACGTCTTGCCGCGGACAGCGCGTGGCTCGACGCCCTT
>JAYVYD010000211.1:0-6275 GCA_043784605.1 Myxococcales bacterium | reverse complement strand
CGGCGGGGATCACGTCGACCACCACCGGGTGCCCGTGATCTTCGCCTCGCCGTGGATCAAGCGCGGCTACGTGAGCCGCACGCACATCGACACGTCGAGCTTGCACAAGATGTTCGCGCACATCCTCGGGCTGCCGTACCCGAGCGTGGAGGTGGAGAAGGCGGCGCTCCCGCTCGATCTGTTCTCGAGCACACCCGATCTCACGCCGTTCGCGCATCAAGCGCGGAAGTGGCCGCTCTCGTGCGGGGAGAAGGCGTCGCTGACCGAGAAGAGGCTCACGCAGTCGTGGGACCTCACGGACGTAGACGAGCAACCCGGGCTCGACGATCAAGTCCGCCGTGTGATGCGCGGAGAGGAGCTCCAAGCCATGCCGGCCGAGCTTCAACGACAGATCGAGCTGCGGGCAGATCCGCAAGAGGCGCCTTGGCGTCGTTAGTAGTGTGGCGGCGCGTCGTTCGGGACAGACGAGCCTTCGTCGTTGGCGCGCTCGCGTGAGCGCTTCGCCTCGGCCGCGAGTGCGTCGATGACCTTCTGTTGAGCGGCCACGACCTGGCTCAGCTCGTGCGCGAATCGCTCGAGCTTCATGAAGCGCAGCTCGAGATCCGTGAGTCGTTCGTCACTCATGCGAATGTCGCCTTGACGGTGGGGTGCTTACTCACGAGCGCGAGCGATTTCGCGAGCAAGGTCTTGCCCGGCTCCGTGCGGTGCCAGGTGGACGCGCCGCTCGGGTGGGGAAGGGCGATCACGTCGAGCTCGTGTCCGTGGAACTTGGTGCGTCGTACGGTCCCGATGACCTCGTCGAGCTTGCCCTTGTGACCGGTCGCCGCCTCGATCGCCATCTGGCCGATCGCGAGCACGACGTCCGGTAGGAGCAGCTCCACCTCGCGCGACAGGTACTGGCCGCAGCGCTCGATCTCGTCCTCGTCGGGCCTGCGGTCGCCGGTCATGACGCCCTTCTTCGTGAACGCCTTGCCCGGAAAGCATCGCGCAACGGCGGAGATGTACACACGCTCGCGGAAGGTCTCTTCGTTCGCGCCCGTCGCCTGCTCCATCCACTTGAAGAGCGTCTTGCCGGCCGTCCACGCGAACGGTCTGCCGAAGGTCCCTTCGCGCGGGCCTGGTGCTTGACCAATCAAGAGTATCTTGCTGACCACCGCCGGCCCGTGCACGACCGGGCCGACCATGTTGGGGCACGCCTTGCACGCGTCGAGCTTCTCGTGGAGCAAGCGGAGCGCTTTGTGGACCTTGGCGGACACGACAAGCGTTCTAACGCGTCCGCGTCACACTTTCACGCCCCACCGCGACGAACAGACATGCGTGTCCCGATCGCCTTGTTTCTCGCCGCCGTAGCGTGCAGTCATCCCACCGACCCCTTCGCCGTTGTCGGTACCGCGCCCGCTCCCGATCCCGTCTCCGTCCCGGCTCCCGTGTCCGTCTCGGTCCAGGACGCCGCTCCGGTGCTCCGCGAGATCGGTCCCTTCGAGATCAACTTTGCGGCGAAGCGAAACGTGTACGTCGCCATCCCTCCGCAGGCAGGCAAGCACCGGCTCATCGCGAATCTCCACGGCATCTGCAATCCGCCCGGCTACGCGTGTGGATACTGGACGCACGCGGGCAGCGAAGAGGGCTTCTTGGTTTGTCCCGAGGGCAACTCCACCTGCGGCGCGGGCGGGCCGCCGTCGTGGGACGAGTCGTTCGCCGACATGGACAAGGACCTCGAGCGATCGATCGACGCCGTGAGTGCCCAGTACGATGGCGAGATCTCGCGTGAGGGCGCGATTCTCACAGGCTTCTCACGCGGCGCCTGGGCCGCGCCGGCCCTCGCGGCGATGCACCCGGGTCGTTGGCGATATCTCATCTTGAACGAGGCCGACGTGACCCTCAGCAAATACGCGCTCGAAAAGGCCGGCGTGCGTGCCGTCGTGATGATGGCCGGTGAGTGGGGCTCACAGGTCACTGGCGAACGAGCGACGGTGGCTCGACTCAAGAAGGAGGGCTTCCCCGCCGAGATGATCGTGATGCCGAAGGCAGGGCACTATTACTCGGCCAACATAGATGACTTGATGAGTCAAGCAATGCGCTTCGTGATCCAAAACGGAGAGGTCGGACCCGGATAGCGGATTCACACGTTTTTTGGCCCAACGACCCGACCGCGCGCATCTTCGGGCAGACCATGCGCATCTTCGCCGCCGCGCTCGCCGGCCTGGGCCTCGTTTTTCTCGCGCCCGCCGCCATGGCCGGTCCTGCGCCGCACACGACGCCAGCTGCAACCGCTCCTGCCGTGATCCTGATGGGACGCAGCGTCGGATCGCCGACGGAGGGTCATCTCATCGGAGGCGCGCACCTCGACAACGCTCCCTACTTGCGTATCGTCACGGCCTACACGGCGGGCGACGTTCGGTGGGGGCTGGGCTCGATGGTGGGCATGCTGGATCGCTCCGCGCGGTCGGTGCGACGCCAGTTCCCCGATGCCGTGATGAGCGTGGGTCACATCTCACGGCAAGGCGGGGGCGAACTCGATCGGCACGCTTCGCACGAGAGCGGCCGCGACGCGGACGTGCAGTTCTATGTGAAGAACCAAGCCAACCAGCCCGTTTATGCGGACCACTTCGTCGCGTTTCACGGGGACGGCACCACGCCGTCGTGGCCCGGAGCGCACTTCGACGACGCGCGGAACTGGGCGCTCGTGGCGGCATGGCTGAATGATTCGGCCGCGCACGTCAGCCACATCTTCGTGGCGACGCCGATCCGCGCGCGATTGCTCGCGTACGCCGTGCGAATGGGCGTCGCAGAGGCGGTGCGCGATCGCGCGGCGGTGACGATGCTGCAGCCGCACGGGTCGCTCCCTCACGACGATCACTTCCACGTTCGCATCAGCTGCCCCGCGAACATGCAGGGCTGCGTCGAGAACCCGACGGTCCGTGCCGTCGCTCGTGCGCGCAATCACGCCCCCACGGCTCACGCCGCACCCGCGCATCCGCCCGCGACCTCACAGCATCACGCCGCACCCGCTCCGGCGCTCGCGCCCGCCTCGCCGCCGCCGCCCACTACAGCAACCGACGACATTCCTGCGTCGGTCACCGAGCAAGCGCCCCCCGCGGCTATGAGCGTCGATCTGATCGACGACGCCGACGGCAACTAAGACATCACGCTCAGTCGTCGTGATTTTTGCACAGAACTGCGCTGAATTGGCCCTTCGCCTCGCCTGTCTGGAAGACGAGGAACCCCGTGGCGACGAAGCCGCCGGAGGTGTGGCGATACTTCTTCGTCCCGTGGTCCACGAGCGCCTTGGTGACGAACGGCGCCGGGCTGTTGTCCGTGGGGATGTGAATGACGCCGGTGTCCGCCGTGTACAAGACGCCTGATCCGTCGTTCGGAGTGACGACGCTCTGACCGGTATAGACGAACTTCGTGGGGTCGCTAAAATCATTGGCAAACGTGAGGGTCGCGAAGGTGAAGTCGTACTTGGCCGGAAAATCTCCGCCCAGCTGACCGTGAGTGCAGAGACCAATGGGCGACGTGCACGGCGGCCCTGTCAAAGAGCTGAAGGGCCCCTCGAACGCCGCGCACTTGCTGCCCTCGTGGTCGTCGTCCGCGCGCACGGTGCCGGCGATGCCCAGCACGAGAGCGCCAATCGCCAACAAGCCAGTAGAGAGCACGAGATGCGAATAGTTCATTAGGCCTCCGCGCAGCATTCTTGTTCCGAGCACGCTCGTACACAAGTGCAATGATGTATTGGACTGAAATTCAATGAGAGAAAGTGTGCATTGTAACTGCTAGTGAGTGCCCACCCTATCAGTGGTTGCTTAGTCAATGATCGTCAGTGTGTCGGATATTGGACGACGTAGCGAACGGGCAGTTGGCGCATCCGCCTTGGCCAAACGAAATGCCATGACGCCCGTCTCGGGCGGTGCCAACTCGAACAAGGATCGGTAGGCGTCGTACTGACGCGAGTACGCTCGTTGCTCCGCCGCGTTCAAGCCACTGCCGCCACCTTCGAGTCGAGCAAAGACGTACAGCATCGCGGTCATCGGTTGAAACGCCCAACCGAGCGACCCGGCGTAGAGCCATACGCGCTGCATCGCTACGCCGCCTCGGAAATAAGCCTCCGGAGAGGACCCTGCCGTCGTGACGAGACCGACCGCCGAGGAGCCCGCGATGGCCTTTCGTGAGGGCGTCTTGAGCCCCGCGCCCCCGCTGATTCCGAGCAGCATCGCGGCGACCCTTGGCCGCTTCAAGACTTCCATCGCGGCTCTGTCCGTCGCGGTCAGTTCCAGCGTGACGAGGTCGATTCCATCGCGAGTGGAGGTCGTCTCATGATCGCTCCAACGAAGCTCGTGCATCATTTCCTGGTGCATGGTCGGATTGAGGATGCGTAGTCGCTCGGTCTCCCCGTGCAGGTCCGCGAAACGGTCTAGGTGCGTGGGCTCGGTCAGCAGGCGAAGCCTACCGTTAGCCCGTGCGGCAATGTCAGATAGTGCGGCGCTGGCGTCGACAGGCAATGTCGCGCGGACTCCGAACCGGCGATTGGTAACTCGTTGTCCAACGACCTCGCCGAGGCGAGCATCCTCCAACGTCGCGGCGGTCGGCTCGCCCGTGCCAGAGAGGTCGGCCTTGCAGATCAGATCGGGCCGCGACGCGTCGGGAAATGCGCTGAGGCGGCATGGAATCGCGAGCGACGCGCACGCGAGCCGCACGTTCTCCGCTGCGGCCCCGAATGCCAAGTAGGCCGCCCGACTCTCGAAGTCCAAGAACGACGTCGATCGCTCCAGGACGTGCCAACACTCGAGCGTGCGCATGCGCGCGGAATAGACGAAGCGCCAAGGTTGGCAGTTGCCGCCCGACGGCGCCATGGAGGCGAACGACACTATTTTATGCAGTTGCTCGTGAGAGGGTTGCTCCAGCGCGTGGCTCGTCGGCACGGGGGGTCGGGTCGGCGTCGTGGCTACGCGCTCGGGCAGCTCATCGGGTGGGTCGGTCCCGCTCGTGCCCACGATCTGCTCGACGTCGACGAAGTAACGGCCAGACTCGGTGAATCTGCCGAGCAGGACGCGCCTCGCGACATCCGTGTTGACCGCGCCACCGAGGGCGACCGCCGAGGCGAGCTGCGGCCACGTCTTCAATGTCACGTCGATGTCGACGAGCGAGCCGGCGAGACGGGGAGACATGGTGCGAGCACCGATGATCGCCAATACGACCGGGACCTTCTCATAGGTGGTGAGCGACGCCAGTTCCGCGGCGTTCAGGTCGCCGGCGAGCCCGTGGAAGAGTGGGCGAGTGGGCTCGAGGTCGAACCGCTCGACGTCGAGCATGCCGCGATCGCTCGTCTCCATGAGCACCGGAATCCGGCGTTTCTTTGCCTCTTCGCGGAGGCGCACCTTCATCTTGAGATCGTCGCACTCCTCGAACAAGACATCGAGCGAATCGAGGAAGCGGTCGATGTTGTCGTCCGTGATGCCGTCGTCGAATACTTCGATGTTCGCGTAGGGATTGAGCTCGTAAATAGCGCGTGCGGTGATGACGGCCTTGTTGGTCCCGATCTCGTGAACGCCCGCGCGAAGCCGGTTCAAGTTCGACAAGTTTAGCGTGTCGAAGTCTGCGAGACGCAGCGTTCCGCCGACGCCCTCGAGCGCGAGGGTCAACGCCGTGGCTTGACCTACAGACAGCCCCGCAACTCCACACTTGGCGCGTCCAAGCACGTCTTGCTCTTCGCGCGTTATCTTGTTTTTGTTTCGGCTGGTGCGGAGCTCGAGATATTCGACTTCGGGCAGGACGTGCACGAGCCGATTGGACCACGGGAAAAAGGCCCAATTGCCATACGCACTTGGCGTCGCACCGAGGCGCTGGTGGACCTCGGTATCGAGTTCCGCGACTGTCCACTTGCGGTGTGCGTTGCGCGTCTCGATTAGCTCGCCCAGTTGTGCGCGAATCGTATCCTTGACGATTGCCGTTCGGCGGAGCTCCACGAGTCGCACTGCGTCGCGCGTCTCCGAGAGGATCGCCGGTCTCTCGCTGTCTTGGTCCATGCTCACCTTTAGGTCGATGAAGCCGTCAGGTGCCAAACGTGCTCCAGGAATTCTCCGAGGTGCTCGCTGCTGATGAACGTGTCGTGCGTGAGACCCAAGTCGCGCGCGCCGGGCACCGCCGACGCCGGTTGCTCGGACGCATAAACGAAATGCTTTTTTCCGCGCGTCGCGTACCAGGTAGAGGCATAACGAAGTAGCGGCTCGATGGCATTGGGAGTGTCGTCGAAAGCGACCGCGTGCAGCGTGTCG
>JAYVYD010000210.1:0-8967 GCA_043784605.1 Myxococcales bacterium | reverse complement strand
GGCGCCTTGCGCTTCACGATCGGTAGTCGCTCTTGGAGCCCACGAGCGCGAGCCTCGCAGTGATGTCGCACAGGGCACCCTTCGCATCGTGGCGAGCGCGGCGTGCACACCGTCGCACCGAGCTCCATCAAAGCCTGATTGAAAGCGCCCGCGTCGTCGGGTGCGGGTGGCGTGCGCACGAGCTCTCCCGCGAGGTCCCACACGCGTCGCTGTCCCGCACTGCCACTCACGTCCGCCTCAATCGCGAACCATCGGGCGAGCACGCGCGAGACATTGCCATCGACGATCGGCGTTGCCTCACCGTGCGCGATACTCGCGATGGCGCCCGCCGTGTAGCGGCCGATTCCAGGCAGGAGCTCGAGGTCACGCGCGGTCTTCGGTAGGCCGCCCTTGCGCACCGTCGCGGCGCCCTGATGGAGCAAGCGCGCGCGCCGGTAGTACCCGAGGCCGCTCCACTTCGCGAGCACGTCGCCCAGGTCTGCGTCGGCGAGCGCGCTCACGGTCGGGTACGCGCGCATGAAGCGCTCGTAGTAGCCGATCACCGTATCGACGCGCGTCTGTTGGAGCATCACCTCGCTCACCCAGATCGCGTACGGGTCGCGCGTCCTCCGCCACGGCAAGTCCCGCTTGTTTCGGCCGTACCAAGACAAGAGAGCGGTCACGAACACCGAGTGAGACGATGGCGGCAGCGTGTCCGTGGGACCTTGCGCAACGGCCTTGGGATGCGCAGCCTTCTTCCTGGCAGACATGAGCAAACGATCTCCCAACGTGGCAGCAGCGCTTTCGTTCTTCATTCCTGGCGCAGGCCAGATCTACAACGGCAAGTTCTTGCGAGGGATCTTTTGGCTGATCGTGACGCCAGGTTTGTGGATCGGCAGCGGTGGAACGCTCGGCTGGGTGTGCCACGTCGTCGCTGCGTACACGGCCTACTCGTACGCGAAGCATCACTGAGGAGGCGTAGTCGAAGGGCGGCTACAGAAAGGGCGGGAAGGCGAGAAGACTTGGCTGTGCCGAATCCGACGCCCAAAAATCTCTCTCTTCCCATCTTGCCGTCTTCCCGTGAATTCTTTACGGAACGCCCTAAAGACGGCTCATTTGAGCACGTGATAGTCGAGCGTGAACGAGCCCTCGTTGCCCGTCATGTGGCCGCTAACGACCACGTAGTAGGTGCCAACCTCCAGCGACGCGTCGATGACCGAGTGGTGCGAGTCTTGTGAGTCGTTGTTGCAAGCCGTCTCCACGGCGCGCGCCGAGGACGTTCCCTCGGGCTCGAGGCAGGTCCGGCGAATTGCGAGCACGCCGTCCCACGTCGGAGTCGAGAGTGAGAGGCGAACGTGCGCACGCGCCGCAACGGTGATTTTGTACTCGCGATCCGGCGACCCCTGCGAGGGCTCGGACCCGCCGCAGCTCGTCGTGAACTTGTGCCCCTGCCCCGTCGTCGTGGCGTTGACCGTCTGTCCATCCGCGAGCGACGGCGCGGCCTTGCACGCGTTCTCCATCACGCCCACGTCTTCGAGCTCGAAGTCGAAGTTGTACTTGCCGAAGTTGTCCACGCTCGTGCCGTCGACGGTGAGGTAGTACGTGCCGGCGGGGAGCACCTTGTCCAGCGAGTTGCCGCAAGAGAGCTCGCTGTTCCGGTCGCCGCACGTCTTCTGCAAGACGAACAAGTGCTCACCGTCTTGTTGCCCCATCGTCGCGCTAACCCGCGATTTGTGCGGCAGATCGACGCGGTAGACCACGTCCGCGGCGCCCTGTCCGCCGCAGCGACCTCCGATGTCGTCTTTAGCGAAGAACGTGTCGCCCGCAACGTTGGGGTCTGTCCTGTTGAGAATCTCTGCGTCTGCGCAGCCATCTCCCTGCACGCCCGACCCCATCTCGGGCGCGGTTTCCGCGGCGAGGGTGTAATGCCCGTCGACGTTCTGATCGCGTGAGTCTGCGAAGACCGCGTAGCTGCCTGGGTCGAGCACGCCGACGAACGCGGCCTCGTTGTCTGCACCGCTCGTGTCATGGCAAGAGATCTCGGTCTGATCGTCGGAGCACGTGCGGCGCAAGTACACCACCGGCGTCAAACTATCCGAGTGCTCGACGACACGCACGCGGGAGCGCTGGCCGAGGTCGAGGTGATAGATCGTGTCCTTGCCCTTTGCATCGTCGCCGCAGCTCGCGTGCGCGAGGTCGAACGCGCTCGTCGTCGACCCGTTGATCGTGGAGCCCAGGGGAAGCGCGCGTGCGTTGCGGCACGCGTCCGCAATCGAGGGCACGTCGCTCATCGTGACATGCAGCTTGAAGTTGCCTGTGTTGCTGTCGTAGCCGTCCACGAAGATGAAGTACGTTCCGGGATCGACGATCACGTCGAATTTCGAGGCTCGCGCGTTGTTGTCTGCGTCGTCGTTGCAGGCGCCCTCGACCTCGGCGTCCGCGGCGTCGCACTCCTCTTTGCGCATGTAGAGGACGCCATCGAACGCCGTCTCCGTCTCGACGATGAGTCGCTTCTGCGCGGGCACCTCGAGGCGATAGACGATCTCTTTGCTGCGCGACTGCGCGCAAGAGCCCTCGTTCTGCGACTCGCCGCGCGAGGTGTTGCCCGTGAACTCGCCGGGGCCGATGACGATCGGCGACTCGCACGTGCCGGTACCCGCGAGCGCTGCCGCGTTGGGTCCCGTGGTGGCTCCGCCCGCGTTCACGCCGCCGCTCCACATCGCGGTCAAGAACTCGCCGGAGCCCGCCGCCATCTTCAAGACGAGCGTGTACGTGCCCGCGGTCTCGACGCACGCACGCAGCACCGCTTGCGCCTCGTGCGACGCGTCCTTCGCGACAGGGTTGCCGCGTGGGTCCAACAGCTGCGCGTCGAGATCACGTACGCCCTCGCCTCCCATCGTCACCAGCGTCGCGCATTGCGCGCCGAGCTCGATGGGCAACCGCGCCTCACGCCCTTCGACGAGCGTTCCTTGCTGCACGGGGCCGACTTGAGCGAGACCCATTGAGGTGAGCGTGTTGTGCACCGCGACGAAGCGCGGATCGATCTCCGTGCCGTGCGTGGTCGCGCAAGCGCCAAGCGCCGCCGCGAAGAGGGGGACGGCGGCCGCGAGGCCCAACCGCCGTCGTCGTGTCATTTGCATCAGCGATAGGGATTGTTGGAGATGTCGTCGGGGACAGAGGTGGCGGCGGGCTTGGCCGTCGCGGTCGTCACCGCGTGCGTCGTGCCCCCCGTAGGCGACTTTCGAGGGACGATGCGCCCAGTGTTCGGCGGAGTCGCCGTCACAGTAGGCGTGACAGCAACGCTCGCGCTCGGCGGAGTCGTTGGGATGGGCGCGGTCGTCACGCTCGGCGGTGACGGCGCGACGCTCGTGGTCGGCGCGATGTTGCCCGTCGCGACGACGGTGTCTTTGTCCCGAAGCCTGAGGACGAAGAACGACGCGCCAAACAACAGCAGCACCGCGACCGCGGCGATCGGAATCCACGCGCGCGGGCGCGGCTTGTCGACAGGCAACGTCGCCACGAGCGGATGTGCGAGCTCGGGAGGCAGCTCCATCACCGCGGACGACACGCTCGAGACACCCGGCGCTGACGCTGACGTCGAGTTCGCGCGTTGGGCCGATGCGCCCGTTCCAGTTCCAGTGATCTCGCCTCTGCCGGTCGGGGGCAACAAGCGCGGATCGTTCGGTCGACTCGGCTCGCTACGTGAGAGCCACGCGCGCACCGCGTCGCGTTGTTGCGAGATGTCCGTGCCCATCACGGCTGTGAGGTGAGTCTGAACGTCTTTGTGCGAGCCAAGCATGTTTGCCGTGCGAGCGGCCTTCTCGAGCGCCTCGGCGAAGTCGGCGCAGGTGTCGAAGCGCTTCTCCGGCTCGCGGTCGAGCGCCTTGCTGCAGATCTCCTCGAGCGCCTGCGGCATCGCGGGGTTCGCGCTGCGCAGCAGCGGGATGGGCTCGTACAACACGCGATTGAGCGTGTCCGCCTCGCCCTCGCCTTTGAAGAGACGTCGCTGCGCGAGCGTCTCCCAGACGACGATGCCCATCGCGAAGATGTCCGCGCGGCGATCGACTTCTTTGCCGCGCGCCTGCTCCGGCGCCATGTACGCCAGCTTGCCTTTGAGCTGGCCCGTGCGTGTCGTCGACAGCCGCGACGCCGCCCGCGCAACGCCGAAGTCCGTGATGCGCGCGCTGCCGTCCACACCCACCAAGATGTTCTGCGGAGAGACGTCGCGGTGCACGATTTGAAGCGGCTTGCTGTCGTCGTCGAGGAGCTCGTGAGCCGCGTGCAATCCGGCGAGCGTATCGAGCAAGCAACGAATGCCCGCGCGCGGCGGCAGTGCCATCCCCGACTGAGCACTACGTGCGAGGAGTCGTGCGAGCGTGTCGCCTTCGATGTACTCCATCACGAGGTAGTAGCCCTCGGGGCTCTCGCCGATCTCGACGATGGGCACCACGTTCGGGTGGTGCAATCGCGCCGCCAAGCGCGCCTCGTCGAGGAACATCTGGATGAACTCGTTATCGTTGGCGAGGTGCGGGTGTAGCCGCTTGATCGCTACGAAGCGCTGAAACCCTCCAGCTCCAGAGAGCCGCGCGAGGTACACCGTAGCCATGCCGCCACTCGCGAGCTCTGCAATGAGCTCGAAGCGATCGAGACGGCGCTCGGAGTCGGCTTCGGACAGGAACTTGGGCACGGACCTTCCGCTTAGTGTAGCTGATCTCTCGCAGGACGGAAGAAATCCCCTGCGACGATTAGAAGGCGCCCTCGAGCCCCGCAGACCCGCCCGCCGGAGTGATGACGAACGTCGGCCTGAACAGGCCGGCCGCCTCTTTCTTGGGGCTAGACCACTGCGTCAAAAACAGACCGACCACGCCCGTGAGTACGCCGAGGCCCGCGGTGACGCCGATCAAGATGTTGGTTCGAAACTGTGCGTTTCTGCCGGTTTGGTACTCCGGACAGCTCTCGCCGAGACCCACACACTTCTGCTTGACCACGTCCGCGCCTGGGTTGTTGAGCGTGTCGACGCCCGACCACGCAAGTACGCCTCCGGCCACCGCAGTGAGACCCAACCCCACGAAGAACAGGGCAGGCCCGAGCGGCTTGGTCGACGGAGGCGGGGGTGCCGAACCGGTGCCCAACGTCTGCACGGGGCCGTTCGTCGTCGGGTCTACGGGCGGTGGCTTGACCGGCATCGGTGGCGCCGCAAGCGTGAAGTCTTGCTTCGTGCCTGGCTTGCTCTCGATCTTGACCTCTTTCGACCGGTCTCCAGGCCAGCTCACGATCAGCGTGTGCGTGCCGGGCTCGAAGTAGAGATTGAGCTTGGTCGAATCCTCGAGCGACACGACGTGATTGTCTGCGGCGACTCCGCACTCCGGATCGCAGGTTAGGCTGACCTTGTGGAGTTTTTGGTCTGCCTCGAGGAGCGTCTCTCTCGCCGTCTCCATCGTGGCCTTGTCGTCGCTGTATTTGACCTGCGCGAGCGCCGCGAGCGTGGCCGCGCGCGAGAGCTGCCCGGCCTGACGACGCGCGCGCATCGCGTTGCGGAGCGTCTGCGCGTTCGGCGCGTCGTGGTACGCGTTCTCGAAGTGAATTGCGGCCTCCTCGAACTTGTTGTCGGTGTACGCGCGACGACCTGCGTCGTACTCCGCTGCGGCCGACTTGATGCGGTCGGCGTTCTGGGCGCGAGCGCCTACGGACATCGACAGCGACACGGCGAACAGCGAACCGATCAGCCACGACCTCTGCATGGCCGCCATCTTACGGCAACGGTCCCCGCTTGTCGTCATCAGGAGTTCGCGTCGAATCGTAGCGATCGGCGCGTGCGCACGATAGGCTGAGGGGGCTTGATGAGAACGAAGCCCTTCCTCTTCTTCTTGGTCTCCGCAGTCACGGCTTGCGCAGGTTTCGCGGCTTGGCAGGGATGCGGCATTTATACGACCGGGCTCCTGCTCCCTGGGGACGCCGCGAAGGTCGTCGACGAGACTTCGCCCGACAGCGGCGACGGATGCCAGCACGCGCGCTGGCCCGCGCGTCCCGCGACGGACGACCCCGGCGGAGGCAACTTTGCTTTCTGGAACGCGCTCGACTCTGTCGACTTCGGCGTGCGTGACGGTGGCAAGCCGCCCGTCATGGGATTCGATCTCGACTCCGTTTGTACGTGCCAAGGCTCCCCGCCCGCACCCGAGTCGTGCAAGGTGGGGCCGACCGCGAAGCAGCACTGCGATGACCCGGGCGGAATCGACAACCAGGGCGAGTCGCTGATCGTCGCATTCTCGAACTACAGCGGCTTCTTCGATCAGGGCTTCATCAACAACCGCATCGCGAATGGCTTCTACGGAGCGATGATCCGCATCCGAAGCTACAACGGCCTCGCGAACGACACGCAGGTCGAGGTCTCGGTCTACACATCCAACGGCACCGTCGGCGTGGAGAAGGGCTTTCCTGCGCAGCCCAATCACGACGGAAAGGACATGTGGACGATCGATCCGAACTCGCTGCTCGGCGGCTTCATCCCCGATGGCGGCGAGCCCATCCCGAACGGCGCGGTCGATCCCAACGCGTATGTGTCCGGCAACATCTTGGTCGCGAGCCTCGACGTCCCGCTCGCGGTCGGCGCGGGCAACGGCGAGGGGACGGTGACGATCGATCTCAACAACAGCGTGATCATCGGCAAGCTCGTCGCGGACAAAGGTGCATTCCGCATCGACAACGGGCTCATCTCCGGCCGCTGGAACGCGCGCAAGATGCTGACCGGTCTCAAGGCGCTCTACGATCCGCTCGACAACACGCAGCACCTCTGCGGCAACGACCCCGTGTATCAGGGGCTGAAGCAGATCATCTGCAAGTACCCCGACGTGACGGGCAACCTGCAGCAGGACGGCAAGAACGCGCCGTGCGACTCGATCTCGATCGGGTTCGCGTACAGCTCGTCGCCCGCGAAGATCGGGCCGACGTTCGCGCGCCCCGACAGCGGGCAGCCCTGCGGCGCGCAATGGGACGACAACTGCCCGCAATGAAGAAAGCTCGGTGGCTCCCGCTGGCCGTCGCTCCATTCGTGGCCCTCGCGTGGGGGGCTTGCTCGATCTATGGCAACAGCCTGCTCTTGCCAGTGACGTCGACCGAAGCCGGCGCTGACGCGGGCGGCGGCCCAGACACCGCGGATCCTTGCCAGCACGCGCTCGCGCCGAACCGGCCCGAAAAGGACGACCCCGACGGCGGCGATCTCGAGCTCATCGAGGCGCTCACCGGCTTGGACATCGGCGCCGACGCGGGCGCCACGGCGCACAGCCTCGATCTCGATCGCACGTGCACGTGCCCCGGACCGGAGTCGTGTCGAACGACGGCGCCAACTCACTGCGACGACTCGCAGGGCCGCGACAACTCCGCCGGCGCGCTCTTCCTCAAGTTTGCCAAGCTGACCGACGCCTTCAACGCGGACAATGTCAACACGGGAGTCAAGAGCGGCAGGAGCGGCCTGTTGCTGAGGCTCCGTCACTACAACGGTCTGCAGAACGACACGTCCGTCGAGTTCGCGCTCTTCACTTCGAACGGCACCGTGTTGCCCGACGGAGGCGCCGGTCCCGTGCCGCTCCATGATGGTAACGACAGGTGGTCCGCGAGCCCAGCCTCGTTGCTAGGCGGCGCTGGCCCGCCGTTCATCCCGAACTACGTCGACATCAACGCGTACGTGAACAACGGCGTGCTCGTGGCGAATGCAGACTTTCTCGTGCGCCTGATCTCCAACGCCAATCCCATCACGCTCCACGGCGGCGTCCTCATCGCCGCACTCGTGCCGCAAGGGGCAACGTTCGCGCTAAAGCAAGGCCGCCTCACGGGAAGGTGGAGCGCGCGCGACCTGCTGACGACGCTACAACTCGAGAAGGACCCGTTCGCGCCCAGCGAGCACCTCTGCGGCAACAACCCCACCTACCTCGACATCAAGACGCAGATTTGCAAGGCGACCGACATCTCGAGCAACCTGTTCCCGGACCCGCAAGCTCCGTGCGACGCGCTCTCGCTCGGACTCGGCTTCGAGGCGGAGCCTGCGCTCTTGACGGGCACGATCGCGGACACACCAACGCTGTTGCCCTGCGGGCCGACGTACACCGATCAGTGTCCTTGATGTCTCACGCCATCTGCAAAAAGAGCCGATCGGGATTCTCGAGGTAGCGGATGATGTCGTAGGCGAACGCGGCGCCGACGTGCCCGTCGACGATGCGGTGATCGAACGACAGGGAGAGAAGCATCACATCGCCGATGACGATCTGGCCATCCTTCACGACAGGGCGTTGCTTCATCCGATGCACGCCGAGGATGCCGACCTCGGGGAAGTTGATGATGGGCGTGGCGAAGAGGCCACCGTCCGCGCCGAGCGAGGTGATGGTGAACGTCGAGCCCGACAAATCCGCCGCCTTGCTCTTGCCGCTCTTTGCTTCGGTGCCGAGCCGGTCGATCTCGGCCGCGATCTCGAGCAAGCTCTTGTGATCCGCGTCCTTCACGACGGGCACCATGAGGCCGGAGTCGGTCGAGGCCGCGATCCCGATGTTGTAGTACTTGCGATAGACGAGCTCGCTCGTCGTCTCGTCGAGCGCCGAGTTCAAGATCGGGCGCTTCTTGAGCGCCGCAACGACGGCCTTCACGATGAACGGAAGGAAGGTCAGCTTGACGCCGGCCTCGAGCGCGGGTGCCTTGAGCCGATCGCGCAGCGCCTTGAGCGCCGTGACGTCGCACTCCTCCACGAACGTGAAGTGCGCCGCGGTGTGGACCGACTGCGCCATCTTGTTCGCGATCTTGCGACGCATCCCCGCGAACGGCACTCGCTCCTCGAGCGCGCCTACCGCGATCGGGACCGGAGCCGGCAGCGCTTGATTCGTCATCTGTTGCGACGCTTGCCTCGTCGTCGTGGGTTCGGCGTCCGCTCCACGCGAGAACGCGACCACGTCATCCTTGGTGACGCGGCCCTGCGCGCCCGATGGTGGAACTCGCTTCAGATCG
>JAYVYD010000209.1:0-24720 GCA_043784605.1 Myxococcales bacterium | reverse complement strand
ACAAGGGCATGAAGGGCATCAGGCCCATAGAGGTGCGCGACCTCGATCACCCGGCTCCACGCTTCAACAAAAACGCAGACATCACACCCATCGCGCAGTCCACGCCCACGGCGCTCGACGGGACGCAGGTCACGGGCAACACGCGCCAGACGATCGCGGCGTGGATCACGAAGAACCCTTGGTTCGCCGAGGAGATCGCCAACCGCATGTGGGGACACTTCCTGGGGCGCGGGTTCACCAACCCCGTGGACGACGTGCGCGCGACCAACCCGCCGGACGCGCCGGAGCTGATGAAGCGCATCGCCAAGGACTTCACCGAGCACGGTAGCGATCTGAAGCGCTTGATGCGTCTCATCACGCAGACCGAGGCGTACCAGCTCTCTGCCGTGCCGCGGACTGGCTCGAACGGCAAGGAAGAGATCGCGCTGTGGTCGCAGTTCCGCATGACACCGCTCGGCCCCGCGGAGCTGGTGAACGCGCTGATCGCGGCGACGGGCACGCAGCGGGCGCTGGAAAAGCTCACACGCGCGGACATCGACGACGTACGGATGCGGCTCACGCAGCTCTTCTCGTTCGTGTTCGACGTCGACGAGGAGATGGACACGCCGCGCTACGAAGGGACGCTCACGCAAGCGCTCGTCTTGTTGAACGGCAAGCTGGTCGCAGGCGGCTCTAGCGCGGCGCCGCTCACGGCGGTCAACGCGATCGCGCAGTCGAAGGCGACAGACGAGCAGAAGGTGGAAGCGATCTACCTGCGGTCGCTGTCGCGCAAGCCAAGCGCGGGCGAGCTCAAGGCCGCGCTCGCGTACATCGCGTCGGCGACGATCTCTCCACCGCCGAGTGGCGAACCCGCCCAGCCCGACCCGACGAAGAAGCCGAAGAAGGGCGACAAGCCGCTCGGCAAGCCGGGAAACCTGGGCAACGACCCGACCGCGCGGATCGACCCGGCGTCGCGCACGCAGGATCCGCGTGTCGCGGCGTTGGAAGACATCATGTGGGCGACGCTCAACTCGAGCGAGTTCGTCTTCAATCATTGAGGAGTCAAGCGATGCACCGACGAACCCTCTTACAGGCGAGCGCAACCGGATTTCTGGCGACGCTCGCGTCACGCTTTGCGCACGCGGACGGCGCGGTGAGACCGACGGCCACGGCGACCTCGATCATCCTGTTGTGGATGAATGGCGGTCCGAGCCACCTCGACACTTGGGACCCGAAGCCGGGCACCGTGACCGGCGGGCCGACCAAGTCGATCAAGACACGGCAACCGGGCCTCGACATCGCCGAGAGCATGCAGCAGATCGCGGACGTGGCGGACAAGCTGTGCGTCATCCGCGGGGTGAGCAGCAAAGAAGGAAATCATCAGCGCGCGCAGTACACGAACCATACGAGCTATGCGCCGAACCCGACCGTCCTGCACCCTTCGCTCGGCGGTTGGGTCTCCAACAAACTTGCCGCTCCGAGCAATGGGCTCCCTGCTTTCGTGAGCCTGCGTTCTCCGAGCTTCGGCGCCGGATTCTTGGGCCCGCAGTATGGACCCTTCGTCGTGCAGAAGGCTGGCGTGCCCGACAACACACGCCCGCAGGTGGACGACGCGCGCTTCGAGCGGCGACTCGCGCTGCTCGATGGGATGGAGTCGCGCTTCGGTGCGCAAGTCGGCGGGCACATAGTCGATGATCGGCGCGCGCTCTATGCGTCGGCCCACAAGCTGATGGGTTCGCCGGCGCTTGCGGCGTTCGACCCGACCCACGAGACCGACGCGACGAAGCAAGCGTACGGCGACAATGACTTCGGGCGCTCGGTGCTCGTCGCACGCAACCTGGTTCGCGCGGGTGTTCGCTTCGTCGAGGTGACGCTCGACGGCTGGGACACGCACCAAGACAACTTCAGCAAGGTCAAGGCGCAGCTCGCGCAGCTCGACCCGGCGATGGGCGCGCTCATCGCCGACCTCGACGCTTCGCACACGCTCGACTCCACGCTCGTGGTCTGCATGGGCGACTTCGGACGCACGCCGAAGATCAACGCGAACGAGGGACGCGATCACTACCCGCAAGCGTGGACCGCGGTGCTAGCGGGCGGCGGGAGCAAGCCCGGTTTGCTCGGCGGCACGGACGCGACGGGCGAGAAGGTCGTTGGAACGCCTTATTCGGTGCCGGATTTGCTCGCGACCGCCGCCAAGACGATCGGCCTCGTTCCGTCCGAAGAGACGCTGACGCCGGCCGGTCGCCCCATCGCGATCACAGATCGCGGCGTGCCCATCGCCGACGCGCTGCGATAGCATCGTCGAGATGCGTTCTCGAACCGCGCTTGCGGCACTGCCGTTGTTGTTGATTCCGGCTAACGCTCTTGCGCTCGGTGCGACGATCAATCCGGGCGTCATCACGTCGGGCGTCATCAGCTCGCCGTCCGCGCTCGGCGCCGAGGCGTCGTTCATGCTCTGGCCGAAGAACAGCGGGACCCTCCTCCAGCAAGTGGGCTTGGGCGGTTTCTTTCAGGCGCAGGCCTACAACTTCGATCACGGGCGGTACGCGCTCGGGATCCAAGCCGGCAACGTCATCGGCGGAAAGCTCGGGTGGGCCTATCGCGAGCGCAGCGCGACGGGCGGGTCGCAGCACGGCGCGCACATCGCGGGGTTCGGCTCGCTCGGCGTCATCGTCGCGTCGATCCGCGCCACCATCCCGATCGCCGGTAGCGCGGACGCGACACACCCCGCGCCCGGCTTCGAGTTCGCGTTCTGTCTCTCGCTCAAGGCGCCGATCCCGATCGGCGAGGTCTCCATCATCAAGGACGCGTTCGGCAGCGGCCGACTCCTGCGTGATGGAACCCGTGCGATTGCTTCCTCCATCGCGGGTGAGGAGCGGCTCCACGGTCGCCCTGTCGCACGCGCTTGGGCGAACGACGCCCGGACGGAGCACGCGTCGGTGCCCTCGTTCTTGCGGCTCGCGAGCGAGCTCGACGCGCTTGGCGCACCGGCGGCCCTCGTCACGCGAGCGAGGGGAGCTGCGCTCGAGGAGCTACGGCACGCGGCCGACTGCTTCGCGATCGCCAGCACGCACGCAGGCGGCGAGTTCTCGCCCGAGGGTTGGCCGACGCCTTCTGCGCGCGAGGCGTGTCTCGAACGTGTGGCGGTGGAGGCGTGGTTGGACGGCTGCATCGGCGAGCGTGCGGCTGCGCAGATCAACGCTTTGCGCAAGATGGCGCGAGACGAAGCCGGCCACGCGGACCTCGCGTGGGACGTGCTCACGTTCGCGCTCTCGTCGGGAGGCCGCCCAGTAGCGCGCGCGGTGACGCGCTCCAGACTCGACGACGCGCCGTCGCCCGATCGGGACCTAGCTTCACTCGACGTACACGGTCGCGTTCCACACGCGAGCTCGATCACCACGCGCGATTGCGTCGCGTTCTCGGCTCGAGAGCGCCTCGCGCCGATGGTGCGTGCGCATGCGTAAGCTCGCCCTCGCGGTCGTCGCGCTCGCGTCCATCGCGTGCAAGTCCAAGATGGAGAAGCTCGGCGACCAGATCGCCGCAGGGAGCGTGGAAATCGAGGCTCCGCGATGCAAGGCGAAGACGGATACGCCGCAGTGCCTAAGCGATGCCACGAAGTTCTTCGCGCCCGACGCGAAGTTCGACGAGGTCACTCCCGATCAGGCGTCGGCTTCGGCGATGGCGCTCCTCGTGTTCGACGGTTACGGCTCGTGGTCTAGCGAGCCGCCCGCGTGGCTCGCGACAGCGAAGGTCGGCAAGGGCGCCGGCGGCGACGCGTTGCGCTTGGCGATCGGGCGGCGCCTGGCAGACGGCGTACCTGCGCTCGGTCACAAGCTCGACGACGACGCAGACGGCCGCAAGCTGCTTGCCGTCATCGCACGGGCCATCCCCGGCGCGTGCAGTACGTACGAGGACCTGGGCGCGGGCGCCGACCCAAACGCGATGAGCCCCGCGCAGTCACCGGATCACTCTTCATGCGTGCAAAAAGATCTCGTGCGCGGCGACGGTCCTGGCGGCGCGTACGGGTTCGGCTTGTGGCGCGGCGTTGCTGGCGGACTCGCGCTCCTCAAGGAGGCCGT
This sequence comes from Myxococcales bacterium, assembly GCA_043784605.1. GTDB lineage: Bacteria > Myxococcota_A > Polyangia > Polyangiales > Polyangiaceae > JANYHY01. The sequence continues at coordinate 20,662 of JAYVYD010000209.1, read as the reverse complement.
GCGCTCGCTCGACCTCGGCTCAGCGCTGATGTCAGGCACCAACCGGGCGACGCTCGTCGCTTGGGTGAACAAACTCAAGCCCGCGGTCGCGGCGATCGCGGTCAAGCAAGTGGACCGCCCCGTTGGCAACGCGTGGTCGGAGAGCGATCACAGCAAGCCCTTGAAATAGGGCCTATTTCTACTTCAGCTTCACGTCCGTCACGTCGGGAACGCCTTGCTTCAGGTCGACGAAGCGTGAGGACGGGACGTTCTTGAACGTCTGCACCGTGAGCGCTTGGTTCGGCCAGCGCACGTCGATCGCGTTGACGTAGGAGCACGCGCCGAGTCCGAAGAACAGCGTCGTGTCGTCTTGCGCAGACATGTGGCCGTGGCTTCCCACGAGCTCCTTGACGATCGACTCGCCGCCCGCGTGGACTGTGACGCGCGCCCCGATGCCCGCGCGATTGGTGTCGGTGCCATTGCCGGTGAGCCGCAGCTCGAGCCACTTCTTCGCCGACGCGCCCTTGTTCTCGTAGAGGTGAACCTCGTTGGTCTTCCACGTCTTGATGCAGTCGCGCGCCGTGCCGGAGCCGACGATCACGTCGAGGTCACCATCACGATCGAAGTCCGCGATCGTGAGCCCGCTCATACACGCGTGGTGAAGCCCCCACTTGCTGCCGACCTCTTCGAAGGTGTGGTCCGGCTTCTGGTGGAACACGAGGCCGAACTGATCCGGGTAGTCGCTGGCGGCGACGACGAGATCCTCGCGTCCGTCTCCGTCCAGATCTCCGCCGGAGACCATGAGGCCTCCCTCGTTCCAGTCCGTCGTCGGGTGCGGCCACACCATGCCAGTGGTCGCATTGCCCGGGCGATCAAACGATATTGTTCCGACGTCACCCGTGTTGCGAACGAGCTCGCTGCTATCGCCGCTCCCGCCCGCCCACCAATGGTGGATCTCGGCGCTGTACAAATCGGCTTTCCCGTCCCCGTTGAGGTCGCCGCAGTAGGTCGAAAAGGTGTTGCCGCCGTTGCGCCACGGCTGGTCGTCGCTGCCTACGTTCCAATACGCGTCCGCGGGCTTCGGGCACTGCACGTCCGGCGGCGCGACGCCTTGGCAGTCCGGCTTCGTCGGGTGCACGGTGCAATAGCACATGAAAAACTGGTTATCTTTGTAGTTCACGTTGGAGTCCGACGCGAAGCCGCTCGGCTTCCCGATCTCCGTGAACTTGCCGGTACCGTCGTTCTGATAGAGCAGGTTCCATTGGCGGCCGTAGGCGGAGAGCAAGAGCTCAGGCGAGCCGTCTCCGTCCACGTCGCACGTGGTGATGCCGTACGCGGGGCGATGATTTAAGCCTTGAGCGTACCCACCAGACTTGGTTTGAAGGCCTGCGGGAATTGTGATTGTTTGGAACGTTCCATCGCCTTTGCCTTTGTACAGCTGCGCTTGGGTTCCGAGATCACTCGCTCCGTAGGACTGGTACCAAAAGCCAACCCACAGATCGAGCTTGCCGTCGCGATCCACGTCCGTCATCGAGGCGCCGGTCGTCGGCCAGAGCTCCGTCGGCTGCGGGTGCGAGTCGCTCGTAGGGGCGAGTGTGAACTTACCCTTGCCGTCGTTGAGCATGATCTCGCTGCGGTCGCCTGGGTCCGTGCCCGCCTTGGTGGGGTCGACGTAGGTGCCACTGAACGCGTCGAGATCGCCGTCGTTGTCGACGTCGCCGAACGACGCGAGGTGCGCCGACCGGTACTCGGTAGTCGAGCCGCCGCGAACTTGAAAGAAGCCGCTCTCCGCCGTCGCGTCGACGAACTGCCTGCCATTCCCGTTCGCGCGCGGCCTGTTCATGAGGACGCTGACGAGCACGGGCGGCGCGCCGACCTTCTGGCGCAGGTTGGAGCTGACCGCGTGGATGACGAGATCGGGGTAGCCGTCGCCGTCGAGATCGGCCGACGCGATGCGATTGCCGACGATCGGCGCTAGCCCCCAATCTTGCGTCGAGTCGACGAACGTCGTCCCTGCGTTCGCATGTACGTCGCACGTCGGAGACGTGTCGGGCACGCCTGCGTCGGGGACGGGCGCGATGGTGTTCGACGTTGAGGAGCACTGGGCAATGAAGGGAACGGCTGCAGCCGCAGCGATGAGAAGGAAGAGGCGCATTCACGCTACCTACACTGTAAGCAGCTCGGGCGCCACCCGGCTCCCAACGCGATCTCGCTCGAGCGAGAATCGTAAGGCGAACCGAGCTATAGAAGGCGCGCATGAACCTGTTCGGTTGGGCGTCGCTCGTCGAGCAAGCGATGTGGGAGAAGGACCGGCAGCGCGTCGCGCAGCGGGCGTGGATGCACCACGTGCACCGCCAGGCGTTCCTCGCGCAGTGGCCGAACTTCCGTCCCACACAAGACTGGGAGACTGCTCTTTACGTGGACTGGCGCGTAGGATTCGCGCAAGCGTTTCCGGGCGCGCCGCAGCCACACCCGGTGATCTTCGGGGGCGGCGACCCAGTGCACGACGCGTACTGGGTGCTCTCGGACGCGCCCATGGGCGTACGCTTCCATCTCGGAACGCCGACCGTGAGCGCCGCGGACGCCCAAGCAGGAGCGCGAGCGCAGCTCGAGGCGTTCGTCACCACGCGCGGCGGCACTGACATCATTCCGCGCGAGCCCACCATCGATCAAAAGACGGGGTGGATGGTGGAAGGCGCGATGTCTGCGACCTACTCGCTCGCTCAGCCCGACCCCTTCGGTGGGGATCGCGAAGAGGCCGTCATGCTCGTGCGCACGATGCCGCCATCACATCACGCTCCAGCGCACCTCGCGTTGATGACCATCACGATGCGATGGCCCTCGCGCGCGCTCGACCCGTTTCGTCATGCGCTCTTGCGCTCCGCCGCGCTCGGCACGATCCGCTGGGACCCCACGCATCCCCAGCAGCAGCCTCCGCGCATCTGGCCCAACAGCACTTTCTTGGAGCCAGGCGTGGAGGGCAAGCTCAAGGGCTACCGCGACGAGCAGATCCCGAAGCTCGCGCCCGCGTTCGCGATGGCGGACGTGGAGAAACAGGCACTCGCGCAGGAGGTAGAGAAGTGCGTCACACGGATCGATCCGCCGTGGTCTGCCGTGTCGCGCGGCGAGATCGAAGCGCTGGTGTTCGCGCTGAGCTCCACCAACGCCAACCCTCTCTTCGAGCCGATGCTTCGGAGCATGCTCGGCGAAGTCAGGACGATGCACGACGTCCGAGGGGTCGCGCTGCTCATCGGGCGCGCTGCCGCGGCGGCGTGGAAGGCGCGTTGACCGAGGCACCGCGCGCGGTAAGCTTCTATTCATGGTGGGGCTGCTGCTCACGTTCTCCGTGATCGTGGTCATGGTCAGGGTGCTTGCCGGGCCTCCGCGCAGGGCACCCGCCGCAACGCGCGACGATCCCCGCTGGCTAGAGAGTGCGGGCGAGCAGCTCACGGGCAAATCATGTGCAGACTGCACCCAACGCATTCTGCTGGAGGGCGACGGTCGTCGCTGCAAAAAGTGCGGTAAGCCCGTCCACAAGAAGACGTGCAGCAAGCGCCACCGAGCGCTCGCCCATCCAATCGCAGGGCCGGCGCCCTATCGCTGAGAGTGTCCACAAAAAGATCAGAAGCTCGAAAGGGAGAGGAATTTCAAAAAACCCACTTCCCCGATCTTTTGATCTTTTTGATCCCTCTCCGAGGGCTCAGTGCTCGTCGCGGGAAAGACCGGGGTGTCCTGCGTCGCCGGGTTCGTGGCGCGGGTTCTCGGTCACGTGCTGCCCGTCGCGGCTCGCGAAGGAGAGCATCATCTCCTTGTCGTAGATGAACTGCTCGCGTGAGTCGTACGGGGCTGCGTGCGCGCCCGTGTCCATGCGGATCGCGTCGCATGGGCAAGCCTCGACGCAGTAGCCGCAGAAAATGCAGCGCAGTTCGTCGATCACGAAGCGAACGGGGTAGCGCTCGTAGCCGCGCCGCTTGTCGCCCTCGGGATATTCGCCCGCGTCGATCAAGATGCACTGCGCCGGGCACGCGGTGGAGCAGCACAGACACGCGACGCAGCGCGGGCTGCCGTCTTCGCGTTGCGTGAGGCGATGCACGCCGCGAAAGCGCTCCGGGTACGGCCGCTTCTGCTCGGGATACGCGACCGTGGTGACGCCATCCGCGAGCGGCTCCATGATCGGATCAGGGCGGTTACCCTTGATCAACTCGCGCGCGTTCTCGAAGAAGTGACTCATCGAAGTCGCGAGTCCGCTAGCAATCGCGGGCAAGTAAGACCGCGTGGCGAACGAGTCCTCGGTGTACTGCACCGGCGTAGCGTTGATCGGCTGCGCCGCCTTCTTGGAAAATGCTCGAGCCATATCTTCTCTCAGTCAGTTCACGGTGAGGACGAGGAGCGCCGCTATTTTCGTCGAGACCGAGTGAGGCCTAGGGATGCACGAGGAACCATACTCGCGTACGGCGACGATTCCCGACGACGGGATCACGAAGGTATCGGCGAAAAACACCGTGCTCCTCAAGCCTGCATGGGGGTTACGGGTGTCCCGCCAGTTGCCTCGGCGTATTTGCCGGCCGTTCCGATGATGGTCGGATTCTTGGTGCGCGGCTTGAAGAAGCCGACGATGAGCCACACGACGCCTGCGGTGATCGCGAAGGCGATGAGCGCTTGCGTGGACTGAGCGACCACCTGGAACGTGTCCGAGATGCCCGCGCCGCCTTGCGCGATCGCGCAGTAGACCACGCCGGTGACGACGACGTTCGCGAGCCCGAGCGGGAGCAGCACGCGCCAGCCGAGCTTCATGAGTTGGTCGTAGCGGAAGCGCGGAAGGCTCCAGCGGATGATCGCGTGCAGCCAGCACATCGCGAGGACCTTCGTGAAGAAGGCGACGATCTGGAAGATGGTCACCCAGATGTGCGGCATGACCTGGTGCCACACCTGCGTGCCGCCGAACTCCACCGTGAAACCGTCGCGGTGGAGGAAGGGCAACTCGTAGCCGCCGAGGAAGATCGTCGTCGTGAGCATCGCCCCCGTGATGATCTCCATGTACTCGGCGAAGTAGAACATGCCGAAGCTCATGCCGCTGTACTCGGTGAAGTACCCGCTCACGAGCTCGCTCTCCGCCTCGGGGAGATCGAACGGGATGCGCTTGTTTTCAGCCGTGGCGGCCACGTAGAACAAGATGAAGCCGAGCGGCTGGGCGAAGATTCCCCACGTGTGCTCGCCTTGCCAGCGCACCATCTCGTCGAGACGAACCGTTCCGTAGATCATCATCGCGCCGATGAGCGAGAGGCCCATCGCGACCTCATAGCTGACCATCTGGCTCGCGGCGCGTAGCGCGCCCATGAGAGAGAACTTGTTGTCGCTCGACCAGCCGGCGATCGCCGCGCCGACGATCCCCTGCCCTGCCATCGCGAAGACATAGAGGATGCCGACGCTGAGCGGCGCGATGATGAGGTCCACCGGCAACACCGCACTGACGTGACCGAGGATCGCGTGGTCGACGCCGAACACGTCGTGCTCTGCGATGGCGTTGCAGACGCCAAAGCGCGGAACGCTCGGAAACGCGCCGAGAAGTGAGCCGTCGATCGATCGATGAAGGTCCGATGTGCAAAGCGCATCGCCGAACGGGATCACGGCGACGAGCGCCATCACCGGCATCATCGAGAGGATGGGCGCCAGGCGAAACAGGAGCTTGTCTGCCTTCGGCGGCATGAAGAACTCCTTGGTGAAGAACTTCAAGCCGTCGGCGAGCGGGTGAAGCAGACCCGCAAGGCGAATCTCGAACTTGCCAATCTTGATGACCGCGCGATTCGGGCCGACGCGATCCTGAATCGCGGCGCCTCCGCGTCGATCGAACCAAGTGAGGATGGCCGCCGTGTTGACGACGAAGCCGACCATGATCGCGATCTTGATGATCGCCCAAACGAGCTGGAACAAAGTCATCGTCAAACCGCCTGCGTGCTCGTGGTGGGAACGATGGTGGGCGCGGCATCGATCAAGCCGGCCTTGGAGCGGAGATCCTTGAGCTTGCCCCAGCCCGGCTCGAGGCCGAGCGCGCGGGCGAGCTGTGCGAGGAGGGCGTGCGCTGGCTCGCTCGAGCCTTGCGGGTTCAGCGCTTTGTCCGCGACCTGTTTGTGGCCCTTGGCGTTGACCCACGTGCCGCTCTGCTCGGCCCAGCTCGTCGCCGGGAGCACGACCTTCGCGGCGTGCGTGAGCGCGCTCTCGTGTGCCGCGATGACGACGAGCGCGTCGAGCTTTTTCAGAACGTCTTGGTCGACCTCACCCTTCGGTGTGTGGCCGCCGAGCGAGATCGCGTGCTTGATCGACCCGGACTCGATCGCCCTCTCCAGCTCGGAGAACGACTTCGCCTCGGGCGACACGAGCGCGACGCCCGTGAAGTTCGCGTTCTTGTCTTTGTGGATGAGGATCTTGTCCTCGTAGCCATCGGGGGCTTTCGTGTAAAATACACTCTTGCTGCCGAGGAGCTTGCCGAGCTCGGCGAGCGCCCAGTTGTCCTCGACCGAGTGCTGCGCGCTCAGCACGATCGCGATCGACTCCGGCGGAACGCTGCTGAGGAGCTTCTTGCTCGCCTCGAGCGCCTTGGCGACCGTCGCCTGCTTTCCCTTGTTCATGGCCTCGACGACGCGACTCTCGTGCGCTTGCGCGTACGTGACCATGCCCTCGTCGCACATCCAGTACTTGTTGACCTGCTCGTTGTCCCGAGGTCGGTACCGCTGCGCCTTGTTGTGGCGAGGGTCGAAGTCGAGCCACGTGTTGCAGCCGGTCGCGCAGCCTTGGCAGACGCTCTTGGCGGCGCGGAGGAACCATACGCGTGCCTTGAAGCGGAAGTCCTTGCTCGTGAGCGCACCCACGGGACAGACGTGCTCGGTCATCAGCGTGTAGTGACCCTCGAGCTGACGGCCCTGCGCGACGATGACCTCCTTGAGGTTGCCGCGCTCGCGCATGTCGAGCACCGGGTCGTGCGCGACTTCGTCCATGAAGCGGATGCAGCGCGTACACATCACGCATCGCTCGGCGTCGTAGACGATCGTCGGGCCGAACACTTCGGCTTTCGGCTTGTGGATCGGCTCGTCGCGCATGCGCTTCTGGTACTGCCCGTGAAGGAGCCAGTAGTCCTGGAGTTTGCACTCGCCTGCTTGATCGCAAATCGGGCAATCCACGGGGTGATTCAGGAGCAGGAACTCTTGGACACCCTTGCGTGCGTCCTTCACGTACTCGCTCGAGTCGGAGCGAACGTCCATCCCCTCGGACGCTGCAATCTGACAAGACGGCTGGAGCTTCGGCTTGCGCTGCGGCTTGTAGTCGTGGGACTCGGCATCCCACTCGAGGATGTCCAACATGACCGCGCGCTGGTTGGCGGCGGGCATGATTTCCACGAGGCACATGCGACAGTTGGCCGCGATCGAAAGACCGGGGTGCCAGCAGTAGTGCGGGATGTCGATCCCCTGCTTGTGCGCGGCCGCGATGATGGTCTCACCGGGCTGAAAGGGGATCTCTTTACCGTCGAGCTTGAAGGTAGGCATTCTCGTCTCGCGTTCCCGTCAGTGATCGCACTCGCCGCCGATCATGTTGAGCGACCCGAACGTCGGGATGATGTCGCTCAGCATGCGGTGCGTGATGAGTTTCTCGAGGCCTTGGACAATGGCAAAACACGGCGGCCTGATGCGCACGCGGTGCGGAGTGCCCGACCCGTCGCTCACGAGGTAAAAGCCGAGCTCGCCGTTGCCGCCCTCGGTGTACGAGTAGCACTCGCCCTTGGGGACCTTCGCGCCTTCCATCACCAACTTGAAGTGTTGGATGGTCGCTTCGATGGTCGTGTAGACGTCGTACTTTTCGGGAAGCATGATGCGTGGGTCGTCACAGTTGACCGGGCCGTCATCCGCCATGCGGTCGAGGCACTGCAAGATGATGCGCTTGCTCTGGCGGATCTCTGCGAGACGCACGAGGAAGCGATCGAGCGTGTCGCCGCGCGTTCCGACTGGCACCTCGAAGTCGACCTCGTCGTACTTGAGATACGGGTGCGCCTTGCGGATGTCGTAGGAGACGCCTGTCGCGCGCAAGCAGGGCCCCGTCCAGCCGAGCGCGACCGCGTCTTCACCGCTGATGACGCCGACGTTCTGCAGTCGGTCGATGAAGATGCGGTTCTTCAGCAGCATCTTCTCGCCTTCTTCCACTTGGTGGATGACTTTGGGCAAGATCGCTCGGCAGTACTCTTTGAAGCCCGCGGTGGGAGGCATGGCCATGCCGCCGATGCGACCGAACGAGTGCGTGAGCCGCGCGCCGGTCTCTTCCTCGAGGACGTCCCAGATGAGCTCGCGCGCCTTGAGAAGCCACAAGAAGGGGGTGATCGCGCCGAGCTCCATCGCCATGGCGGCGTCGCATGTGAGGTGGTCGCTGATGCGCGCGAGCTCGCCGAGCGCCATGCGGTACCACTGGCAACGCTCCGGCACTTCGACGCCGCACATCTTCTCGACCGCGAGCGCGAAGCCCACGTTGTTGAGCATCGGCGAGACGTAGTTCAAGCGGTCCGCGTACGGAAACACCTGCGCCCACGTCCCGCGCTCGCACATCTTTTCGAAGCCGCGGTGCAGATAGCCGATCTGTACGTCCGCCTTCTCGATGTTCTCTCCGCTCAATTCGAGGACGATGCGGACGGTCCCGTGCATTGCGGGGTGCGACGGGCCCATGTTGAGGTGCATCGGCTCCGAGGGAAGCTCGAGCTCTCCCTCTTCGAGCTCCAGATCGACCGGCTCCATTAGTTGGTGTCCTTTTCCGCGACGAACTTGCGCCCGAAGCTCATGCCCTCATCGGGGCCGAACGGCGCGACCTTGTCGACGGCCAGGCCCGCTTCTTCTGCGGTGCGGTACGCGACCAGCGGCTGCGTTTTGTCGGCCGGGTAGTCCTTGCGCAGCGGGTGCCCGACGAACTCCGGGTACATCAAGATGCGGCGAAGGTCCGGGTGACCCTTGAAGACGATACCCATCATGTCGAACGTCTCGCGCTCGAACCAGTTAGCGCCGGTCCAAACGCTCGTCAGAGTGTCGACCTCGGCGTGCTCGCCCTCGGTGTCGCCGACTCGCGTCTTGAGACGCACGCGGTGGCGCTTGCTGATCGAGTACACGTGCAGCACCACTTCGAAGCGCGGCTCACGGTCGGGAAAGTCGACGGCGCAGAGATCGACGAAGAGGTTGAAGTCGAGAGCGGGATCGCTACGAAGCAATTCCGCGGCTGATTTCCAGGCTTGCGGAGTGACAACCGCGGTGTCGTCGCCGAAGTCGGAGTGCGTCTCGAGGACCGCGTCGCCGAGCTTGGCCTTGAGCTTGTCGAGAACGAGCTGGCTCATTTCTTAGCCTCGTCGTCGCTCTCTGCTTCGACAGAATCAGACGCGTGCGCGACCGCTTCTTCTTCTTCTTCTTCGGCTACGTCCTCTTCGGGAGCGGGAGCGGGTTTGGTCCCGATGCTGATCACTTTGCCGGTCGCGTTCTGACGGACCTGCACGAGCGCGGTCGCGGGGTCGCTGCGGGGCTTGACGATCGCGGGCGTGCGGTTGCCGCTGGCGATCTTGTCTTGGATCAAGAGCAAGCCATCGAACACGGCCTCGGGACGCGGCGGGCAGCCGGGCACGTAGATGTCGCAGGGGATGATTTTGTCGATGCCCGCGACGGTCGTGTAGTTGTCGTAGAAGCCACCGGAACTCGCGCACGTACCGAACGCCATGACCCAACGGGGGGCCATCATCTGCTCGTAGATGCGGCGAAGCACGGGAGCTTGGCGCTGGCTGATCGTGCCGACGACCCAGAGGAGATCACTCTGGCGAGGCGAGAAACGCGGGGCTTCGGCGCCGAAGCGCGCGAAGTCGTAGCGCGGCGACGAGACCGCCATGAACTCCATGCCGCAGCACGCGGTCACGAAGGGATAGTTGAAGAGCGAATATTTGCGAGCCCAGCCGAGGAGATCTTGCAACTTCGTGGTCGCAAATCCGGTCTCGGAACCGGCGAGAGTCAGCTCTCCCATTCGAGGGCACCTTTCTTCCAAACGTAGACGAGGCCGACGACGAGCACGGCTAAAAAGCCGATCATCGTGTAGAGACCGTTCCACCCAAGGTCGCGGAAACGCACCGCCCAGGGGTAGAGAAACACGACCTCGATGTCGAACACGACGAAGAGAATCGCGGTCAGGTAGAACTTGACGCTCAGCTTCGTGTTCCGCGCGCCCGAGCTCTCGCTGCCCGACTCGAACGGCTGCATTCGCTCTTCGCTGAATTTGGCATTTCCGCCCAAGAAGCGGTGCCCGAAGAAGAAGGTACAGGCGAGCAGGGTCGCGATGGTGATGATGAGGATGATGGGTGCGTACGCGGCGATCATCTAGAAAGTCCCACAGGGGGTCTCGACAAGCACGCCCAATCGCGGGCGCGAGGCCGGGGAACCGGGGCGGATGTCTAGTGGCCGCGTTCAAGGGTGTCAATTGTCGCCAGTCGTCTACCCTGCGCCGAGTCGCGTCGCCTTCCATGCAGTCAGCGCAGGACCGAGCGCGGATTCGAGCTCTTTCAGCTCGACGCTGAGGTCTCGCTCGCTCACGCCCGCTTCGATCGCGCTTCGCAGGCACGCGTAGGCGGCGACATTCTTGTGGCGGCGCATGAGCGCTCGACCGAGCAGCGGCATGACCTCGTTGGCGGCACCGCCGAACGCGAGCGCGCGGCGCAGCGGTCCGATGGCCTCGCCGGCGCGATCGGCGATGAGCAGCGCCTCGCCTAGGCGTCGAAAGAGGTCCGCCGCAGCGAGTCCCTCTTGCGCGTACTGGATGCCGATCCGAAACACCTCCTCGGCTTGGTTCACCTCGCCGAGGTGCACGCATGCGGACCCGAGCAGGCCGAGACCCTTGGAGATGAGCGCGCGTGCGTCGGGGGCGAGCATCTGTCCCTCCGGCGTTCGCAGGAAAATCGCGAGAGGCGCGGGCCACGCGCCAAGCAACTGGATGACCTTGGACCACTCGCTCTTGAGCGACGCGGACTCGGCCTCGGCGACCTTCGAGAGATCGATCGCGCTGCGCTGCCCCGCTTGTGCGCGATCGAGCTCCGACTGGACGTGCGCGCGGATGCGAGCGCGGAAGTTCGGTACGTCGAAGACTTCGTCTTCACCGTCGTGACTGGCGCCGAGCGTCGCGCCGTCGGTCGCGACCGTCAGCTTGCGCAGCGAGTAGCCGTAGAGCGGGGCGAGCAGGAGGAACCGAACGCCGATGAAGAGCTGAATCGCCTCCGTGTCCGTCTCTCGCGCGGGCGGGGGATCGTCGCGATCCTCTTCGACCAAAAGCGCGCCCACGAGGCGGCGACGAAAGTCCGCGAGCGAGAGTCGCTGGGGCTCGAGGTCCGCGTCGTCCGTCGCGCCCACCACGAAGTCCACGAGCGTCTGATCCGGGTTGCGGCGGTCGACCGTGAGCGCCGTGATGCGCGCCCCGACGATGATCGAGAACGCAAAAAAGCGCTCGCCGACGATCTCGCACAGCGCCTGAAAGCTCCCGATGCCCTCACCGATTCGCTCGAACCAACCGTCCGTGCGAACGGCGTCCAGTGCGAATTCCTTCTTCGTCGCCATCAGGGGTCGCGACGCTCTCACACCCGGCGCGCCGCGCCAAGGGGAACATGCCGTGGCAAGTCCGAGGGCGAGAGCCACGGACTTGCGCCGCTTGTCATGAGAAACGAGCAGGTCAATCTCGGCCCGGAGGGCGAACGCAATCACGAACGACGGTGGGGCGAGATTGCGCCTGGTTCGCGCGCCGCTGAGGCACAGCGTCCTGCCCCGCTGCATTCGTGATTCGGCGTTGATCGTGTGCTTGCGCAAGAAACCAGAATCACCGAGAGTGCCGCGGGCATGGCTGTTGCTGAGGGCTTCGACCATTCAGCGCTTCGTTCGCGAGAGCGTGTGAGCCGCTCGCGCTTCGCGAGGAGCGACGCCATGAAAGTTCAAGTGAAGAGAGGTTCGATGCACTGTCTAGTCGGGGGGCTCAAACGAAGCCCTAAGCTACTCGCGCTGCTGCTCCTCTTCGCGTGCTTCGTCGCGTCGGGGCGCGCACGCGGCGACGAGATCGTGCCCGTCGCGACGGAGCTTCCGCCCACGCTCACGCTCGAGGCGGCGATGCGCATCTTCCGGACGCGCGGGCTCGACCTCTTGATCGCCGACGCCCAAGTGCGCACGGCCGAAGGGCAAGTCACTGCGGCTGCTGCTATCGCAAATCCCGTCGTCAGTGGCTCGGTGGGGAACTCGATCACGTACGCGAACAGCGAGTACAGCCGCGGCAACTGCCTCGTGAACGGCGCGCAGTGCACGCCGTGGGTCTTCAACGTTGGCGTGAGCGACTCGGCCGCAGTCATGGATACCCTCTCGGGCAAGCGCGACCTGCGCCAGCGCGTCGCTCGCAACGCGCTCGCCGCCGCGAAGATGAACAGGGTGGACGCCGAGCGCACGCTCGCTTTCGACGTGAAGACGGCCTTCATCCAGGTGGCCCAGGCGGAGCTCGGGTACAAGTTCGCCAAAGAGGTCGCGGCAACGAACCAGACGACGCTCCAGAAGTTCCAAGACCGCCTGAGCGGCGGCACGGTGAACCTCGGTGATCTGCAGCGCATCGAGACACAGAAGCTCGAGTCCGATGGGGCCGTCGACAACGCGGTCATCAACCTTCGTCAAGCACGCGTGACGCTCGCGTTCTTGCTCGGCGTGCGCGGCGGCGTGCCGGACTTCGACGTCGACACGGCGGTGCTCGACTACTCCGTCCCGCTCCCGCTCACCGACGCGACCGAGGTCGCACTCCTCCGCGTCGCGTTCGACCATCGCCCTGATTTGAGCCAGCTCGGGTACATGATGGCGTCGTCCCAAGCGCAGATCGAGCTCATCAGGCGCCAGCGTTTTCCCGACGTCACGTTGGGCGTCAACTACTCGTGGGGCGGCTTCGGTGGCACCTCCACCAACGGCCCGGTAGGCCCGCAGATCCTCACGTTCGGTTTGTCAGTGCCGCTGCCGGTCTTCTACCAACTGCAAGGCGAGACGAAGCAAGCGGAGGGGATCTACGACGCCAACACCCTCGCGCACGCGAAGCTCACCTCGCAGGTCGTCAACGACGTCTCGAGCGGCTTCGCCTCTTATGTCGGCACCAGGCGCTTGGTGGAGCGAATGGAAGGTCCTCGCAGAGCGAATGGCGGACTCTTGCAGAGCGCGAAGGGCGCGTTCGACATCATCGCGATCCAATACGAGAGCGGCAGTGCGAACCTCACCGACTACCTCGACGCGCTGCGCACGTACATCGCGATCAAGGGCGAGTACTTCGGTGACCTCACCAATTACTGGACCGCAGTCTATCAACTCGAGCAAGCCGTCGCCATGGACCTCCGATGAAGCACGTCACGTTACCTCTCACGGTCGCCGTTCTTCTAGCCTCGAACGTGGCCTTCGCCGAAGCAGGCGTTCCGTTGGACGCAAATGCTCCTGACGCTGCGGACTCGGACACGCCCGACGCAGGCCCCGATGAGGCTGGCGCCGAGGGAGGTGTCCCGCTCGCGTGTGACGGTGCGCTCTGCGACACGACCAACAGCGGGACATGCAACGTCGCGCCGACCGGATCTGGCTTCGGTGGCGTGTGCGCGATCGCGATCGGTCTATCCGCTCTCGTCGCCGCCGTCGCGCGACGGCGCTCGAAGGAGTCCCGATGATGAAGCGATCATGGTCGCTGGCGATCTCGGTCGCCATCACGGCGACGAGCGCGGTCGCTCTCGCGGACCCGCAGCCTACGCAGGCGGAGGTCCATGCGTCCTCGGCCGTAGACGTCACGTTCGCGGACACGCCGCCCGCCCGACGATGGGTCGCGATCGAGTTCAACCCCGTGGCGCTCATCATCGACAAGATCAGCCTGAACGTGATCCTGGTGCCCACCGACCACCATGCGATCGTACTGAGCCCGTTCTTCGCGTTTACCGCTACAAAGCCGATCTACATCTACGACGCGGCGGCCAACCCAACGCAGCTGCCGCGTCAGACGTTCACGGGCGGCGGCGGTGAGCTCGGCTACCGGTACTACTTCGGCCGAGGAGGTCCGCGGGGGCTGTTTTTCGGGCCTTCACTCGTGCTCGCGGACTTCGTCGCAGAAGCGCAGAACGGCGACACGAAGAACTACCTCGAGCTCGGTGCCGCAGTGGACATCGGCTTTCAAGCACTCGTCCTCGATCGCGTCTCGCTGTCGCTCGGCATGGGCCTGCAGTACCTCGCGACATCGACGACGATCCCTCAACAACAGTTCCCCGCCGACGTCTTCGCGAACTCTGGGCTCAGGCCTCGAGCGCTCGCGTCGATCGGCTTCGCGTTCTAAGAGAGGCACCCATGCGCCGACCCATCACTCTCGCCCTCGCGCTGTTCGTCGCGTGCTCGAGCGACAAAGTGGGCCCTCCGCCTGCGCCGCCCGTGAACTGGGCTTCCCTGCAGCCGCAGCCGAGACCCGACGCGGGTCAGCTCAAGCCCACCGAGCGAGAGGCTCTCGTCGCATCCGCGTACGCCAAGGCGCTCGCAGACTTCGGCACGCTCCCGAAGCTCCTCGGCGAGAGCGCCAACATGCGCTTCGGCAAGCAGACCGCCCACGGCCGCGAGGCGGCACTCGCGATGCACGAGTCCATCTTCGGCGCGTTCGCGCAGCGCACGGTCGCGACGTCACGCGTGTGGATGAACGAGCGCTACCAAGCCATCGAGTTCTCCATCACCGGCTCGCAGACGCGTGACTGGATGGGGCTCGCGGCGACCCAGAAACAAGCCACGATCAAGGGCATCATGCTCGTGTGGACGAGCGACGACGGCAGCATCGAAGACGTGCACGTCATGTTTGACGTCGCGCAGGTCAAGGCGCAACTCCTCGGCGCCGCAACGCAGGGGACCTCACCGGCCGCGCGTGTCTTCGAGAGCACGGCCTCGCCGGACGAGGCGACGAACGTGCAGGCCGTACGCGATTCGCTCGACGCGCTCGAGGTGCGCACACACGAGTCTCAGAGGCTCGACGCGGGCAAGGCGGCACCCCTGATCGAGGGCGAGGCGGGCTACCTCTCTACGTTCACCGATGATGTCGAGCTCTACACTGGGCGTCCCGATCCGCTACACGGCAAGGACCAAGCGAAGGCTCACTTTCGCTCGATGCGAGCGTCAATCGGCCAGCTCGACACGCTCGTCAACAACACGCTCGGCGCGGGCGCGTTCGTGATCGTGGAGTACACGATCAGCGGCGAGCAGCAGGGGCCGATCGGCAACATTCCGTTCAAGAGCTCGCAGCTCGTCACGCTCAACGTGATCGACGTCGTCGAGCTACGCGATCACAAGATCGCGCACGTGTGGAGATACGACAATCCGAGCGAGATCGTCAGCCACTAGTGTTTGTTCTGACCGCCTCGCGGCCTGCGGCTCTGGAAACTAGTCGCCCTGGTGAGGCCCTCGCTACGCTCGTCGATTCACCCCGAAATTTGCTCCCGCGAATTTCCTAGTGTGGAGATCGAACCAACTCGGCGAACTTCCGACTCGCCACACTTTCCGTTAGCGCCAGTGTCTACACACGGGCTGCACGCCACATCCTTCGCAGCGAGCCGCGTCTCTCCGCGAAGGGCAGCGCTGCAGCATGCCCAGGTGACAGAGCGCGAAATCGTATTTCGCTGGGTCCTTCCGATCGAAGACGGCGAGCGCCGCGGCGATCTCTTCCGCCGTCTTCCACGAGAGGTCGTGGCGGCGTGTGAATCCCAAGTTGCGTGAGAGCTTGTGAATGTGAGTGTCGACGGGCAAGAGCAAGATGCTCGGTGAAATGGGCCACAGCCCGAAGTCGATGCCGTCCGCGGGTCGTACCATCCAGCGCAGGTAGAGCATCAAGCGCTTGCACGCGCTGCCTGCACGCGGACTTCCGAGCAGGTGAGCGGGGCCGCGGCGCCCGCTCTTGCCCGTGTGCAGTTTCCCCGCGTCTCGGATCGCGTCTACGAAGCGTGCGAGCGACTCTTTGAGATCGGAGGTCTCGTCCCAATCGAGCTTGAAGCGTGCGCCGAGCGAGCCGTGTCGTTTTTGGACGATGCGAGCGCCGATGACGAGCTTGGCGATATCCTCACCCAAGAACACGCGGTGCTTCCAACCGCTCATTCGCTTGATGAGCGCGGGACCGTCGTCGCCCGCGTCCGCTGGCCGTTCGCCGATGCGAGCGAGCGCCTCTTCGAGCTTGCTGCGGATGGTCTTGACGTTGCCGAACGCAATGCACGCCGCGACCAGTCCGACGATCTCTTGGTCGAGTGGGTCCTCGTACCGATGCACGATGCCCACCGGATCGGCGCGCAAGCGAGCTTCGTTGTCGCAGCGTGCACGCACACGATCGAGTGTGGCCTTGATGGCTTTAGAATCGTTCTTCCACACGCGCGTACGAATCTGTCATACACCTTCGCCGACGTATGGCCGAATCACGCCGCCCCTCTTCGGACGCCCCGGCGCAGAAGCCCGACCGCCTCAAGACGCTCGGCGAGTTCTCGCTGATGGACCTCGAGGCCGTTCGCCTGATCCTGCGCGGAGACTCCGTGATCGACTGGCACCGCCTCAACTTCGAGGACGAAAAGCAGGTCGACGAGCTACTGCGCGCGCAAGAGTTCCGACCCGAAGAGGCCGCAGACCGCAAGCGCATGGACGCGATCAAGCAGCAGGCGATCGACTACCTGCGCCGTCACTTCGAGTTCCCGATCCCGAAGCCCATCGAGCAAGCCAGCGTCGAGCAGCTGCTCATGGTCGCCTCGAGCCAAGGCCACCGCCAAACCTGCGCGTGCACCATCTTGAAGTGCATGCACATCATCCACCACCTCGAGGGGCGCGAGCTGTTGTTCATGTTGCCGCTCAGCGACCAAGAGGTCTTCCACATGGTGGAAGAGAAGGTCTACCGCGTGATCGGCGGCATGCTCGCGGGCGGCTTTCCGATCTTGGAGTTCGTCGGCGGGCGGAAGAACAAAGACTCGCTCTATACGAAGCTGCTCTCCAAACAAGAGACCGTCGCCGCGCAGATCTACGACAAGCTGCGCTTTCGGATCGTCACGAGGCACTACGACGACATCTTCCCGGTCATCTCGTACCTGACGACGCGCCTCTTTCCGTTCAACTATGTAATCCCCAATCAGAGCATCAACTCGATGTTCCACTTCAAGAGCTACTCCTTGAAGAGCCCGCACCTCGGGCCGATGTTGCCGGAGATGCAGGCAGGCAAAGACGACGATCTGACGCCGAGCGACAATCGATTCAGCGCCGAGAACTACCGGGTCATTCACTTCGTCGTGGACATGCCCGTGCGACTGCCGCGCAACATCCTGGAGCGCGCGCCTGCGGCCGCCTGGGACTTGGCGCCGGTCGTCTTCGTGATTTGCGAGTTTCAAGTCATCGACCGCGAGACCGAGTCGAAGAACGAGCTTGGTGAGGCCTCTCACGCCAAATACAAGGATCGCCAGAAGCGCGCGGTGATGCGCCGGCTCCAGATGGGCATGCGCGAGCCGAAAATCCCGGCACGCCAGAGCGCGCCGCCTCCGGGCAAGAGTTCGCCGAACAAGCGCACGAAGAAGCCATGACGACGCTGCCGCTCCTGTTGGTGACGGCAGCGGCGGGAGGCGCACTGAACTCGGTGGCGGGCGGCGGGAGCTTCATCGTGTTCCCGACGCTGATGTTCACGGGCACTCCGCCCGTGATGGCGAACGCGACCACCGCGGCGGGCCTGTGGCCTGCGAGTGTGTCGAGCGTGATCGGCTACCGCGACAGCATCGGCAAGGATGCTCGTCGGCGCGCTCTGCCGCTCGTCGTCGCGAGCCTGGTGGGCGGCACGGCCGGAGCCACGCTGCTCTTGCGCACGAGCGACGTCACGTTCGTGAAGCTGCTTCCGTGGCTGCTGTTGTTCGCGACGCTCGTCTTCACGTTCGGAAGGACCATTGGCGCGCGCCTCGCGAAGGCCAAGACCGCAGGCGCGATCGCAGTGGTCACGGCGACCGTCGCGCAGCTCGTCGTGTCCACTTACGGCGGCTACTTCGGTGGAGGCATGGGGATCATGATGCTCGCGATCTTCACGCTGCTCGGCATGGAGAACATCCACGAGATGAACGGCATCAAGAACGTCCTCGGCGCGCTGATCAACGGGGCGGCAGTGACGGCGTTCGCGATTGCTAGGCTCGTCGACTGGCGCGTCGCGGGGACGCTCGCCGTCGGCGCGGTGATCGGCGGCTATGCGGGAGCTGCGCTCGCGCGGCGTATCTCGGTAGCGCGCGTGCGGATCCTGGTGCTGGTGCTCGCGTGGTCGCTGACGATTTTCTTCTTTGGCCACGCGTGGCTCACGTGACGCGTCAGCGCGGGATCACGGGATCGGGAACGACGATCGCCCTGTAAATCAGGGGGAAGAACAGCAACACCAACAGCAGCAGGACTGCACCGACGGCGATGATCGCTCCCTGGAGAACCTGTTTTTTATCGGCCGACGCGATCGCGGCCTCGTGCAGACGAACGGAGCGATCGGCGCGCCGAGCGGCCTCCTCCACCTTATGCAGCTCGGCAACGACGGGTGCGAGCTCGGGCGACGCGTCTCCGAGCGATCGCTGCGCGAACGCGATCAGTGCGGTGCGAACTGCGCGGTTGGCCTCCTCCACGCCTTGACTGCGCGTGCCGGCACGGCGACCGAACGCGGCCAAGAGAGCTGCGCGCTCGTTGCGCACGGCGGTCGCTCGTTGCTGTACCTCGGCGACCTTCCGCCTCGCCAAGGCGAGCCGCGTCTCGATCTCGGCGATCACCGGCGCTTGGCGCGCGATCTCGGAGGCGAGCGCGGCCTTCTCCGCGGTGCGCGCCGCGACTTGCGCCTCGATCGCTTCGCTCACGATGCTCCTCCCTTGCCGAGCATCGCGGTGGCGTTGCGAATCTCGATCTCGGCGCGCTTCATCTTCGCCATCGCGCGGTCTCTGACTTCGGCGGCGCGTGCGAGCTCTTCGGCGATCTGCTTCTCGTCGGCAAGCGCGGCGGCGAGCTCCGACTCCACGACGTCGAGGCGCGCGTCGATCTGGGCGAGCTCGGCTCGATGTGCGTCCATCTCGACGGCGAGACCCCCGTCGCGCGAGCGCAAGACCTCCTCTGCGGCGTGAACATCATCGAGTCCGCGCGACTGGGCTTGCTCCACTGCGGGTCGAACCCGCTCGCCGAACGCGACGAGCGCATCCTCGGCGCGCTGGCGCGTGCGCGTGGCGTCCTCCCTCTGCAGCGCGAGCCTTCGCCCGAGCTCAGCGCGCCGCCGGGTCACACGCCACGCGTAGAGCGGAGACAAGAGCGGGTTGGTGGGTGCGTCTCCGAAGTCGCCGAGAGCGCGCGCCTCGAACGGATCGACGTCTTCGGGCGCAGCAGGCGCGGCGGACACTCGCGCGAACCCGCCGCTCGCGTTCGGAGGGAGCGATCCAGACGGCGGTGCTCGCATCGAGGTGTGCGGCGAGCTGAGCCGTTGAGGGAGCGCGGTGCCGTTGCCCACGTCGAGGTCGAGCGCTAGGTCGCCGCCGGACATCAGCTCGTCGTCGTCGTCCAACACGCTGCGGCCCGTCAGGTCGGGCTGGCTCCTCGGCGCCGGGACGCTGATGGGGGCTGGCGGCGCCGCGGGGTTCGACACGCGAGGCACTGATGGTGGAGGTGGAGGAGGAGGAGGTGGTGGCGCGAGATCGAGCTCGCTCTCGAAGCTCGGGACGCTGTGCATATGAGAGATCGTCGCGGCGTAGGCGGCGTCGGTTCGGACCGGCGCTGGCGTTGGCGGTGGCGGTGGCGCTGGCGTTGGCGACGGTGCCAAATCGAGCTCGAGCCCTGCATCATGCGGCTGCGGGTCCAGGACGAAAGGCGCGGGCGATACGGAGCGCTGCGGAGACTCGTCGCCGCCAAGCTCGAGGCCAGTCCCCCAGAGGCCGATCGCGAGCGGCGGCGGTGCCACGCTCTTGTTGAGCCATGGAAGCTCCTTGCCGACCCGTTTGCATTTCGGGCACGGGGAGGTGATCGGCAGCTCGCCGACATTGACTTTGCACCACGGGCAGAGCGCCATCGGGGGGGGACGATATCAACTCCCCGCCGACTCTTCGAGTCGCGTGAAGAAACGCGGCTCCACACATCCGAGATCGGGCGAGTTCTAGGGCAAAACGGCGATCGTTATTTCAGGCCCGAAACTCGGTGCAAGGCCCGACAAACCCGGCTACGTTCGCCGCCCATGCGTCTTTTCGCCGGCCGCGTTTCGCCCATCGCCCAGGAAGTCGTGAAGACCTTGCTCGCCGGTGGCGACATCGAGTCGGAGCGACCCAGTGAGGTCGTCGCCGATGTGGAGGCCGTACTCAAGAGCTACCTCGAGACCGAGAAAGACGTGGCCGAGCGCACGCGCGAGCTGCTCGAGCGCACTGGCCGCGGCACGACGGACTACACGCGCGTCCGCCAGCAAATCGCCGAGAGCAAAGGCATCCGCGTTGGCGATGAGACGCTCGACTATCTGCTCGATCAGGTCGTCGAGATGTTCGGCCACTCGCACAACGTCGAGGAGATCTTCTCCGAGGACCTCGTCATGCGCCGCAAGATGGCCCCCATCTTCAAGAAGCACATGACCGCCGACGCAGACCTGGACGCCGAGGTCCGCTCGCAGTTGAAGC
>JAYVYD010000208.1:0-8161 GCA_043784605.1 Myxococcales bacterium | reverse complement strand
GGACCTTCGGCTTGGACGTGTTGCAATGTCCCAAGTGAGCGTGCCAAAGGCACGTTCACTGGAGAAGGTTCTGTCCAAGGGGCTCGCAAGAGCCAGCTTAGGGGTGCAAAGCTCGCATGCGTCTGCTCGCCATGGTCACTGAGCCCAAGAGCATCGCCCGCTACCTCCGCTCGCTCGGTGAGCCCACCAGCGCTCCCGAGCCCCAGCCCGCGAGAGGTCCGCCCTATTGGAAAAGTCGGGCCCTCAGGAGAGCCGCCTTCGGCGACGAGGCTGCTTAGACGCGCGACGGGTCGCGCTCGAGGCCCCGTCTTGCTCTCGACCGACAATGGGGCCAAAGTCGTCTCGAAATGTCGTCGGCCCAATACACCGAGTTCCGTCCACATACATCCCAACGCTCTCAAGCCCCCGCCTTCCGTTCAGTCGAGTCCCGGAGAAACCGCTTTGATTTTCCTACGCTCCTCCCACACTAGAGGCCTAGCCCAAATGGTACGGGGCTTGGGCTGGCAATAGTCACGGGTAGGCAGTGCGTGTTGCCTGCACAATCGTTGTCGCTGGTGCAGACGGCTTCGCCAGACCCACAAGTGCTTGCACACGCACTTCCAACGAACGTGTTGATCATCGTGCTGCAGTTGCTCCCTCCGACGGAACCTGTGCAGCAACACGCCTTGCCGCTGCACTGTCCTTTGGTCAAGCACTCCACGACTGCACCGCTGTTCGACCCAGTGCACGCTCCCGCGTTTGCTTTGCAGAGCATGGACCACTGGCCTGCGAGAAATTGCTCACACTGAACCGGCGCACCGCCGTTGCATTGCGGGTCGGGCAGTGTCTTGATCGGACCGCATCCGCAATCGAACGGCGGACCCGCGTTGAGGTGCAGCTTCGTGGCGCATCGTGTGCAGTAACGACCGCGCCACTCTGCGACTTCACCACCCACACCGCAGAACGAGGCAAACCCGGTCTCCATTGCCGTTCACCGATCGACGCACACCATTGCGATGCGTGTCATTTTGCCACGACGTTTCTCTACGACACGTCTCGCCCGCATGGACAAGACACCAGGTGTTAGGTTCTTCATGGCGATGACTACTTCGTCTTCCCCCGCGCCCGAAGGACGGCGTAGGGGATCGGGGTTGCGCGCCCGCTTCAACCTCCTGCGTTTGCAGCTGCTGCGCTTCGAGTTCCGGATCGCACCGACCGAGCAGCAGCGTCTGTTCATCCTCACGCTTCTCATCGGCGTGGTCTGCGGGCTGGCAGCGGTAGCCTTTCACCTCGCCATCACGTTCCTCGAGCACCACCTGATCGCGCGCGCGATGGAGGACAAGAGCGGCTACTGGGCAGTGTGGACGATCTTGTCGCCGACGCTCGGTGGTCTCGTCGCGGGCCTGCTACTCCAATACGTGTTTCCCGACGCACGCGGCAGCGGCATCCCGCAAGTGAAAGTCGCGTTTGCCGCGCGCGACGGCGCGGTTCGCCTGCGCGACGCGCTCGCGAAGTTCGGCTTGAGCGCGCTGCAAATCGGCAGCGGCGCGTCGCTCGGTCGCGAGGGGCCCACTGTGCAGATCTGCGCGGGCATCGCGAGCGCGATGGGGCGCGTCGCGCGCGTGTCTCCGCAGAGTCGTCGTCGGTTGATTCCCGTCGGAGCGGCCGCTGGCATCGCTGCGGCGTTCAATGCGCCAATCGCGGCCGTGACCTTCACTATCGAAGAGGTCGTCGGCAAGCTCGACCAGACGGTGCTTTCCGGCGTGATCGTCGCCGCCGCTCTCGCTGCCGTCATCGAGCGGAGCATCCTCGGAGAGCACCCCGTGCTTGGTGTGCAGCATGACTATGGGCTCGGCGACGCGCGATCCTTGATCCTCTATGCGATGCTGGGAGTCGCCGCAGCTGCGGTGTCGGTCTCATTCACGGATTCGCTACTTGGTTTGCGCGCCTGGTATCGCGAACAGCGCTGGATTCCGGCTTGGGCGCGGCCCGCGAGCGGCGGGGCGATCACGGGAGTGCTGGCCGTCTTGATGATGGCCTCGCTCCGTACCGGCGGCGTGACGGGCGGTGGCTACGACGTGCTTAAACAGGCTCTGTCCGATCACTTGAGCGTTCAAATCATGCTCGCGCTCTGCGTCGTGAAGATCGTGGCGACCGTGACTTCGTATTCGAGTGGAGGCGCCGGCGGCATCTTCGCGCCTTCGTTGTTCATCGGGGCCATGTTGGGCGGCGCGTTCGGCTCTCTGGACCGCACGCTCTTTCACCACCCGGACGACACGATGGGCGCCTTCGCGTTGGTGGGAATGGGGGCGGTCTTCAGCGCCACCATCCGCGCCCCAATGACGAGCGTGCTCATCATCGTCGAGATGACCTCGGGCTATGGCCTCATCTTGCCGCTGATGATCGCGAACATGAGCGCGTATGCGATCGCCCGACAGTGGCGCCACGAGCCAATCTACGAGGCGTTGCTGGCGCAGGATGGCGTCCATCTGCGACCGCACGGCGTGCTGGACACGCTCGAAGACGTCAAGCTCAGTGGGTTGATCAGCACGCGACCGTTCGCGACGTTCGTCGTAGGCACCAACGCGAAGGAGATGCTCCGCATCAGCGCTCTGCATCCTGCACAAGTGATCTTCCCAGTCGTCGAGGACAGGATGGCGCCTACCGCTGCGGCGTCTGCGCGTGTGACCTCGTCGCTGAACGCCGTCATGATGATGACGGGGACCTTCCATCGAGCCTTACGCAACGCTTCGATGACGCGCAGGCCTGAGCCGATCGGCATTCGGATGTCGGTGACGACGAGGTCGAGATCGCCTCGGGAGGGTGCGTCCCTCGAGGTGACCTCGAAGAGCAGCCTTCCGCCGTCCGCGGCTTCGTAGACATCGTACCCATCCTCTCGGAGGGCTTCGGCGACGAGTTGCCGCATCTCGGTGTCGTCTTCCGCGACGAGAACACGAGGGGCCACTCGACGGGTCGCGGGCAGTCCGCGCGATGAATGAACAGATCCCATATCCATCATGAAGTCCTCCAATGACCTGCTTGACTCGAGTGCGCGCGAGCGGGGGGGGGGCGCCCGTGGTTCGCGCAGAATCCAGCGGTGTGACGAGCACGGACCGGCGCGCGCGATTGACGACCTGCGCGGCCACGCTGCCGCTCAGAAGTCGATCGAACCACGACTTGGGGCGCGTCCCGACCACGACGATGTCCGCGTCGCGCACTCGGGCCGTGCGAAGGATCGCGTCGACTGGGTTGACCTCGTTGGCGACCAACGTGATCGCGTCGATGTGGAGCCGCTCGGACGCGCGAGACAGGCACTTCATGCGCTCGGTCGTCGCGTCGGTTGCGGCTGACCATCTTGAACCCGGGCTCGTCGTCACACTGAGCGCTGAGCTCTCAGCCACCAAAGCGGACAACCAAAACCGAACATGGCGCGGCTCTAAGCACCTTCTCGGCGACGCTACCGAGAGCCATCTGGGCGAGGCCCGTCCGACCGTGAGTTCCCACCACGACGAGCTGAGCGTGTCGACTCTCCGCTTCCCGCACGATGCCGGCAGCAGCGTCACCGATCACGACATGGCTCTCCCCTTCCGAGTGTGCGCGCTCGAGGGCCTCGGACAGCGTAGTGGTCGCGACCTTTCGTACTTCCTCCAGCACCGCCGCGGAGACCGTCCCCGGCACGATTCCGAATGGGACTCCAGCGATCGATGCGAGCGAAGGAATCAGGTCCACCACGTGAATCGCGACGAGCGGGACCCGTCGTCGCGTTGCTTGTGCATGACCCTCTGCGATCGCAGGGAGCGACGGATCCGACAAGTCGGTCGCAGCGACGACAGGACCGTCCGCCGGACTCGGGCGTGCGACGAGAACGGGGCACGGCGCAACTCGCGCGACGCGCTCGGCGACGCTTCCGAGGAGAAGGCGCCAAAGGCCGGTGTGACCGTGACTGCCGACAACGACAAGGTCCGCTTTCCACGCGGTCGCGCGGCGCGCGATCTCCGCATAGTCGACGCCCTGATCGACAAATACCTCGAAGTCGTCTTGGCCACGACCGGTCACCTCGCCGACGCGCGCGCGCACCGCAGCCTCGGCGCGCGCGGGAAACGCGGCGACATCGACGATCGTGTGCTCCGTACTTTGCGGAAAGAGAGGCACGATGGGCTGAAGGTTCGGCACCACATGGCACGTCGCAAACGTGTTTGCCGACCCAGCCCACTCGTGGGCCTGGCGGATGGCCTCGTTCGCTGACTCGCTCAAGTCCGTAGCGACGAGGACTCTCATCGGATCTCCTTCGTGTTCTGCGACAAAGTTCGTTCCGGCATTGCCGTCATGTGACCCTGCTGATCGTCGTCCCCGTGGCCCAGGATTGGAGCCGTTCGCGTTGGCTTCAGCGCCACCAAAACCCCCAAAATGCCCAGATCATACCGAAGAAGAAAACCATCCACACGAAGTCGCCGCCCCACCCCCAAGAGTGATGGTCGAATGTTACTGGACCCCCTGCGCTGGCCGCTCGCTGCCCGCGGCGTCGCTGGATGTACCGGGGATATGGCGCGCCCCAGCCGCGGTAACCCCACCCGTAACCCATGGGGGCCACAGCGAGGAACATGAAGACAATCCAAAGCCACCACCAGGAGAACAACATTTGCGGTCTCGCTTTCGTTCGCTGTGGTCCACCGCAAGAAGTGAACCGCGCGCCCAAACACGTCGGCGCCAACTACAAGGCTCCTTCGCGGGGAGGATTACTAATAACTAACCTCCACTCGGTCCACTAGGTGGAGAGCCAGCGATTGCCTTTGATGTGAAGGAGCGCCATGCCGCATGGCCGAGTCTTTCCTACACGGTGCGGCGAAAATGCGGTTTTGAGGGCGTCGCCGGGTCGGGCGTTGACCCACGACCCGCGCCGTCGTTCGTCTCACGCATGGCATCGATCGTGCTCAGTCCCACTCACACGTCTACCCGTGGCCGAGCTGAGCCGCGGGCAACAGAGGAACCCACGCCATGTTACGAAGCCTGAAGGATCTGGAGCACTACGCGGTGACGGCGACGGACGGGGACGTCGGAAGCGTCGTCAATTTTCTCTTTGACGACGAGCGTTGGGTCGTTCGCCATCTCGTCGTCGATACGGGCAACTTCCTCGATGGACGACACCCCGTTCTCATCTCGCCCATTTCGTTTCATCAGGCGGACTGGGCGACCCGGCATTTTCACCTGTCGTTGACGAAAGACAAGATCAAGCACAGCCCTAGCGTCGACGTGGACAAGCCGGTTTCCCGCCAGCACGAGTCGGACTACTACGGCTATTATAAATATCCGTCCTATTGGGAAAGCTCGGGGATGGGCGCTTATCCGGGCTTGACCCAAGGCAACCCATACGGGTCGCATGTCACAACCAAGCCGTCCGACGTCCACTTGCGGAGCGCGCGCGAGGTCCGCCGGTATCACGTTCAGGGCAATGACCAAGCGATCGGTCACATCGACGACTTCATCGTCGACGATGTGACGTGGGAAGTGCGCTACCTGGTGATCAACACGACGAACTGGTGGTTCGGAAAGAAGGTCCTCGTCTCGCCGCATTGGACCAGTCGAATCAGCTGGCTCGAGGACACGGTCCATGTCGACCTGTCTCGCCAGCAAATCAAAGACAGCCCCGAGTGGAAGCCCGATGCAGGCGTCAATCGAGAATACGAAGCCCGTCTCTATGACTACTACGGACGTCCCGTCTATTGGGACCCGCAGAGTCGAACGGCGGACGTGGCGCCGAGCAGGGTGATCACAGCGCTCTGATCTCGCGGGTCTGCACCAGCAACAAGGTCACGCCGTGACATTTGTGCCGACTCGCGCGCTCGCAATAGAGCGTCGAATGCGGCTCCAGCGTGACGCTGAGGGAGCTGCTCAGACCTTGATGGCGGTTCGGTTCGTGCAGTCCGGGGGGTCAAGAAGATGCCGTATGCCCAACGCCTCCTCACAACTCTCACAACCCTAGCGGCCGCATGAAGGCCCGGACCAAACGTGGCGCCAAGCTTCCAATCACCACGCTCTTCATGGACGTCGGCGGAGTGTTGCTCACCGACGGTTGGGATCATCGCGCCCGCAGACGCGCAGCGACGACCTTCGACCTGGAGTGGGCCAAGATGGAAGCTCGCCACAAGCTCACGTTCGACGCGCATGAGCAAGGGAAGCTCACACTAGAAGAGTACCTCGACCTGGTCGTGTTCTACGAGCGACGAGCGTTCTCCCAGGCGAAGTTTCGAGAGTTCATGTTCGAGCAATCGAAACCTTTCCCGAAGATGATCGAGTTGATCGCTCGACTCAGAGTTGAACACGCGTTGAAGGTCGTCGCGGTCAACAACGAAGCGCGAGATCTCAATGACTATCGGATCGGAAAGTTCAAGCTGGACTCCTGCGTGGATTTCTTCGTGTCGTCTTGTTGTGTGCAAATGCGCAAGCCCGATCCCGGGATCTTCCGACTCGCGCTGGAGCTCGCGCACGTGTCCGCAGGACAGGTCGCCTACGTCGAGAACACTCCGATGTTCGTCCAGATCGCCGGTGCGCTCGGGATTCGGGGCGTCGTTCACGTGAATGCAGACTCGACACGCGCGGCGCTGGCCTCGCTCGGGCTGCCGCTGTCGGATTCGCCCCCGGAAAGCATGATGCGATGATTGCCAAGACCCTCACGCCGGATCTTCTCCACAAGATGGACGCGTATTGGCGTGCAGCCAACTACCTGTCCGTCGGCCAAATCTATCTCTATGACAATCCCTTGTTGAAGCGACCCCTGACGTTCGCCGACATCAAGCACATGTTGCTCGGACACTGGGGCACGACTCCCGGGCAGAACTTCATCTACGTGCACTTGAACCGGGTCATCAAGAAGTACGACCTCGACATGATCTACGTCTCGGGCCCAGGGCACGGCGGTCCGGCCGTCGTGGGCAACACCTACCTCGAGGGAACGTACAGCGAGATCTATCCCGACATAAGCCAGGACGAGGCCGGCCTCCAGAAGCTGTTCCTCCAATTCTCTTTTCCTGGAGGGATACCCAGCCACGCGTCGCCGGAGTGTCCCGGCTCGATCCACGAAGGCGGCGAGCTCGGGTATTCGCTCAGCCATTCGTTCGGTGCGGTGTTCGACAATCCGGAGTTGATCGTTGCCTGCGTCATCGGCGACGGTGAGGCGGAAACAGGCCCGCTTGCGACCGCATGGCACTCGAACAAGTTCCTCGATGCGGCGACCGACGGTGCGGTGCTGCCGATACTGCATCTCAACGGTTACAAGATCTCCAACCCGACCGTGCTTGCTCGCATCACCCGCGAGGAGCTCGAGCAGTTGCTACGCGGCTACGGATGGACTCCATACTTCGTCGAGGGTCACGAGCCCGCGCAGATGCACGAGGCCATGGCCGCGACGCTCGACGTCGCCATCGAGCAGATCAAGAAGATTCAGGAGAATGCCCGCGTTCACGGCGACCTCACGCGCCCGCGCTGGCCGATGATCGTTCTCGATTCACCCAAAGGCTGGACGGGGCCGAAGGTCGTCGATGGACATCTGATCGAAGGAACCTTTCGCGCACACCAAGTGCCTATCTCCGATCCGGCCACTCATCCCGGACATCTCGAGCTGCTCGACACGTGGCTACGAAGTTATCGACCCGAGGAGCTCTTCGACGATCGCGGACGCCTGAAGCACGAGCTCGCCGAGCTTGCACCGAAAGGCGAGCGCCGAATGGGCGCGAATCCCCACGCCAACGGCGGAATGCTTCTTCGCGACTTGCGCATGCCCAATTTCCGCGACTACGCCGAGAGCGTAACGTCGCCTGGGGTTCGCGGAATTGGCGACACGCACGTGCTCGGGCGATTCTTGCGCGACATCGCGAAGGTCAATCGCGACCAACGGAACTTCCGGGTCTTCGGGCCTGACGAGACGATGTCCAACGGCTTGGAAGCCCTCTTCGAAGTGACCAACCGCCAGTGGGCCGCGGCGACGGTGCCGAACGACGAGTTCCTCGCACCCGCGGGGCGCGTGATGGAAATGCTCAGCGAGCACCAATGCGAAGGCTGGCTGGAGGGCTACCTGCTCACTGGGCGTCACGGGGTCTTCAACTGTTATGAGGCCTTCATTCACATCGTCGATTCGATGTTCAATCAGCACGCCAAGTGGCTGAAGGTCACGTCGCACCTGCCGTGG